>NZ_JBPFDN010000011.1:0-126258 GCF_059414985.1 Arthrobacter sp. SAFR-044 | reverse complement strand
GCCCCGGGCATGGACCAGGCCACCCAGGAAGACCGGGACGACGTGGTGGTGCGGTTCCTGCTCGCCGCCGGCGCCGTGGGGGTGCTCTACAAGGAACAGGCCTCGATCTCGGGGGCCGAGGTGGGCTGCCAGGGCGAGGTCGGGTCCGCGTCCTCGATGGCCGCCGCGGGCCTGGCCGAGGTCATGGGCGGCACCCCCGCCCAGGTGGAGAACGCCGCCGAAATCGCGATGGAACACAACCTGGGCCTGACGTGTGACCCGATCGGCGGGCTGGTCCAGGTCCCATGCATCGAGCGGAACGCGATCGCGGCCGCGAAGGCCATCAACGCCGCGAAAATGGCGCTCTGGGGCGACGGCACCCACCGCGTCTCCCTGGACGAAGTCATCATCACCATGCGCGAAACCGGCAAAGACATGTCCTCCAAATACAAGGAAACCGCCATGGGCGGCCTCGCCGTCAACGTCGTCGAATGCTGACACCCCGCCGACACCCGGCAGCATGGCGGCCCGAGCGATGCCCGTGAGCCTAGTTGTGTGTTGCCGCCCACCAGTTCAGGCTTGCAGCGAACACCAGCCATGAGACGTAGGGCAGCAGGAGCAGTCCCGCCGTCCGGCTGATGGGACCGAAATGCAGCACCGTCACCGTAACCGCGGCAACCAAGGCCACGATGATGGCCAACCCCAACCACAGGGCCGCCGTACCAAGGGCTGGGTAAAGGGCGAAAAACACCGGGGTCCAGGCCAGGTTGAGGGCCAGTTGGATGGCATACACCACCATGGCCTGCCGTGTGCCATCGGTACGTTTACGCCATACCAGCCACGCCGCCAAGGCCATTGCCGTGTAGAGGATGGTCCACACCGGGCCGAACACGCCGTTGGGCGGAGACCAGGGGGCCTTGTCCGCGGTGGCGTACCAGCCCGTGACATTGGCCGCTGAAGCCAGGCCGCCCAGGGCCGCCACCAGCAGTGACGCCACCAGGAAACCGGCAAGCCCTGCCGCCTGGACCCCGGCACTGTACGGCTGCCTGCCGCGTCCTGCGGGAGCGGCGCGCTGTTCCCCATCCGGCCTCATACCCCAACCCTTGTTGAACCTCCCGAGCTTCGTCAAGGCGGCGCTCCGCACCCCGTGGGTGCCGTCCGGGGCACGCCGGAGAAAAGCCGGGAGCGTATGAGGCTTTAGACTTGAGGCTGCATGTCCGCACGCATCCAGAAGTACCGAAACCGCGCACAAACCCGATTGGACACGGCCCCCTTGCGAGAATTCACCGCACGTTTTGCCACAGCCGAGGAAATTGAGAACTGGGACAAGCACGTCACGGCCAACCCGAACGGCGGCAACATGCTGCAGTCTGCCGCCTACGCATCGGTCAAGAACGGAAGCGGCTGGAAAATCCGGTTCCTGGTGCTCGAAGGCGGCGGGAATTCCAGCTACAACCTGGTGCTGGAAAAAAGCTTTCCCATCCTGGGACGGCTCTGGTACCTCATCAAGGGCCCTGACCTCGCCGGTGCAGCAGACCTGGGACCTGCGCTCGAAGCGTGCGCGCAACTGGTCCGCAGCAGGAAGCTGAATGTCTTCACCATCAAGGTGGAACCGGACATCATCGACTCCGAGCAGGCGCGGCGGGAACTCGCAGCCGCCCACCTGGCCAAAGCCCCCAATATCCAGTCCAACGATTCCACCGCCCTGCTGGATATCTCCGGCACGGAAGAGGAAGTATTCAAAGCCATCTCTTCCCGCGCCAGGAACGCCATCCGGCGCGCAGAGCGTGAGGGCTGCCAGGTGGTCCGGCAGGAACAAGGACCGGAGACCTACCGCGCCCTGTACGACCTGATGGCCAACACCGTCAGCGCAAAGGGGTCAATGCCCCTGCGCAGCTATGACTACTACGAGCGGTTCTGGGACGAGTTCTGCAACCGCGGCCAGGGCAACTTCTTCTTCGTCTATGAGGACGGGAAACCCAGCGTGGGTGCCTTCGTCATCAACTACGGGGCCAAGGCAACGTACAAGGACGGCGGCTCCACCCAGAACCGCAAGCAGTACGGGGACTCGCACCTGGTGCAGTGGGCGGCCATCCGGCGGATGCAGGAACTTGGCTGCACGGAGTACGACTTCTGCGGCACTCCGCCGGCTGCGCGGATCAAGGACAAGACCCACAACCTCTACGGAATGGGCATGTTCAAGACCAGCTTCACCAAGACGGTCACCGACTTTGTGGGCTGCCACGACTACATCCTGTCCCCGCTCCGGCACCGTCTCTGGGTCAACGGTGGGGAAAAGGTGTTCCGCCGGATCGAAACCGCACGAACCGGGCAGCAGTTCTACTGACCGTTGCCGGCAAGGACCGCACGCCCAGGCGCCCGCCGGCCCCGCCCCGTGCTGCCCGCCCTGAACACCGCCCGCCCTGAACACCGTCCGTCCTGAACCCCTCCACCCAGCGCGAGCCCACCGGCCGCGAAGAGTCCAGAAGAAGGTCACCCCTTGAATCCAGTTTCCGCCGCGACCGGGCTTGAATACGCCAACCTCAGCGACGCAGAATTTGAGGCCTTCGCCCTGAAGCACCCGCAAAACAGCTTCCTGCAATCCATTGACTTTGCCCGCTTCCAGCGTGCCCGGGGCCAGCAGGTGGAACTCTTCGGGGTCCGGCGCGACGGCGAACTCGTGGCCGCAGGAAAGCTCAACTACACCACCACCCGGCTGGGCTACACCGTCTGCGAGTGTGCCAAGGGCCCCCTCATGGACTATGCAGACCGTGAACTGGTGAGTGCCGTCGTCGAACTTCTCCGCAAGCACGCGGCAGGCCGCAAAGCTGCTGAACTGCGGATCTCTCCCAACATCAGGTACATCGCACGGGACGCCGACGGCGCCGAACACCCGGAAATCGAGGACAACCGGCCGCTGGTGGCGGACCTGGAACGCCTCGGATTCCAGCACCAGGGCCTGGACATGAACTTCGTCAACGTCAACTGGATGTTCATCAAAAACCTGGTGGGCATCCAGGACGCGGAAGAACTGATCATGGGCACCAGTTACCGGACGCGGAAGGCCATCCGCAAGGCCGAAAAGAACGGCGTCTTCCTGGAACAGGCCACCCTGGAGACGCTGGACGATTTCTACGGTGCACTGAGCCGTGCAGGCGACGAGAAAGGGTTCGTGTACCGCGAACGCGCCTACTACGAGAACCTGCTCCGCACCACCTCTGCGGAGTTCACCAAGCTGATGATGGCCAAGATCGACATCCCGGCCTACCGAAAGTCCATCACCGAGCGTCTGGCTGCGGAGTCGGCCACGGCGGCGGACCTCCGCCGCGAGGTGGAGGAGACCGGCAGCAAGAAAAAAGCCAACCGGCTCAAGGTTGTCCAGGACCTGGTGGACAGCTACGAGCGGAGCCTGAAGGACATCGAGCGCTTCCCCGACTCCGTGGGAACGGCCACCGTGGCGGCCATCCACTTCGTCTGCTACGGCGATGAGGTGGTGTGCGTCATCGGCGGCACCGTCCAGGATTACATCTACTTCAACGGTGCAACCTCCCTCTACTGGGGAATGATGCTGCACGCCCTGGAAAAGGGCTACCCGCGGTACAACTTCTACGGCACGTTCGGCATCTCGGGGCAGGACGAGGAAGGCCACGGCGGCTACGAATTCAAGAAGGGCTTCGGCGGGGAGGTGGTCCAGCTGGTGGGGGACTTCGTCTTGCCGGTGCGGCCCGCGGTCTTCCACGCCAACAGGCTGGCCAGGTCCGCTGCGGCTGCCGCCCGTACGCTGATGGGCAAACTGCCGCTGAAGCGCGCAGCCTGACCATCCACCAACCGCACACAGGGAGGAAACGGGCATGACTGACCGGCCCCCACGGCCAGGATCCAGGCCGACAACTGACGGCCTGCCCAAGACGGAACCGCTGACCCCTGCCCAGCTTCGGCAGGACGCTGCCGCCAAGAGGATGCTGCGCCGGCTGGTGCAGGGCGAAAATCCTCCTACGGCTCCGCTGAGCATCGTGGACCGGCTTGCCGGCAGCCCCTATGCCAATCCCACCATCCAGGTGGGCGGCGTGGACACGTCCGCACGCAAGACCTTGGACTTCGCCCTGCACCTGGCTGAGACCATGTTCCGCTACGGGGCCGGCGCCCTGGAAGTTGAAACCAGCATCATCGCCGTCACGGCGGCCCTGGGGCTGAAGAACATCGAGGTGGACATCACCAACCAGTCCGTCGGCATCAACTATGCGCCGAAGGACCAGACCCCCATCGCCCTGCTGCGCGTGGTGAGGTCATGGACCAACAACTACGCGGGCCTGGCCAAGGTGCACCAGCTGGTCACCGACATCGTCGCCGGCGGCGTGGGCCGTGACGAGGCGATCCGCAGGCTGAACGAGGCCATCACCAGTCCCAAGCCGTACCCGCGGTGGATGGTCACGGCCGCGTTCGGTGTTTTCGCCGCCGTTTTTGTGGGGGTGCTGGGCGGCGGCCTCGTGTCCTCGGCCATCGCGTTCGTAGCCAATATCGGCATCAGCCTCCTGGCCCGGCAGCTGGGGCGGTGGCGGGTGCCCGACTTCTTCATCACCGCCAGCTGCTCCTTCGTGGTCACCATCCTGGCGCTGCTGCTGTGGCAGCTGGGGCTCACCGCGTCACCGTCAATTGTGGTGGTGGGCGGCATCCTGCTGCTCCTGCCTACCGGCCGCCTGGTGTCCTCCGTGCAGGACGCCATCAACGGCTTCCCCGTCACCGCGGCGGGGCGGTTCCTGTCCACGCTGCTGACCTTCGGTGCGATCGTGGCCGGAATCGCTGTTGCCTTCGTGGTGGGGGAGTTGACCGGGCTGCAGCGCATCGACGTCACGCAGACCTTCCCGCCCGCCTACGATCTGTGGGTCCTGGTCCTCTTCGTAGCCGCCGCGGTGATGGCCATCGGCATCACGGAACAGACCACCTGGAAGCTCCTGCTGCCCACGGCGGCCGTTGGGGTGGCCGGCTACCTGGTGTTGCTGGGTTGCGGCCTGCTGGGAGTCGGGGACCGTTTTGCACCCGCCATGGCCGCCGTCGTCATTGGCCTGCTGGCACGGGTGGTGGCCCTGCGGATGGGCGCACCGCAGCTGGTGGTGGCTGTTCCCGCGGCACTGATCCTGCTGCCTGGCCTCACGATTTTCCGGTCAATGTATGTGCTCACCGTTGAGGAAACCGAGGTCCTGGCCGGAGCCGGCGGGATGCTCAGCGCCGGTGCCATTGTGCTGGGCACGGCGGGCGGGATCGTCCTGGGCGACGTGCTGGCCCGTCCGCTGACGCGCAGCCTGGCGAGCAACGAGCGGCGCCGGGCGCGCCGCCGCTAGCCAACGGCCGCGGCCAGCGCCCGCCGGGCCCAGGCTAGATCTGCCCGACCGGAAGTTTCTTCTCGGCCTGGAACACGTCCTCCACCCGGCCCTGCGCCCAGTACCCGGAGAGGGACACCTGCCGGCGCTCCAGGCCGCGCTGCTTGAACAAGACCTCGCGCAGGGCCTTCATGTAGCTGCGTTCGCCGTGCGCAAAGACATCCACGCTGCCGCTTGGCCATTCCGCGTCCGCCACTGCGGTGACCAGCAGGTCGCTGGAACCCGCCGGGGCACCGTTGCGGGGCAGCCAGGTGATCTCCAGCCCTGCCGGAGCGGAAACGGGCAGGATGTCGGCCTCGGACCCGACCTCAAGGAAGGCCAGCCCGGTTGCTCCTGCCGGCAGTGACTCAATGCAGGCAGCGATGGCGGGCAGGGCCGCTTCATCACCGGCAAAGAGGTACCAGTCCGCTTCGGGATTGGCGTTGTAGGCGCCGCCGGGGCCAGTAAAGATCATCGTCTCACCCGGCTGGGCGTTGGCCGCCCACGGACCGGCGAGCCCCTCGTCGCCATGGACCACGAAGTCGATGGCAAGTTCCCGCGCCTCCTGATCAACCCAGCGCAGGGTGTAGGTGCGGGTGAAGGGCCACTGCTCGCGCGGCATGGTTTCCCGGACGGTCCAAAGGTCCAGCGGGGACGGGTACTCCACGCCGGGCTGTGGAAAGACGATCTTCACATAGCGGTCCACGAACCCGTTGTTGACGAAATCGCTGAAGCCCTCTCCGCCGGCCACGATCCGGACCATGTGCGGGGACAGCTGTTCCTTCCGCAGCACGGTGAGGTTGACCTGCGGGCGGCTCTTCTTGGTTGCGCTTGTGGCGGCGGGGACGGTGCTCATAAGGCAAGCCTAGCTAGGGCAGCGGCGGGAGTTCCCAGGTTACGTCCCGCGCACCCTGCTCCCGGAGCAGCTGGTTCACGCGGCTGAACGGCCTGGAACCAAAAAAACCGCGGGACGCGGACAACGGACTGGGGTGCGGGCTGGTGACCGCGGGGGCCCCGCCCAGGAGCGGCCGGACGCCCTCAGCTTCCTTGCCCCACAACACTGCCACCAAGGGCGTCCTGGACCCGTCCGGATACTTGCGGGCGGCCAGTGCGGTGACTGCCGCCGTCGTAATTTCCTCCCAGCCCTTGCCCCGGTGGGAGCCCGCCGCGCCGGCCCTGACGGTGAGCACCCGGTTCAGGAGCAGCACACCCTGCTCTGTCCACGCGGACAAATCTCCATGGACGCGCGGGGGAATGCCCAGGTCCGATTCCAGCTCCCGGTAAATGTTGACCAGGCTGCGGGGGAGGGGACGGACGTGCGGGTCAACCGAAAACGACAGGCCGACGGCGTGTCCCGGCGTGGGGTAGGGGTCCTGCCCCACGATGAGGACCTTCACGTCCGCGAGGGGCTGGCGGAAGGCGCGCAGGACGCTCGACGGCGGCGGCAGGAGCTGGTGCCCGGCCGCCTCTTCGTCTGCAAGGAACGCCAGGACCTTCCGGAGCTGGGATTCGACGCCCTGCAGCGCCGCGGCCCAGTCCGGAGCCATCAGCTCTCCCAGTGGCAGCTGCGCCAGGCCGGCGAAGCTGACGGCGTCCGCCGGGTCCTGTTGCAGCTCGAACAGCGCATCCGATTCAACCATCGTTCCATTGTTGCAGTGACGGTCCTGGGCCTGTTAAAGAAAAGGGCGGGCCGGAACCCTCCATCGGGGCGGGGGCGCAAATGACACCCCTGTTATTCGGCGGCTAGCATAGGGGTAAGACATTGACAGTAACAAGCGAAGGAGTGTGCCGTGGCGGAACCGGCCCGGGAAGACCTGCCGGAGCAGGATCCAGGGAAGTCCCTGCTGGCGGATTTCAGCCTTCGTGAATCCTCCCTGTCCGAGCGCGAGCAGCAAATGCTCGCCTTGGAACGGCAGTGGTGGAAGTACGCGGGGGCCAAGGAACAGGCCATCCGGGAACTGTTTGACCTTTCCGCGACACATTACTACCAGCTCCTCAATGCACTGATCGACCGCGAGGATGCCCTGGCCCACGATCCCATGCTGGTCAAGAGATTGCGTAGACTACGTACGTCGCGCCATCGTGCACGCACAGCCCGCCGCCTGGGATCCGACGCTTAAGACGCCCCTGCGGGCACACCAGCCGCACTCACCAAGGATGTCCTTCCACCATGACCAGATACGCCCGCGATGAATTCGACAAGGTCCCGGAGGCTGCGTCGCGACAAGGTGTCCACCGGACGGCCTCGGCCCCGTCCCGCGTGCGGCTGTGGCCCATCCTGGCCATGGGAGTGGCGGCCCTTGCCATTGGGTTGGTGTCCTTCCTGATCCTTCCCAAACTTGGTTTCAACACCACCGCCACCCAGGCGTCGGCAAGCGTGGAGTCAGCTCCGCTGGCCGGCGCCGGATCCACCCCGCCGGCCACGCCTTCGGCTTCCGTGCCCACTGCCTCCCCGGTGCCCTCCGCCTCTTCCGAAGCAATCCAAAGTACTGAGCCGGAGCCGGAACCCACAGCTACTCCCACCCAGCAGGCCACCGTCGACAGGACACAGGCAGTTGCCGTCTACAACGCCGCCGGCACCGCCGGGCTGGCCAGCCGGATAGGCGGAACTGTCCAGGCCGACGGTTGGCGGCTGGGCCCGGTGGGCAACTGGTCCGGAGCCCCGCAGAAGTCCTCCGTGATCTTCTATGCCGGCCCCCAGCAATTGGCAAGCGCCCAGGCGCTTGCCGCGCTGCTGAACATCCCCACCGTGGTGAGCAGCACCGAGTTCCAGGCACCGCTCGTCGTGGTGCTGGGCCCGGGTTACCGGTAGCCGCACGCCGTCCAGTCACGCCGGCCCGGTCTCCACCTGGCCCCAACGGAAAGAGTTGTTCACCATGGCACTGGGAACCGTCAAATGGTTCAACGCTGAAAAGGGCTACGGCTTCATCACCGTTGACGGCTCCGGTGATGACATTTTTGTCCACTGGTCCGCTATCCAGGGGGAGGGTTACCGGGCGCTGGCCGAGGGCCAGCGCGTGCAGCTCGATGTGGGCGAGGGCGAAAAAGGCCCGCAGGCGGAAAACGTCCGGCCCGCGCAGTGAGGCATGCCCTGCGCCCAGGAGTCCGTGCCCGGGTGGCGTTCGCCGTATCCGTCGGAGCACTTCTTTCGATCACAGCCTGCGCCGGCGCCGGCGGCAACGCCAGGGTGGAACCGGCTGAGGCCTCCGGCGACGGGGTCCTGAGGGTGGGCCTGATCCTGGACAACACCGGGGACAATGCTTTCCTTAATGCACCCCAGCTGGCTGCCGCCAAACTGGCCATCCAGGACATGAACGCCGCCGGCGGACACAAAGGCCGGCCGGTGGAGCTCCTCCCGGTGCACCCGGACCAGGACACCGCGCGGCAGGCGAAGGACCTGGCGGCCGCCAAAGCCGACGTGGTGGTCGGACCCACGGACTCCAGCCACGCGGACGCTGCTGTGGACACCCTGTCCCACGCGCGCATACCGCTCATTTCTCCGGCCAATACCGCTGCCGGACTCTCCGGGCTGGCCAGCGGAGGGTACTATTTCCGGACCGCCGCAGCCGACGTCGCCCAAGGCCCTGTGCTGGCCAAACTCGCCAAGGACGCCGGCGCTGCCTCCATCAGCGTGCTTTACCAGGAAGGCGCTTACGGCAAGGACCTCTCGGCTGCCGTCACGGACGCGGCGAAAAAGTCCGGACTCACGGTCCTTCCCGGGTCGGGTTTCAAGGCCGGGGCCGCCGGCGAGGCCGCACGCTCCGCCGGCAAAGCCAGGCCGGACGCCGTCGTCCTGATTGCCCGCGAGGGCGCACAGGGCGCCCTGGCCGAACTCAACAATGCCGGCCTCAGTGGTTCGCGCATCATCCTCAGCGACGGCGCCTTTGCCCGCTACGGATCCGGCCTGGCACCCCGGGCCCTGGAGGGTGCCCGCGCCATCGTCCCGGGACGGCTGCCCACCGCCGGCTTCCAGGCAAGGCTGCTGGCGGTCGACCCTGCCCTCAAAGATGTCTCCTACGCTGCCGAAACCTATGACGCCGTCACGCTCGCCGGCCTCGCCGCAGCCCGCGCGCAGGATGATGCCGGACGCTCCATCGCGGCCAACTTGATTCCCGTTTCCGGAGGGACGCCGCACTCCGGCGCCGGAACACCGGCCACCCCCTGCCTGAGCTACAAGGAATGCCTGGGCGGCCTTGCTGGCGGCCCCGACATCAATTACGACGGCGAGTCGGGCCCGGTTGCCTTCGATTCCAACGGCGACATCACCACGGCTGTCTTCTCCGTGTACACCTTTCGGGCAGACAACAACCCCTCGCTCTCAGGCAGGGAGACAGCCGGACACTCCGGCTGATCGCCCTGGGCGAAGCGGCGGCTCCCCGCGGGGCATGCAGCGTCTTTTCGCTTGCACTCTCACCTGGGGAGTGCTAATTATTGACTTAGCACTCTGACGCACCGACTGCTAAGCAAAGCCTGGTTCCGGCCGGCGGCGCGCGGCACCGGTCGAGGAGCGAAAGAAACACCTCACTTCAGTGAGATCCCCGCCCGGAGGCATACAGAGGCCGCCGGCAAAGGATCGTCCGTCGCGGGCACTGCAGCGAAGGTTCATTCTTAACGACTGTCCCGAAAGGACTACTGCCGTTATGGCCAAGATCATTGCATTTGATGAAGAGGCACGCCGCGGCCTTGAGCGTGGCCTGAACACCCTCGCCGACGCCGTTAAGGTCACCCTCGGCCCGCGTGGACGCAACGTCGTCCTCGAAAAGAAGTGGGGCGCCCCCACGATCACCAACGATGGTGTGTCCATCGCCAAGGAGATCGAGCTGGACGACCCTTACGAGAAGATCGGCGCAGAGCTGGTCAAGGAAGTTGCCAAGAAGACCGACGACGTTGCCGGTGACGGCACCACCACGGCCACCGTCCTGGCACAGGCCCTGGTCAAGGAAGGCCTGCGCAACGTTGCCGCCGGCGCCGACCCGCTGTCCCTCAAGCGCGGCATCGAGAAGGCTGTCGAGGCCGTTACCGCCGAGCTGCTGAACTCCGCCAAGGAAATCGAAACCAAGGAAGAGATCGCAGCAACCGCTTCCATCTCCGCCGGTGACGACGAGATCGGTGCCCTCATCGCGGAAGCCCTGGACAAGGTGGGCAAGGAAGGCGTCATCACGGTCGAGGAGTCCAACACCTTCGGCCTGGAACTGGAACTCACCGAAGGCATGCGCTTCGACAAGGGTTACATCTCCGCCTACTTCGTCACCGACGCTGAGCGCCAGGAAACGGTCCTCGAGGATCCGTACATCCTGATCGTCAACTCCAAGATCTCCAACGTCAAGGAACTGGTTGCTGTCCTGGAAAAGGTCATGCAGTCCAACAAGCCGCTGCTGATCATCGCCGAGGACATCGAGGGCGAGGCCCTGGCCACCCTGATCGTCAACAAGATCCGCGGCACCTTCAAGTCCGTCGCCGTCAAGGCCCCGGGCTTCGGTGACCGCCGCAAGGCCCAGCTGGCCGATATCGCCGTCCTCACCGGCGGCCAGGTCATCTCCGAGGAAGTCGGTCTCAAGCTGGAAACGGCTGGGCTGGAACTCCTGGGCCAGGCCCGCAAGGTTGTTGTCACCAAGGACGAGACCACCATCGTCGAAGGTGCCGGCGATGCCGACCAGATCGCAGGCCGCGTTTCCCAGATCCGCGCCGAGATCGAGAACTCCGACTCCGACTACGACCGTGAGAAGCTGCAGGAGCGCCTGGCCAAGCTGGCCGGCGGCGTTGCAGTCATCAAGGCCGGAGCCGCAACCGAGGTTGAGCTCAAGGAACGCAAGCACCGCATCGAAGACGCAGTGCGCAACGCCAAGGCTGCCGTTGAAGAAGGCATCGTCGCCGGTGGCGGCGTAGCCCTGATCCAGGCCGGTGCCAAGGCATTTGCCAACCTGCAGCTGTCCGGCGACGAAGCAACCGGTGCGAACATCGTCCGCGTGGCCATCGACGCCCCGCTGAAGCAGATCGCCTTCAACGCCGGCCTTGAGCCCGGCGTGGTTGTCGACAAGGTCCGCGGCCTGCCCGCAGGCCACGGCCTGAACGCAGCAACCGGCGAATACGTCGACCTGCTGGCTGCCGGCGTCAACGACCCCGTCAAGGTGACCCGCTCTGCCCTGCAGAACGCGGCCTCCATCGCCGGCCTGTTCCTCACCACCGAGGCCGTTGTGGCTGACAAGCCGGAGAAGAACGCTGCTCCCGCCGGTGGCGACGACATGGGCGGCATGGGCGGCATGGGCGGCTTCTAAGCCTCCAGGCCGGGACCTGCCCCGCCAGAGTTATAAAGGATGCGGCCCCCTCTTCGGAGGGGGCCGCATTTTTGTCTCCCCGGAAGGGGGCCTGCCCGGAACTTACTTCCGTGCCGAGTCCAGCATCCCCTGGACTTCCTTCCTGAAGGCGTCCGCCGCAGCCTGCGGGGTCAGCCGGTCATACAGCACTTCATCCGTGTAGCGCTTGATGACGTTCTGGACGCTTCCCGCACCCACCGGCGGGACCGGGGGCGCATCCTTGATATCCGGCGCAATGTCCTTCAGGAAGTTAACCACGGTGGTGTCGGCGGGCTTCAGCGAGGGCGTGATGTCGGCAACGATTTCGCTGTTGGTGGGCACGCCCCTGTCCGTCATCAGGATGGCGCCCGCCTCCGGGCTGTTGGCAAGGTAGTTGATGAACTCCGCGGCCTGCTGGGGATGCTTCGAGCGGGAGGAAGCGGACCAGAACATAGTGGGTTTGTAGTACATGCCGTTCCTGGCCGACGCGGCGTCGGTGCTCGGAGCGCGCAGCATCTTGATGCTGCTGCCGGTGGTGGCTTCGAGCGAACCAAGCTGGTTGGTCCACCACCAAGCCATGGCCACCCGGTTTGTACCGAAGAGGCTCTCTTCCAGCCCGGCTCCGGCGTCCTCCGTGGCCACGGTTGCCGGCGGGCCGGCCTTCGAATCCCGCTGCTCCTTGAGCCGCTCCCAGAAGGAGGCGGCCGTGGCGTTCTCAAAGTCGAGCTTCCCGTCCCCGGAATACAGGTTTTCGCCGTGCTGGCGCAGCCAGATGATCAGGTCGGCCTCGTTGCTGCCATAGGCGGCCCCATAGGACTTCCCATCACCTGCGGCGCTGATCTTCGCCGCGGTGGCCTCGAAGTCCTGCCACGTCCAGGTCTTGTCGTCCGGGATGGGAACCCCCGCCGCTTCAAACACCTTGGTGTTGGCCATGATGACATAGGCGTTCCCGCCGGTGCTCAGCCCGTACTGCGCGCCGTCATACTGGCCCGAGGCAAGGGCCTCCTTGTCCAGTCTTGCGGTGTCGATGCCGTTTTGCTTGGCGAGGTCCAGCAGCGCGCCGCGGCCGCCGTATTCGGCAATATACTTCTGGTCCATCTGGATGACGTCGGGTGCATCGTTGGCGGCAGTCTTTGTTGCCAGTTTGTCCCAGTAGCTGGACCATTCTCCGGGCTCGGCCTTGATCTTGATGTTCGGGTGGGAGGCTTCGAACGCGGCGATGACCTTGTCCGTCTGTCCGTTCAGGTACTCGTTGCCCCACTGCAGTGCCTTTCTCAAAACTGCGCGGGAGCGTCAGAAACCGCTTTCTCGCACGATGTTGCGATTGTTTCGCGCATTCCAGGGCACGTCAAGAATGTTTGGTAAACGTTTTCCTGCGGGCGGTTGGTACGCGTGTCAGTTGCTTCTGGCAGGATGGACCGGTGACGATTACTGCAGCGGCTGATGGTTCGGCCTTGGGAAACCCCGGCCCGGCCGGCTGGGCCTGGTATGTGAATGACGATTGCTGGCGCGCGGGCGGTTGGCCCCACGGGACCAACAACCAGGGAGAGCTGATGGCTGTCCTTGACCTGCTGCGCGCCACGGCCCACCTGCCCGGGGAAGACCTGCGCATTCTTTGCGACAGCCAGTACGTGATCAACTCCATTACCAAATGGATGCCCGGATGGAAGCGCAAGGGCTGGCGCAAGGCCGATGGAAAACCCGTCCTGAACGTGGAACTGCTGAAGGAACTTGACCGGGAATTGGCCGGCAGGACCTACACCTTCGAATGGGTCAAAGGGCACGCCGGCCATGACCTGAACGAGGCAGCCGACGAGCGTGCCAGGGCGGCCGCCACGGCCTACCAGCAGGGGGTGGCAGCAAGGTCGGGTCCGGGGTTCCCGGGCGGCCACCACCCTGGCACCTCCGGGCGTCCAGCGGCCGCGCAGCCTGCATCCGGCGTCGGACTCCCGTCCGCCACGCTGGACATTCCGTCCACTGGGCAGGCCCGCCCCGCGGCAGCGCCGGCCGGCAGGGCGCCTGCAGCCGGCGTCAACGTTCCTGCAGCTGGCGGCGCTGGTGCCGCGGGAACGCCGCGGGCAACTCCTGCCCCGGTCTCAGCCTTCGAGGAACTTGACCTGTTCAGTGAACTCGGAAACGAAGCCCTTGAAGTTGCGGAGGCAACCCAACATGCCGGCTCCATCCCGCCCGAAGCGCTGGTGGAAGAGCTCGAACGTGAGCTGCTGGGCCCCCTGGTGCGGGGAGACATCGGCCGGACCGCCGTCCTGCTCCACCCCGACTTCATGGAGATCGGCAGTTCGGGAAGGGTGTGGACCCGGGATGCCATGATGATGGCCCTGGAAGAGGACCCGGGCGAACGGACCGATATTGAAATCCTGGGTGCTGACCGCATCGGCACCGGCGCGGTCCTGCTGACGTACCGAAGCTTCGCACGTTCCGGCACGATCCTCCGCAGCTCGCTGTGGGTTCTCGACGGGGGCCGGTGGCGGCTCCGGTTCCACCAGGGAACTCCGGAGGCCTGACGGTACCCTCAGGCCATGGCGTCAGCTGAACCGCTGCGCGTTTCCCTGCTCCGCCTGGGCATAGGTGGCGGCGGCGGACGCCAGTGCCGCGTTGATGGAGGCGAGAGATGCCTCCACCCTGCCCTGGGTGATGGTCCACTCGGTCACGAGCGCCTGGAAGTTGGTGGCTGCGGCACCCCGCCACGAACCCTGCAGCTCGTCCAGTCCGCGCTTCATGGATTGCACGTCCGCGCTGATCCGGTCCACGGTTGCCTGCACGTTGGCGGACTTCAGCTGCAGTAATTCTGTGTCGACGGAAATGATGCTCATGGCTGTGCCTTTCGGATTCGGCGGGCGGAGCGCCCCGCGCCCGGGGGTTCCCGGCTGCTGGGACGAGCCTACGGAGCAGCGGCAGGCCTGGGCGATGGCCGGTTGGCTATATGTGGATAACCGATCCGTCGCTGCCCTTGGCGCCTGCGGTACTGCCGGCGGATGCTTCCTGTCCGTCCACGCTGCCCTCCCGTGGCGCGTCTTCGCGCCGGGGCAGGCTGACCACCAGGGTGGCGCCGCCGCCGTCGGTCTTCTCAACCCGCACCGAGCCTCCGTGGGACCCCACGATTGCCGCCACGATGGCGAGCCCAAGGCCGCTGCCTCCTGTCTCCCTGGTGCGGGACGTATCCGCCCGGTAGAAGCGTTCAAAGACCTTGGCTGCGTCCTCTTCCGAGATGCCGGGTCCGTGGTCCCGCACCTCGATGACGGACCGCTCCCCGCCGTCAGTCCTGCGGACTCCGACGGCGAGTTCGATGGGGCTGCCTTCGGGGGTGTAGCGCAAGGCATTGCCCACGAGGTTTCCCACCACTTGCCGCAGCTTGGCCTCATCGCCGAGCACCGGGGAAGGCGCCGCCGGTCCGCCGTCGAGCCCGGTCAGCGAGATCACCCTGGAACGGTCACTGGCCTGCGTGTCCACCACGGCATCGTGGGCGATGAGCTGCAGGTCCACCGGCTTTTGCTGCAGGGGACGCTGCTCGTCAAGCCGCGCCAGCAGGAGCAGATCCTCAACCATGGACCCCATGCGCTTGGCTTCGCTTTCGATCCGGCCCATGGCCGTGGCCACGTCCTCATCCGTTGCCAGGGCGCCGTGGCGGTACAGCTCGGAGAAACCGCGGATGGTGACCAGCGGAGTGCGCAGCTCGTGGGAGGCGTCGGCGGCGAAGCGGCGCATCCTTGCTTCCGAGGCGGTCCGCGCTGCGAACGCGGTCTCGATATGGGCCAGCATGGCGTTCAGGGAGCTGCTCAGCCGGCCCAGCTCGGTGGTGGGGTTTTCCACCTCCACGCGGCGGGAGAGGTCGCCCGCGGCAATGGCGGCGGCCGTTTTCTCAACCCGGGCAAGAGGCCGGAAGGAACGCGACACGGTCCAGCTCGCAATGAGCGATGCCAGCAGCAGCGTCAGCAGGCCTACCCCGGTGACCACCAGGGTGGCATGCTTGAGGACGTCGTCCACGCTCTCCAACGGCAGCCCAATCACCACCACGGCAGTGCTTTGGCCGTTCTGGACCGTCACCGCCACTACGCGCCAGTTCTCCCCGTCCGTCCCACGGACCTGGAAGGGGGCCAGCCCGCGGGCCTGCGCCTGCTCCACGGTCATGGAGCTGATATCCGGGTGGTCGTCGGGATCGCCGCCGAACGTGTACGGCTGCTCGCCCGGAGCGAAGAGCATCAGCGAATAGTCGGTGGGTATGGAACTGGGAGCCTGCAGCTGGGTGAAGGAGCGTTGTTTCCGGGCGGAGTCGACGGCGGCGTTCAGTTTGTCATCCACCTGGCCCTGGAGGTAGCTGTGCAGCAGTGTCAGGGTCACTGCGCCGGTCACCGTCAGGGCCACAATCAGCAGGGCCATGATCATGGCCACCAGCTGCGACCTGAGTGAGGCCGACTTCCACCGCTTCAGCAAGGTCAGCGCTTTTCAGCCGTCCGCAGGACGTAGCCCACGCCGCGCTTGGTCTGGATCAGGGCCGGCGCCTCGGGGTCGATGTCCACCTTCCGCCGCAGGTAGGAGATATAGGACTCCACGATGGACGCGTCGCCGTTGAAGTTGTACTCCCAGACGTGGTCCAGTATCTGCGACTTGGACAGGACCCGGTTGGGATTGAGCATGAGGTAGCGCAGGAGCTTGAACTCGGTGGGGGAGAGCTCAATGACGGTGCCGCCGCGCCGCACCTCGTGGGCGTCGTCGTCGAGTTCGAGGTCGTCCACGCGGATGACCGCGTCGTCGTCGAGCAGGGGCTGCGTGCGGCGGAGCACGGCCCGGATCCTTGCCACCACTTCGTCGAGGCTGAAGGGTTTGGTGACATAGTCATCGCCGCCCACCGTCAGGCCGGTGACCTTGTCCTCCGTGTCATCCTTGGCGGTCAGGAAGAGAACGGGGAAGTGCTTGCCCGAGGCGCGAAGCCGCCGGGTCACGGTGAAGCCGTCCATGTCGGGGAGCATGACGTCCAGCACGGCCAGGTCAGGGGCGTGGGTGTCGGCCGCGGCGAGGGCGTCGCGGCCGTTTGCGGCGGAAACCACTTCAAAGCCGGCGAACCGCAGCGACGTGGAGAGGAGCTCGCGGATGTTGGGTTCATCATCGACGACGAGCAGCCTGGCTTCTGGACCGTTCTTGTTCATGCTCCCATCATGCTCCCAGTCTCTGGGAGTTGTCTGGATATTGCTTGTGAGCATGATGGAGATGGGCTTGCGGTTACCAGCCCATGGTTCCCGGCTCGCCCTTGAACGGGCCCACCACACGGGCGGTGATCCAGCCGCCGTAGAAGCGGCCGGGCTGCGGCTTGACCCGCTCTCCATCCACTTCGCAGTAGTCCATCCGGCCGGGGTAGACGGCCACCCGGTCCGCGAGCGCCTCAAAACCGGACGCGGGGTCAGGATAGGACCAGGCGGCGCTGTCCGCTTCCTTGCCGCCGCCGCGAACGGTCAGGTACTTTGCCGAGCCTTTGAACTCGCAGAAGCTGCTGCCCGAGGCAGGCTCCAGTGCGCCGGCGGCGAATGCAGACTTGGGGACGTAGTACACCGGCGGGTGGCTGGTTTCGAGGACGCGCAGGGAATCGGTCGTATCGAGAATCAACTCACCGCCCAAAACAATGCGTATCCGTTCACTGCTGGGTTCGATCCGCGGGGGCCGGGGATAGTCCCACACGGACTCCTGCCCCGGCCCGGGCACAGCCGGAATGACTCGTATGCTCATGCTTCCAGTGTGCGCTCCGGCGGCTGCTGTGCGCACCGGCGGATTCCTACTCCGAGGCGTGCACGTCCTTCGCGTCCATGATCCGGTAGGCGTAGCCCTGCTCGGCAAGGAACCTTTGGCGCTTGGCGGCGAACTCCTGGTCGAGGGTGTCCCGTGCCACCAGGGAGTAGAAACGGGCGGCCCGGCCGTCCTTCTTGGGCCGCAGGAGCCGGCCCAGCCGCTGCGCCTCCTCCTGCCGGGACCCAAAGGAGCCCGAGACCTGGATGGCCACGGAGGCCTCGGGAAGGTCGATGGAGAAGTTGGCCACCTTGGACACCACCAGGGTCTGCAGCTCCCCGGTACGGAACGCATCAAAGAGCTTCTGCCGGACCTTGACCGAGGTATCACCCTTGATCACGGGCGCCTGCAGCCGCTCCCCAAGGTCATCCAGCTGGTCGATGTACTGGCCGATCACCAGCAGCTGCTCCCCGGAGTGCCGTGCCACCAGTTGTTCCACCACCTGGGTCTTTGACTCCGACGTGGCGCACAAACGGTACTTGTCGGCGTCATCCGCCATGGCATAGGCAACCCGCTCATCCTTGGGCAGGTCCACCCGGACCTCCACGCAGTCCGCCGGGGCGATGTAGCCCTGCGACTCGATGTCCTTCCAGGGCGCGTCATACCGCTTCGGCCCGATCAGGCTGAAGACCTCGCCCTCGCGGCCGTCCTCCCGGACCAGGGTGGCGGTCAGCCCAAGCCGGCGGCGGGCCTGCAGGTCGGCGGTCATCCGGAAGATCGGTGCCGGAAGGAGGTGCACCTCGTCGTAGATGATCAGGCCCCAGTCGTGGCCGTCCACCAGTTCCAGGTGCGGGTAGATGCCGCCGCGCTTGGTGGTGAGCACCTGGTAGGTGGCGATGGTCACCGGCCGGACCTCCTTCAGGGCGCCGGAGTACTCACCCACCTCGTCCTCGGTAAGGGAGGTGCGCCGGAGCAGTTCGTCCTTCCACTGCCGGGCAGCCACCGTGTTGGTGACCAGGATCAGCGTGGTGGTGGAACCGGTGGCCATGGCCGCGGCGCCCACCAGGGTCTTGCCGGCGCCGCAGGGCAGGACCACCACGCCGCTGCCGCCTGCCCAGAAGTTTTCGCTGGCCAGGCGCTGGTACGGCCGGAGCTGCCAGCCGTCCTCGTTGAGCGAAATCAGGTGCGGGGTGCCGTCCACGTACCCGGCGAGGTCCTCCGCAGGCCAGCCGATCTTCAGCAGCAGCTGTTTGAGCTGGCCGCGCTGGGAGGCGTGCACCACCACCGTTTCGCCGTCGATCCTCGGCCCCAGCAGCGGCGCGATCTTCTTGGCCCGGATCACTTCCTCCAGGACGGGGTAGTCGTCGGTGCGCATGACCAGCCCGTGCCGGGGGTCCTTTTCGAGGCGCAGCCGGCCGTACCGGGACATGGTTTCCTCGACATCGATCAACAGGGAATGCGGCACCGGGAAGCGGGAGTATTTCAGCAGCGCGTCCAGCACCTTTTCCGCGTCCAGCCCGGCGGCACGTGCGTTCCACAGCCCAAGCGGGGTCAGCCGGTAGCTGTGCATGTGCTCAGGTGCCCGTTCCAGCTCGGCGAACGGCGCGATGGCGTGCCGGGCCTCGGTGGCGAGTTCGTGGTCCACCTCGAGGAGGATGGTCTTGTCGCTTTGGACAATCAGGGGTCCGTCGGTCACGCGGGGGATTCCTTCACTGGCGCAGTTCCTCTGCCGCCTCGATATCGATAATGCGGTGCACGGACAGGACCCGCTCCGTGTCCTTGGCAGGATCGAAGACGCGGACCCTGCCCCCGCTCACAGAGAGCGGAACAACGACTTCCTGGCTGGCATTCCCCAGGCTGTCCACCACGTTCATGTGGATCCGTTGCTTCAGCCGGATGGCCCTTTGCAGTGCCTCAAGCCCCAGCTGCGTCGCGGCCTCGCTGCCGGCAGCGGTGCCGGGGTGGTGCCCGACGCCGGCACCCGCCTGCCGCAGGACGTCCAGTTGGGCGTCGACTTCCTCCGCCGGGGGCGCCATCCGCGGGGCGGTGTAGACGGGGCGGGAGGTTTCCTGCGGCGTGGAAGGGCGGCGCAGATGCGTGACCGGTTCGGCCCCGTCCACGGACGGGGACAGGCCCAAGCTGCGAAGCGCGGCGGCGAGTTCACGCGGCGGCGACGAGGAGGCCACCACCGTGGGTGAGAGGCTGACCAGGCCCAGCTGGGTGGCTTTCGGTCCAGCCAGCAGCTCGCGCAGGGCCGCTTCATCGTCGCTTTGGATGAAGCTGGCGGCCTGGCCCACGCGGAGGCTGCCGTGGCGGGAGGCCGTGTCCTCCACCAGGTACTCCAGCGGCTGCGGTAGGGCGGTGGCCGAGTGTTCACGGAGAAACGCCAGCAGGCCGGAGGCGTCGTAGCCGTGGTCGAGTGCCCGCTTGATGGTCTCCGCGGAGAACCGGTAGATGGTGGCCGGTCCCTGGCCCTCCGCGTCGGCCATGACCAAGAGCTTTTCGGTCAGGGCCGGGGCGAGGTAGCCCGGCGCAACGGCTGTGAGGTCCGCCTGCAGCAGCACGTGGTTCAGGGCTGCAGGCAGGTGCTCGCCCAGGATGGCAATGGCAGCATCCGGGTTGTCCTCGGCGATGGCGCTGCCCAGCTGGCTCAGGGCACCCGAACCCACCAGGCCCAGTATTTCGGCTTCGGCGAGGACCCCGCGGATCAGCGAGCTGAACCGCCTGGCCATCCGCGGCTGCGACCACTCCGCGCGCTGCAGGACGGCGGCGGCGTCCAGAACGGGCGCCGCACCGTCGGCCGCAGGCGCCTCCTGGGTGAGCTCGTGCAGGATCTCGAGGATCCGCTTGCGGACCACGGGAGCGTCGGGCCGCTGCGCTCCGGCGGACAACGCGGCGATGGTGGTTCCCGACGCCGAGCGCCCGGCCGGTGTGCCCGGAGCCGAATTCACCGGCTGGCCCACCATCGAGGGCACGCGCTCGCTGGCCAGCCAGGCGTTCACCAGCCACAGCCATTGTTCCTGCCGGGGAAGGACCAGCCATTCCAGCTGCGGCGGCTGCACCCATGATGAGGAGTCGACATCGAGCCGGATGAGGCCGGCCAGCCCGCACAGCTCCAGCAGCAGGTTCACCCTGCCCTGGTCAACCCGCAGGTGCTCGGCCAGGCGGCGGATTTCGCGGACTCCCACGCCTCCGCTGCGCAGCGTTGCCAGCGGATGTTCCTTGACCGCGTGGAGCAGCTCGGCGGCCAGCCGCAGGGTGTCCGAGATGGCGCTCAGGGCCGCATTCCGGCGCAGCGCGGCCGTGGTCCGGCCCAGCTCGGGGACCGGTGGCGCAAGGGTGAAGTCGTTGATGATCGCGCCGCCGCGCAGGGCCAGTCCCACGCTGTGGGGCAGTTCCACGTGGGCGGCGTCGAGCGGAACCAGCAGCCCGCGGGCGAGGAGCCAGTCAACGGGCCCGACGTCGGCCCCCTCCGTGGTGACCGACGCTTTCCGCTGTGCCTGGGGGACGGCACCCATGGCCCAGTTCCGGAACCTGGCGAGCAGCGCCGTCGTCCGTTCCGGGGCGCCGGCGAGGATGTCCTGCAGTGCCTCGGGGGAGGACGTCCAGTGCTGAAGGGCCAGGGCAGCCTCCATGGGCGTGGTGGCTTCGTGGATTGCGAACCCGCTGCGGTGCAGTTCGGACACCAGCTGTACCGCCCGCTGGGCGAAGGCGGGTTGCAAGCGGACCAGTTCGGTATAGCTGCGGCCCAGGCCGGCCGGGTAGATTCCCACCACGTCCTTGAGTGACCCCACCGGAAGGTAGAAGGGCTGGCCGGCGGCCGGGGAAGGGGTGCCGTGCGGGGGAGCGGCGGGGTGCACCAGCGCCAGCTCCTGCAGGGTGCCCAGGATCTGGTTGACTGTGGCCAGGGCGGAGCCGTGGATTAGTTTGTGCACCCCCTCAGCGGAGGCACTGTGCCCGGTGTCGGTGTTGGTGCACAGATGCAGGGTCTCCAGGACCTGCATCTGCGGCCGGTTGAGCCGCTCAAGGGCGCGCTGGACGCTGACGCGGGATGTGGCCCGTGCCGCCAGGGCAGCGAAGTCCGGAACGGAAGGGGAAATGAGGTCCGGCCGCGCGGCGAACAGCGCACGCAACGAATCGTCGCTGCGTGCCTCCAGGTCCTTGCCAAGCGCGCGAATGAGGGACATCAGTCCAACGTTACCGCTGCTGCGTCCTTCCCGCCCGCCGCCGGGCGGCAACACCGTCCAGGACCAGCAGGAGCATCAGGATGAATGCCACCGGGAGGCCGTACAGCGCGGTGTAGGTGACCCAGGCAGGAGCCACCGAGCCGGCGAAGGCAAGCGCCATGACAGCTGCCACGGCTATCAGGGACAGCACGGCAACAACTGCGGCGAGGACCATCAGCGGCCGCCGGTAACGCGAGGGAGTCATGGACGCAACGCTACCGCGCCGGGAACGGCGCGGGTTAAAGCCGGGGCCTTGCGCCTGGGGCGGAACAGCGCTGCCCAACGCATCAATAGGCCATGCGGCAGGATAACCTTGAAGCATACAGACCAACACGGTTTACGTTTGCCATACCCTGAACCCGCACAACAATGCGGATGCGGTGGCAGCGGGCCGTGTCTCATGACAGCAGAACGAAGAAGGTTGATTACGTGCCTACCGGCAAGGTCAAGTGGTATGACAAGGACAAGGGCTTTGGGTTCCTGGCGGGCGAAGACGGCCAGGAGGTTTTCCTGCCCAAGTCGTCGCTGCCCGAGGGCGTTACGGAGCTGAAAGCCGGCACCCGCGTGGAGTTCGGAGTGGCGGACGGGCGCAAGGGTGCCCAGGCCCTGGGCCTGCGGGTACTGGACAAGACCCCTTCCATCGCCAAGGCCAAGCGTCCCAGCGCCAAGGACCTCGCCCCCCTGGTGCAGGACCTGGTGACCGTCCTGGACAACCTGTCCGGGACCCTGTCCAAGGGCAAGTACCCGGACGGCAACAAGGGCAAGGCCATTGCTGCCGCCCTCCGCAAGGTCGCCGACGAGCTGGACGTTTAGGCGCCCATGACTCCCGATTCTGAACAGCCGGGCACGCCAGTGCAGGAGCAGGCTGCCAAGACTCCGCCCAAGCGCAAGGCCGGCGTGCCCGTGTGGCGCACGGGCAAGCCGGATGCTTTCCTGGCTGCTGCGGTGGACACTGCCCGGGCCGCCGTGGAGGGCATCACGCCGGCGGCGACCGTCGGCGCGCACCTGGCGGCCAAGAGCGAGGGCGACCGGCTGGTCACGCACCTGTTCGAGTCCAGGCTGCCCGGTTACGCAGGATGGCAGTGGTACGCGGTATTGACCCGCAACTCGCGCTCCAAGGTGGTCACCGTCAACGAGCTGGGCCTGCTTCCATCCGAGGATTCGATCCTCGCCCCCGAGTGGGTGCCGTGGGCCGAACGCGTCCGCCCCGAGGACCAGCAGCAGGAGGAGGACCAGCAGCAGGAGTCCGAAGCCGACAGCGGGGAAGCAGCCGCCCCCGAAGCAGCCCGGCCTGCAGCGGACGGCCAGGAAACAGCGGAAGCGGCGGAGGATTCCACGGACGACGCCGGCACGCAGCCGGGAGCCTGACCGCACCTTTGCCGGGAAACCGGCCAGCCCTTGCGGGCGACAACGAAAACGGCGCCGTCCGGGAAGAACCCGGGCGGCGCCGTCGTACGTTACCTGTAGCTGCTGCCGTACCTACTTGCGCAGCTCGCCCACAACGTAGTCGATGCTGGACAGCAGGGCGGAGACATCGCTGGGCTCGATGGCCACGAAGGTGGCGATGCGGAGCTGGTTGCGGCCCAGCTTCCGGTAGGGCTCAGTGTCCACGACGCCGTTGGCGCGCAGGACCTTGGCAACAGCCGCGGCATCAACCGACTCGTCGAAGTCGATGGTGGCGATGACGTTGGAGCGTTCCTCCGCCTTGGCCACGAACGGGGTGGCAAAGTCGGAGGCCTCGGCCCAGCTGTAGATGCGTCCGGCCGAGTCAGCTGTGCGCGCTGCGGAAAAGTCCAGGCCGCCGTTGGAGTTCAGCCACTGGACCTGGGCGTCCAGCGTGACCAGCGTGGACAGCGAGGGCGTGTTGTACGTCTGGTTGAGGCGGGAGTTGTCGATGGCGGTCTGGAGATCCAGGAAATCCGGGATCCAGCGGCCGCTGGCCTTGATCCGTGCAGCACGCTCGATGGCGGCGGGGGAGAACAAGCCAAGCCACAGGCCGCCGTCGGAAGCAAAGTTCTTCTGCGGGGCAAAGTAGTAGACATCGCTCTGTGCAACGTCCACGTCCAGGCCGCCGGCCGCGGAGGTGGCGTCAACCAGGACCAGGGAGCCTTCGTCGGCTCCGGCTACCCGCTGGACCGGGGCGGCCACGCCGGTGGAGGTCTCATTCTGCGGCCAGGCGTAGACGTCCACCCCGGCCTCTGCCCGGGCTGCAGGGCGCGTGCCCGGCTCTGACGTGATAATCGAGGAGGCATCCAGGAAGGGCGCCTTGTTGGTGGCCGAGGCGAACTTGGAGCCGAACTCGCCGAAGGACAGGTGCTGGGCCTTCTTCTCGACGAGCCCGAAGCTCGCGATGTCCCAGAACGCCGTGGAGCCGCCGACGCCGAGGACTACCTCATAGCCCTCCGGGGCGCGGAAGAACTGGTTCAGCCCTTCCCGGACCGATCCAACCAGGTTCTTGACGGGCGCCTGGCGGTGGGACGTGCCGAGGATGGTCTTGGACGCTGCTGCCAGGGCATCGATCTGTTCCTGGCGGACCTTTGACGGGCCGGCGCCGAACCGCCCGTCCTTGGGCAGGAGGTCGGCGGGGATCGTGATGCTGGTGTCGCTCACAGGTGCTCCAATTCGGCGGGGACGAAAGCTTTGGTCCGGACGGGCGGGTTAAAGGTGGCCGGTGGCGCGCAGTGGCTGCGCAACAGGGCCTTCCCCATTCTGCCTGAATGGCAGTGGGGGCGGGAGCCGGAGGGATCAAAGTCCAGACAATGAGACGCGCCGCACGCTGTCAGGCTGCCCGGGGCGCGGCTATTCGGACAAAGTCAAAATAGGCTAAGCTGGCCCCCGGACTACCTCGCGGCAAGAGGCGATACGGTGGGACAACGCAAGGTACTGCGCTCGAGGAGCTGAGCTGGATGACGGATCTGATCGACACTACGGAGATGTACCTCAGGACCATCCTGGAGCTTGAGGAAGAGAACATCGTTGCCCTCCGGGCCCGTATCGCCGAGCGCCTGCGCCACTCGGGCCCCACCGTGTCCCAGACCATCGGCAGGATGGAACGCGACGGACTGGTTGTCGTCTCCGGTGACAGGCACCTGGAACTCACGGATACGGGCCGCAAGCGGGCCACCGAAGTCATGCGCAAGCACCGGTTGGCCGAGCGCCTGCTGGCCGACGTCATCGGACTGGACTGGGCCTACGTGCATGACGAAGCCTGCCGCTGGGAACATGTCATGAGCGAGCGTGTTGAGCGGCGCATTTACGAGATGCTGGACCATCCCACGGAATCGCCCTACGGCAACCCGATCCCCGGCCTCGCGGCGCTGGGCGGACAGCCGGCCACCGGGTTGGCCGACGGCGCCATCAGCCTGGTCGAGGCAATGAAGAGTTATGCGCCCGCCTCCGTGGTGACCATCAGCCGGTTGGCGGAACCGATCCAGGTGGAACCGGAACTGCTGGCGCAACTGGACGAAGGCGGAATCCGGCCCGGGGCTGCCGTAGGCCTGGAGCGCGTGGGGGATTACATCTCCGTGCGCGTCTCCGGAATCGAAGGCGCACTGGAGCTCCCGCCCGAGGTTGCAGCCCACGTTTTTGTCGCCATGCGCCGGTCCTGAGGCGGGCCCTATAGCCCAGCGCCGTCGTTCCACGCAAAGATAACGGAATTGTTACCTAGGGTCTTAAGGCCCTATAGTGGAACCAATCGTTGATACTTAAGCGTTACCCGATCCGGAGCCGAGCTCTGCCAGCGGATCGGGTGCACGAGTCGTTACTGGCAGAGGCGGGGGAACCACAAACGGCAGCGGGGGGCTGCCTTGGGGTGAAGTCCGTCAGCAGCAAGCCTCTCCAGTGAAGGATTCTTCCGGGAACACCCCTGTGCAGAAGCTTGCCCTGACGGGCCGGGTCTTTGATCTCTCTGACCCGAATCCGACAGCTAACTCCGCAGGCTTTTCCAGAGAGGAACCCTTCTTGACCATGCAGACCTCCCGGGGCCGGCGCCGCGCGGCCGGCACCCCTTCGGCACCCCGGGTTGTCGAAGATGTCGCAGCGGAGCGCCCCCGTGATCTGCATCGCGACGCGCGCCGGCGCCGGGGTCCGTTCCGGCAGGTGACGGAGTTTGCCGCCGCCAGCGGTATCGGCCAGAAAGCTGGAATCGCCCTGGCCGCCACCGGCCTGGTGCTGACGGTCACGGTGCCCGCCACCAGTCCTGTCATGGCAACGGACGCGTCAGGCAACGCGCCGTTGGCGGCCTCCGCCGTCAGTCCCCAGATTTCCGCTGATATCGGGGCCCAGATCGACTTCAGCCGCTCAGCCGTAGTGACCCAGGCCGACCCCGACGGGAAGCTGAAGCAACTCCTGAGCGCCCAGTCCGCCGGTTCCGTAACGCGGGCCGCGTCGGCCGGTACCCTGGCCGCGCCGCTGGCCTCGCTCACCACTGCGTCACCCTTCGGTTACCGGGTGAGCCCGATCACCGGTGGCTCCGGGGACTTCCACCGCGGCCAGGACTTCGTGGCCCAGTGCGGAACCTCCGTCCTTGCTGCCGCGACGGGCACCGTGACCTTCGCGGGCTGGCACCAGTTCGGCGGCGGAAACCGGGTGGTCATCGACCACGGCAACGGGCTCGAGACTACCTACAACCACCTGTCGTCCTTCAACGTCAAGGTGGGCCAGACGGTCTCCCGGGGCGACGTTGTGGCGCTCAGCGGCACGACAGGGGCGTCCACCGGCTGCCACCTGCACTTCGAGGTGCAGGTCAACGGCGAAGTGGTCGACCCGATGGGCTGGCTGTAACCAAATGATTGACCACTCTCAGATCGCATCCACGCGCTGTGACCTGAATGTGACATTGAAAGAAAACTGCTGTACCGTCTAACTCGCGTCAACTTTTCCGAAGTTGACGCTCTTGAGTGGATTGCCTAACTCTGCCACCGCTCAAGGTCCGTTCGCATTTCATCGTCTGGCAGGGGCGGGGGAACCAATTTTGGCCTTCACGTTCAGAAGGCCTTGGGGTTAAGTCACGAGCTTCCCAGGAAGCAGTGTGGCCGGGTGACTCCCATCCGAATCCGACAGCTCACCTCGCAGGCATTGGGAGAGGCTACCTTCGTGTCTTCACGCCATAATTCTGCGCGCCACCGTGCGCAAACGGTTCGCACCAGCCCCTTGGACGCCGTGTCCAAGGCCGTGAGTGCAAATGCCGGGCCCGTAGGCCGCCAGGCTGCCGTTGTGGCAGCGGCGTCGGGCCTCATCCTGAGCATGGGCCTGCCGGCCACCGCAGCAGACACCACCGCTGGTGTCTCTGCCTCCACCGAGTCCGGTTCGGCCCAGACGGCCCTCGCTGTCACCGCCGCCCCGACGGCCACGGTTTCCTTCGAGCGCCCCGTCGTCAAGACCACCGCCGCTCCAAAGGTGGAAGCGGTGCGTACCCAGTCCACCGCTACGGCCGAACGCGCTGCCACGGCCACCGCAGGCCAGGACGCTGCCCCGGCCGCGAAAGCCGCAGAGACCGTATCCGCGGCAACGTCCGGCATTGCAGCCATCGCCTACACCGGCATCGGACACTCCTACGTGTGGGGCGGCACCAGCCCCGTCACCGGCTGGGACTGCTCCGGGTTCGTTCAGTGGGTTTACGCCCAGGCCGGCATCAGCATCCCCCGCACCAACGCGTGGAACATCATGACCCCCACCTCCACCCCGCAGCCTGGCGACGTTGTCGTCCAGAACGGCGGCGCGCACGTGGGCATCTACGTCGGCAACGGCATGATGATCAGCGCACTCAACCCGTCCCAGGGCACGCTGCTGCACTCGCCTGCAGCCACCGGTACCTCGTCGTACTACCACCTCAACAAGTAGTTCTTGGACTTCATGCTCCAAGGGCTATTTCTTTGCCCAAAGCCTTTTCGCTAGAAACCACATCCCCGTTCGGGATGCGCCGGCGTACCCCCAAGATGCCGGCGCGTCCAGTTCCCTTTGCCTGCCTACACGCGGTCCGAAGGAAAAACGAAAGAGAGAACTCATGACGACTCGTGCTACCGCACGGCACCGCGCCGAGGTCACCAAAACCAACTCGATCGCAATCATTGCCAAAGCTGTCAGCGACAACGCCGGTGGCATGGGCCGCCAGGCTGCTGTTATCGCCGCGGCTTCCGGCCTGGTCCTGACCAGCGGAATTGCTGCGAACGCTGCCGACGCCAACGTCAAGCGCGATTCCGCTCCGGCATCCCAGCTGGAGGTTGAATCGGTCGTTGATGCTCCTATCTCCGCGGCTTCCACCATCGCCATCAGCTACGAGAAGCCTGCCGTCACCACCACGCCGGCTCCCGTCGCCGAGCCTGAGCCCCAGGTGGAGGTGCAGGAGGCTGCACCTGCTGCCCAGCCCGCTGCCGCTCCCAAGGTCACGGCCAAGGTTGCCACCGCTGCTGCTCCGGCTGCTCCTGCAGCCCAGGCTTCCGCGAGCGGGAAGGGTGCAGCCATTCTCTCCGCCGCCTATGCCCAGCTTGGCGTGCACCAGGACTGCACCATGCTGGTGACCAACGCCTTGGCCGCCGTTGGCATCCACTTCCATGACTGGCCTGCCGGCTACCTGTCACTGGGTGACACCGTGCCCATGTCCCAGGCCCAGCCCGGCGACCTCCTGTACTACGCTGATGGCGGCGGCGGCATGGCCCACATTGCCGTCTACGCCGGAAATGGCATGGCCGTGCACGGCGGCTACAACGGCAACGACACCGTGGTCTTCAGTGCCAATGTTGGTTCCGGACCCGTTGCCATCCGCGTAAGGTAACATTTTTCGTGCCGGCCTGAACCAGCGTCGGCCACGAATTGCAGCAAAGGACCCCTGCCGGAAGGCGGGGGTCCTTTTCGTTTTGAGCCTTCCGCGCCCGCATGGCTGCCTGTCCTTGTCTTTGGGGCTGGAACGGGCCCAGGGGCCGCGATTACCCGATTCTGCACTTCTTTGCTTACTCTTGTGATGTCGATCCATAGCCCGGACATGCCGGGGGCAGCCGGCCCTCGTGCCCCTGACGGGTGCGGCCGTGAAGAGGTAAGTGCATGCGCACTCTCGTTCTGAATGCTGGATATGAACCGCTGGCGGTAATCACTTTCCGCCGGGCGCTGGTGCTTGTGCTCACGGGCAAGGCAAGCGTGGTGGCCGAAGGGGACGACCCCGTGGTAGGCCCCACCGACGTACTGGGCCGCCCGTCCGTTATTCTCCTCAACCGCTACATCCGGCCCCGGTACAACCACTCCACGGCAGTCAGCCGCAGGGGTGTGCTCCGCCGCGACGGGCATAAATGTGCTTACTGCGGCAAAGCCGCGCACACGATCGACCACGTGCACCCGAAGTCACGGGGCGGGGCCGATTCATGGGAGAACCTGGTGGCTGCCTGCCTGCGGTGCAACAACGTCAAGGGCGACCACACTCCCGCTGAAATGGGTTGGACCCTTCGGTTCGTTCCTGAACCCCCGCACGGAATGATCTGGCAGATCAAGGAGCTTGAGAAGCCGACGCCCGCCTGGGATCCGTTCCTGCTGCCGGAGCGCGCTGCCTGATTACCTGCGCTGCATCACCACCTGCCCCGTGTGGCCAAGGCGCTCCCCGGCCACCTGCCGGTCACCTGACCCTATGATCCAGCCCCGGTCTGCGGCTTTGGCTGCCCGGTACCGTGTTGATCTATAGGCTGGGGGAGTGCAAGAGAACAGGTTGGCTTTCGACGCCTTGATCCTGGCCGGAGGGCGGTCATCCCGGCTGGGCGGCGTGCCCAAGCAGTCGCTTGTCTTCCAAGGTCAGACCCTGCTTGAACGTGCCATCGCCGCGGCGGAAGGTGCGCGGCACACCGTGGTTGTCGGCGATGCGGGGTCCCTGCCGGACGGGGCCCTGGCCGCCGGCCTGCTGCGCCCGCCGACCAGGCCTTCCCGCCTGCTGATGTGCCGGGAGGAGCCGCCGTTCGCTGGTCCCGCAGCTGCGATTGCCGCGGGCCTGGACGCCCTGGCCAGGAACGGCGAAGAGGCTCCCTACTCCCTTGTGCTGGCCTGCGACATGCCGCTGGCTTCCCTGGCGGTGACAGCGCTGCGGGATGTACTGGCGCAATCCGCTGCCGCAGGGGGTGGCGGGGACGGCGTGATCGCCTGTGCCCAGGACGGCCGCGTGCAGCCGCTGGCAGGTTTATACGGCACGGCTGGGTTAACAAAAGCCTGCAGGAACCTCGCTTCCCGCAACGCCCTGGTCAACGGCTCTGTCAGGGCGCTCCTTGCTAGTCTGGACGTGCAGCTTGTCACAGTCCCCGCCGGGTCCACTTCCGATGTGGATACCTGGGACGATGCTGCCGCGCTGGGGGTTGCCGCCGGGAAGCAGCGCGTATGCCAGGACCGGCAAGCGGGCGGAGACAACGTGGGAGGCAAGTCGTGAAAAGCCAGGACGAGACGCTGGAAGAGTGGTGCAGGGCGCTGCTCCAGGCATACAAGCTTGAGGATGCCCAGGTGGATGTCAATGCCGTACTGTCGCTTGCCGGCGTCGCTGCCCATGCGGTTGTCCGCCCGGCCGCGCCATTGACCACCTTCATCGCAGGCTTCGCAGCGGGACTGGCTGCCGCTCCAGGCAGGGAAATGGACGCAGCTTCGATGGACGCCGCGCTGGCCGTTGCCCGTTCACTGGCCGCAGACTACGACGCTGAAGCCGCCGGGACCGCCGGCGAATGACAGCAGAACCCCACGACGATCCGGAGGCGCCGCCGGGCAGTGAAGCAGAGGCGCACCCGGTTACAACTGAACAGGGGCATGCTGACCACCACCATGCGGCCCACACCTGGGAAGAGGCGCGGCAGGCTGCGTTCGATGCAGCCACGCCCATTCCCCCCGGACCGGTGGGGCTGCGGATAGCCGTGGGCCGCAAACTTGACCGGGACATCGTGGCCCTTCAGGACATGCCCCACTACGCGTCCTCAGCGATGGACGGCTGGGCAGTCAATGGAAGCGGCCCGTGGATTCCGGTGGAGCCCGGGACCCGGCTGGCACCGCACCAGGCGAGCCCCATTGCCACAGGTGGGCTGATCCCGCCCGGGGCCAAGGCTGTTCTGCGCACCGAGAATGCCGTCCTCGGCCAGGACGATGAGGGGCTCCCCGTCCTGATGACCGGCGGCAAGGCGCGACCCGGCGAGCCCCGCGCGGGGGAGCACATCAGGAAGGCCGGGGAGGAAGCCCTGGAAGGGGACACCCTGGTCAAGGCGGGGGTGGAACTCAACCCGGCACACCTGGCCCTGGCCGCCCTGGCCGGCTACGACGAAGTGCAGGTCCAGGGGAAGCCGGTGGTCCGGCTGGTGCTGACCGGGTCAGAGGTGGTTGAGCACGGCACGCCCGCCCCCGGCCAGGTGCGCGACACATTCGGCCCGCAGTTGCCGGACGTCGTTGCCATGCTGGGCGGCATCGCCGGCGGCCAGCAGCGGATCGGCGACTCCTACGCCGAATGGCTGGCGGCGCTTGAGGACGTACTGCCTGAGGTACCCGACGCTCCGGACCTGCCTGCCGACGTCGTCATCACCACCGGGGGCACTGGACGCTCGGGAACTGACCACCTCCGGCGGGCAGTGGCTGAACTCGGCGGCCGGCTCATCATCGACGGCGTGGCAATGCGGCCCGGACATCCGGCGGTTCTCGCGGAACTTCCGGACGGCCGCTTTGTCCTGGGACTTCCAGGCAACCCGCTGGCGGCCATGATGGCCCTCTCCACCGTGGGGGCTCCGCTGCTGGCCGCACTGGGGCACCGCGCCATGCCCCCAGTGGAGGAGGTGCCGTGCGGGACGATGATCGAGCCGGACCCCGGACGCACCCGCCTGATGCCGTTCCGGCTGCTGTACGGCATGGCCTCCCCGGCGCAGCATACGGGACCGGGCATGATGCGCGGGCTCGCCGCCGCCGACGGGGTACTGGTGGTGCCGCCGCACGGAGTCCAGCTGGGCGAAGTGGTGCCCGCCTTCGCGCTGCCGTGGGGGCCGCCCATTCCCCGTCCCCGCGAAGGGGGCGCAAAACCCCGAAGCAATGCCCGCACCGGCCAGCCCAAGGCCAAACCGGCACCCAGCGGGCCCGTCGACTGGAGCGCACTCCTGGGCTAAGGGGCCAGGCAGCTGGGGCTGGAGCGCTCGGGCCAAGCGCCCCGGGCTGCGCCTTTTGGGCAAGGGGAGGCTCTGTTGGTGCCATGATGGAGTAATGAACAGGCAGGGTGGAACATGGGACGAGTGACCCAGCGCCGCAAGGTGCACAAGTATCTTCTGGACGGTTCTCCGGCCGCCCTGGAGTACCCGGTCCGGCACCGCGAAGATGTCCTCGCCGTGGAGGAACCGCTGGAAATCCGGCTGGGCAGGCTTTCCTACTCTGTCACCATGCGGACACCCGGCGACGACTTTGACCTGGTGGCCGGATTCCTGGTGTCCGAGGGCGTTATCTGGGCGCCCGAACAGCTGGTGTCGCTGCGCTTCTGCGCCGGCGAGGACGAAAACGGCGTCCAGACATTCAACGTGGTGGAGGCCCAGTTGCGGCCGGACGTCCCACTCCCCGACACTGGCCGCAGGGTCTACACGTCCAGCTCCTGCGGCATCTGCGGAACGGACTCCATCGAAGCTGTCCAAAAGTCCTCCCACCACAGTCCTCAGGCGGACCCGCTGACGTTGGACGCCAAGGTCCTGGCCTCCCTGCCGGGGCTGCTGCGCGAGTCCCAGCGCGTCTTTGACGATACCGGCGGAGTACACGCGGCGGGCCTGTTCAGGATCGACGACGACGGCGAGCCACGGCTCCTGTGCCTGCGGGAGGACGTGGGACGGCATAACGCCGTGGACAAAGTGGTGGGCTGGGCGCTGCGCGAAGGCCTCCTGCCGTTGGCCGGGACAGTCCTCCAGGTGTCCGGCAGGGCGTCCTTCGAACTGGTGCAGAAAGCCTCGCTCGCCGGAATTCCCGTCCTGGCAGCCGTCAGTGCCCCTTCCAGCCTTGCCGTGGAACTGGCAGAGGCGAACGGGCTGACGGTGGCGGGATTCAGCCGGGGCGCCAGTTTCAATGTCTACGCCGGGAACGCCCGGATCCTGAGGCCCGAAGCGGCCGTTCCAAGAACGTAGGGGTGCCGACACCTGGGACGGTCCGCTGGATGTGCCCAGGGGGTTGGATGCAGTGCTGCCAGCGGGTAGATTTGTCCATCGAATGGACGCGATGATCCAGTCTCCAGCCTAAAGAGGACCTATATTGCATGACGACCGCAGGATCACGGAAGTCCGCCTCGCGAGATTTGTGCGCGAGCGCATTGTCCCTGCCGTTTACAGCAGGACAGTCCCGCTTACCCTGAGCAGCTGGGAAGTGCCCGGTGAACCGGTCCCCGCGCTCGAGGCGATGAGGCAGGAGTTCCAGCCGCAGGAGCACGGTGCGCCCTGGGGACGGCCGTGGGGCACCACGTGGCTGCGGCTTCAGGGGGAAGTGCCCGAATCCTGGGGCGGCGGCCCGGACACCACCGTGGAGGTGGTGGTGGACCTGGGGTTCACCACAGAAGCGCCCGGGTTCCAGTGCGAAGGCATCGCCTGGCGGTCCGACGGCAGCATCATCAAGGCAATATCGCCCCGCAACCAGTACATCCCGCTCAAGCTGCTGGGCAGCGGCATGGCGGTGGACTTCTACGTGGAAGCGGCTGCGAACCCGGACATGGCGCAGGGCTGGACCTTTGCCGCTACCCCGCTGGGGGACAAGGCAACCGCCGGGGACGCCCCGCAGTACCGGCTGGGAAACATCGCCATCGCCGAACTGAACCAGAGCGTGTGGGAACTCCAGCAGGACATCTGGACCCTTGCAGGCCTCATGGAGCAGCTTCCGGTCGAGCTCCCGCGCCGCCACGAGATCCTCCGGGCACTCGAACGCATGATGGACGTGATGGACCCGGACGATGTTGCCGGAACCGCCGCCGCCGGACGGCGGGCGCTCGCCGGCGTCCTGGCCAGGCCGGCGTACGCTTCGGCGCACCAACTGGTCGCCACGGGGCATGCGCACATCGACTCCGCCTGGCTGTGGCCGGTCCGGGAAACCATCCGCAAATGCGCCAGGACGTTCTCCAACGTGGTGGCCCTGATGGATGAAGACCCAGGCTTTGTCTTCTCCTGTTCGTCGGCCCAGCAGTTGGCCTGGATCAAGGAGCAGTACCCGGACCTGTTCAGCCGGATCCGGGAAAAGGTCCGGGCGGGGCAGTTCGTCCCGGTCGGCGGCATGTGGGTGGAGTCGGACACCAACATGCCCGGCGGCGAAGCCATGGCCCGGCAGTTCGTCGAGGGCAAGGGCTTCTTCCTGGCGGAGTTTGGCATCGAGTGCAGGGAAGCGTGGCTCCCGGATTCGTTCGGCTACAGTGCGGCCCTGCCGCAGATCGTGAAGGCCGCCGGCAGCCGCTGGTTCCTCACCCAGAAGATCTCCTGGAACCAGACCAACAGGATGCCCCACCACACTTTCAACTGGGAGGGAATCGACGGCACCCGGCTGTTCACCCACTTCCCGCCGGTGGACACTTACAACTCGGATCTCAGCGCCAGGGACCTGGCCCACGCGGAGCGGAACTACCGGGACCATGGCCGCGGCACGGTGTCGCTGGTGCCGTTCGGGTATGGCGACGGCGGCGGCGGTCCCACCCGCGAAATGCTTGCCGCCGCTGCTCGTACGGCCGACCTGGAAGGATCCGCGAAGGTCAGGATCGGCTCCGCGGAAAGCTTCTTCCGGCAGGCCGAGGAAGAGTACCCCGCCCTGCCGGTCTGGGTGGGTGAGATGTACCTGGAGCTGCACCGCGGCACCTACACCAGCCAGGCACGCACCAAGAAAGGCAACCGGCGCAGCGAGCACCTGCTGCGTGAAGCGGAACTCTGGTGCGCCACCGCTGCCGTGCGCGCCGGCGGCGCCTATGACTACCCCGGCGCCGAGCTCAAGCGACTTTGGCAGCTGGTCCTGCTGCAGCAGTTCCATGACATTCTTCCCGGCAGCGCCATTGCCTGGGTCCACCAGGACGCCGAGCGGAACTACCAGGCCATCGAAACTGCCCTCGAGTCACTGATCAACCGCGCCGCTGCGGCCATGCTGGGCTCCGGCGACCGCCAATTCCTGCTCAACGCCGCACCGCATGCCCGGGACGGGGTCCCCGCCCTGGCGGCGGGGGAGCCCGCGTTGAGGCCGGAGCCCGTGCAGGCCACGCCGCACGACGGCGGCTACATCCTGGACAACGGAATCATCCGGGCCGTGGTGGACGCCAACGGACTCCTCTCCTCCCTGCGCGACCACGCCAGCGGCCGCGAAGCGATCGCCCCCGGCCAACACGGCAACCTGCTGGAACTGCACCGGGATACCCCGAATGAGTGGGATGCCTGGGACATCGACGAGTTTTACCGGCGCAACGTCACGCCGCTGGTCCAGGCGGAATCGGTAGGGCTTGCCAGCGAAGGCGGCAGCGCCGTCGTTGTGGTGCAGCGGTTGGCGGGCACGTCGCCGCTGACCCAGCGCCTCACCCTCGCTCCCGGCAGTCCGTCACTGGAAATCACCACCTCGGTGGACTGGCAGGAGCGTGAGAAGCTGCTGAAGCTTGGGTTCGCCCTCGACGTGCGGGCGGACCGCTCGGCGGCCGAGACGCAGTTCGGCCACGTCTTCCGGCCCACCCACACCAACACCTCGTGGGAGGCCGCCAAGTTCGAAATCTGCGCCCACCGGTGGATCCATGTGGGCGAACCCGGCTACGGCGTGGCCGTGTCCAACTCCTCCACCTACGGCCACGACGTGGGCAGGAGCATCAGGGAAGCCGACGGCGGGACCACCACCACGGTGCGCCTTTCCCTGCTGCGGGCACCCAAGTTCCCCGACCCGGACGCAGACCGTGGACAGCACGAGTTGACGGTGGCCATCCGCCCGGGTGCCGATATTGCCGATGCGGTCCAGGAAGGCTACCGGACAAACCTGCGGCCCCGGCTGGTCAGCGGCGCCGCCGGCGTGGAGCCGCTTTTCTGCGTCAGCAATCCTGCCCTGGTCATTGAAGCGGTCAAACAGGCGCAGGACGGTTCGGGCGACGTGGTGGTCCGGCTTTACGAGTCACTGGGGCAGCGTTCCACGGGGAGTATTACGGCGAACTTCCCGGTGCGGGACATTGTGCCCACGGACCTCCTGGAGCGCGCCGCCGAAGCTCCTGGAGTTGAGCCCACCGGCACCGGTGCCGTGCTTACGCTCCGGCCGTTCCAGCTGGTGACGTTGAGGTTTGCCCGGAAGTAGTTGCCCGCCTGTGTGGGCCGGCCCTGCTGATATGGCCTGCTGAAAGGGGCCTTAAACAGGCTGAGTGGGGGCGGTCCCCAACGATCCGCCACCACTCATCCCCCCAATGTGTGCAAAGGCCCCCGGGCCGGCGGCGATTTGGAATTTATCCCCGTTCGAAAGCGCTTGGCGGCCCCGCCTTCACACATTCATGATTGTGTCACAGTCTAATGATTTTGTGAAAGCGGCAGGAGGTTATGTTTCAGAAGATGTCCTCTTGCGGGCCGTGCTGCGGCCGTTGACCACCCTTGCTGCCCAGATCAAGGCTAATCCGACGACGAAGCACAGGATCGCCGTGTAATTGATGATGAACTCAATTTGCCCCAGTTCGGGCGGGATCACCGGAAAGAGTAGCGTGAGGGCAACCGCCGCTCCGCCCAGCGCCAGCAGCCCGGCACCGGTGCGCACCAGGGCAGGAAGCCGGTCCCGCGCCGCCCCCACCAAGGCCGGAACCAAGGCCAGGGCCACATAGGCGGGATAAGCCCGGCCTGCCGCACCGTAGTACTCCACGAGCGCGAAGTGACGGGCGTCTTTCGCGGAAATGGCGCTTAGGCCCGCCGAGGAACCGGCCGTGTCCATCGAGAAGAACAGCGCCACCATAACCGTGGAGATCACCAAGAGAACCAGCATCCCCGTTTTCCCCGTGATATGCCGATAGGCGCCATCTGCACCGAAGCCCCTGGAGATGCGGATGCCCATGAAGTAGATGGCCCCGAAGATCACGAACCGCAGCAGCAGGTTGGCGAGGTTGATCCCTCCCAGCGCCTGGTCGATCACCAGATAGGGACCCTGGATGCTCAACAGGATGGCCAGCGTCATCATGGCAAAAATGCCAAACAGGGAGCGGTTCTCGCCGCGGAGGGTGCTGGGAACGCGGGCCACTGCAACGAATGCGCAGATGGCCAGCGTGGTCCATTGAAGGGTCTCGATCATCCCAGGTTCTCCCAAATCTTTTCTGTCTGCGCCTGGTCCTGCTCCTGCCGGCGCAATACTTTGCCCAGTGCCTGGAGCCTGTCTCCTGCAAGCGCGGTAAGTTCTCCGTCGGAGAGGCTGTCCAGTGCCGCCTGCCGGGCTCCGGGAGGCCAGCCGGCCTCCTCCTCCGTGATGACCCCGGTGGCCACCAGGCCGCCGGCAGGTCCCACCCCGGCCGCCGACGCCGTAGCCATGGCAAGCTCGGGGGACAACCGGTTGGCCGTCAACTGGGCGGAATAGTTTTGCGGGGCCACCCCGGTGGAGGCCGAAACGCGGTGCCGGACCTCGCCGTCGTCAATGGCGTCAACCCAGTTCTTCACGGAAGTGGCGTGCGGGGCGGGGCTGAGGGCGGGAGCCGCTGCTCCCCGGTCGGCATCCATGGCGGGGCGGGCCAGCAGCGCCCGGAGGAGGTCTGCGGTTGAAATCTGGCTCACCAGCTCGTTCCTGGTGGGCGGACGCGGCGGCCCAGCGAGGGCGCTGTAGGCGTCGAACCCGGCCAGTGCCGTGACGGGGTTGATCCTGTAGGCGCGGCTGATGCTGACCACAGTGCTCACGGAGACCTTGCCGCGGACCAGTTGCTGGGCCAGCGTGGTCCGCTTGATCCCCGAGACCCGGCAGACGTCTGCGGTGCTGGCATCTGGTGCGATGCCTTGCAGCCAGCGCTGGAACGCCTTGGCGGAAAGGGTCATGGAGGACTCTCTGCAGAACGGGTGGTGCTGACGATTTTACCGCGCCCGCGTGCGGCGTCCGGCCGGGCGCCGTGTACCTCGGATTTTGTCCATGGCCCACATTCGTCTATAGTTGATGGTCGAGCCCGTTGGTCCGTACACCCCCCAAGTCCGGACCAGCGGGTTCTTCTATGTCCTGCAGCCCCAGCGGCGCCGCGGCCCGCTTTTCGCCGCCTCTGCCGGCCGTCAACGGCTGTCCGGGCAGCGGCGAAAGGACGAATCGATGACTGCAACCCTTGTTGCCAAGGACATCTCCGGCGGGCACGGCCACCGCACGCTTTTTTCCGGGCTCTCGCTCTCAGTGGCTCCCGGTGACGTGGTGGGCGTCGTGGGCGCGAACGGCGCCGGAAAGTCCACGCTGCTGCGGCTCCTCGCAGCTGTGGACCAGCCCCAGCAGGGCTCTGTCAGCCTTGCCCCGTCGGATGCATTTGTGGGTTGGCTGCCGCAGGAACATGAACGCGTTCCGGGTGAAACAGTGGCCGCCTACGTCGCCCGCCGGACCGGCTGCGCGGAAGCCACCCTTGAGATGGAATCCACCGCGGAGGGTTTGGGCTCCGGTGCTCCCGGGGCAGATGATGCCTACGCCCGGGCGTTCGACCGCTGGATGGCCTCCGGCGCCGCCGACCTGGATGACCGCCTTCCTGCCGTGCTTGCAGAGCTGGGTCTGGACGCCGGCCCTGACGCACTCATGACCGGGCTTTCCGGCGGCCAGGCGGCCCGGGTGGCGCTGGCTGCCCTGCTGCTGAGCCGCTTCGATGTGGTGCTCCTGGACGAGCCCACCAACGACCTCGACCTCGCAGGCCTTGCCACCCTTGAAAACTTCGTGACGGGATTGCGCGGCGGGGTGGTCCTGGTCAGCCATGACCGTGAGTTCCTTGCCCGCTGCGTGACCAGGGTGGTTGAGCTGGACCTGGCCCAGAACAGCGTGGACGTGTACGACGGCGGCTACGACGCCTTCCTCGAAGAACGCGCAGTGGCGCGGCGGCACGCGCGCGAGAAGTACGAGGACTTCGCCGCCACCAAGGCAGACCTGGTGTCCCGGGCACGGACCCAGCGTGAGTGGAGTTCCCAGGGCGTCCGCAACGCCATGAAGAAGAACCCGGACAACGACAAGATCCGCCGCGCCGCCAGCACCGAGTCCTCCGAGAAGCAGGCGCAGAAGGTCCGGCAGATGGAATCCCGGATCGCCAGGCTGGACGTGGTGGAGGAGCCCCGGAAGGAATGGCAGCTCCAGTTCAGCATCGGCCAGGCACCCCGCTCCAGCGCCGTCGTCGCCACCTTGCGCAACGTGGTGGCACGCCAGGGCGACTTCACGCTGGGACCGGTCAACCTCCAGCTCAATGGCGGCGAACGGATCGGCATCACCGGCCCCAACGGCGCCGGCAAGTCCACGTTGCTGCGCCTCCTGCTGGGAACCCAGGCCCCGGACGACGGCGACGCCTCCATGGGTGCGTCCGTCGCCGTCGGCGAAATTGACCAGGCCCGCGGCCTGCTGGATGGCAGCCTGCCGCTGGGCGACGCCGTCGAAGCAGTGCTGGCGGACTGGACCGGCGCCGACGTCCGCACGCTCCTGGCGAAGTTCGGCCTCAAAGCCGACCACACGTCGCGGGCCGTGGATTCCCTGTCACCGGGGGAGCGGACACGGGCAGCCCTGGCCCTGCTCCAGGCCCGGGGCGTGAACCTGCTGGTGCTGGATGAACCCACCAACCACCTCGACCTGCCGGCCATTGAGCAGCTGGAAGAGGCCCTTGAAAGCTACGACGGCGCCCTGCTGTTGGTCACCCACGACCGCCGCCTGCTGGAAAACGTCCGACTCGACTATCGGTGGCACCTGGAAAACGGGAACGTCCAGGAACTCCACCACGCTGCTAGCCAGGAGAAATAACCATGAGCATGGACCGCGTGGCCTGGAGCTCGCTTTACAACATCAGCACCGCAAAGAGCGCTTCCAAGCCGTTCTCGAAGGAAACCCTGAAGCGGGTGCTTGCCTTCGCCGCCCCGCACAAGGGCAAGCTCATCGCCTTTGTGCTCTCCTCCATCGTGGCTGCCTTCCTGGCGGTCGCCACCCCGGTGCTCGCCGGACAGGTGGTGGACGCCATCATCGCCAAGGCAGGCGTTGACACGGTCATCTGGCTCGCGGTGCTGATTGCCATCGTGGCCGTCGGGGAAGCCGGGGTGGGACTGCTGACCCGTTGGCTGTCCTCCACCATCGGCGAGGGCGTCATCGTGGATTTGCGCACGCGGGTGTTCGACCACGTGCAGCGCATGCCCATTGCCTTCTTCACACGCACCCGGACAGGGGCGCTGGTCAGCCGCCTCAACAACGATGTCATCGGGGCACAGTCAGCCTTCGCCGGCACCCTCTCCGGCGTCGTGAGCAACTCGGTGGCGCTGGCACTGACGCTGGCCGTGATGCTCAATACGTCCTGGCTGGTGACCGTGCTCGCCATGGTGCTGCTGCCCATCTTCCTGATCCCGGCCCGGCGCATGGGCTCCAAGCTCGCAGACCTGCGCCGCGAAGCCGCCGCCCACAACGCCGCCATGGGCACCCAGATGACGGAGCGGTTCTCCGCGCCCGGCGCCACGCTGGTCAAGCTGTTCGGCCGGCCGGATGAGGAGTCGCGTGAATTCGCCGCCCGGGCGGGGCGCGTCCGTGACATTGGTGTCCGCATGGCGATGCTGCAGTTCACGTTCGTCACGGCACTGACCCTGGTCTCCGCGCTCGCACTGGCGCTGGTCTACGGCCTGGGCGGCTGGCTCGCCCTGGGCGGCCAGCTCGCGCCCGGCGACGTGGTGGTCCTGGCGCTGCTCCTGACCCGGCTCTACGCCCCGCTCACGGCGCTGTCCAACGCCCGGGTGGAAGTCATGAGCGCGCTGGTCAGCTTTGAACGGGTATTTGAAATCCTGGACCTGAAGCCGCTTATCCAACAGAAACCGGACGCCGTGGCGGTGCCGGCCGGGCCGGTATCCGTTGAGTTCGACAACGTCCGCTTCGCGTACCCTTCGGCGGACAAGGTGTCCCTGGCCTCCCTGGAAGAGGTCTCTACCCTTGACACCCGGGGCGGCGAGGAAGTGCTGCACGGCGTCAGCTTCCGGGTGGAGCCCGGCCAGACGGTGGCTTTGGTGGGTTCTTCCGGCGCCGGCAAATCCACCATCGCCCAGCTGCTGTCACGGCTGTACGACGTCGACTCGGGCGCTGTGCGGCTCGGCGGCACCATGCCGGGTACGGGCCTGGACGTCCGGGACGTCACCTTCGATTCCCTGCGGGACACCCTGGGCATGGTGACCCAGGACGGCCACCTGTTCCACGAAAGCATCGCCTCCAACCTCCGGCTTGCCCGGCCGGACGCCACGGACGAAGACATGTGGGACGTCCTGCGGCAGGCCCGGTTGGAGACCATGATCAGGTCTCTGCCGGACGGCCTGGAGACAGTGGTGGGGGAGCGCGGCTACCGGCTCTCCGGCGGTGAACGCCAGCGGCTCACCATCGCCCGGCTCCTGATCGCCCAGCCACGGGTCGTCATCCTCGACGAAGCCACCGCCGCGCTCGACTCCACGAACGAAGCCGCCGTGCAGGCAGCCCTGGGCGCCGCGCTCGAGGGCCGGACCGCCGTCGTGATTGCCCACCGGCTCTCCACTGTCCGTGCGGCCGATGCCATCCTGGTGGTGGAGGGCGGGCGGATCGTCGAACGCGGAACCCACACCGAACTCCTGGCAGCCGAGGGCCGCTACGCCGAGCTGTACCGGACGCAGTTTGCCGAGGCCACGGCAGTGGCGCAGGAAGCCGTCCCCGAGTTTTAGCCGGACTTCGTGGCCTGTGCCGCCAGCAGGGGCAGGATGTGGTCCGTCAGCAGCGGTGCGAGGTCCTGGGGGAGGGCCGTGCTGACGGCGGGTGGGCTGATGTCCAGCCACCGGATCTCGGCGATTTCGGCAGCAGGCGAGGCCTGCCAGGTACCCGGGGCGATGAAGACGGTGGCTTCGATGTCCGTGGCGGCCTCGTTGGCGGCGTCGGCGATCCACACCCCCATCAGTTCCAGCTCCCCGGGGTGGACGATGATGCCCACCTCTTCGGCGAGTTCCCTCGCAGCGGCCTGCACGGCCGTTTCACCCGGCTCGGGCTTGCCGCCGGGGTGCATGAACATGCCGGTCCCGCGCTTCCGCACCGTCAGGAGGCGCCCGGCCTTATCAAACACGCAGACGGCGGAGACCACGATCCGGTCCTTCACGGGGCGATCCTGGCAAGGCGCGAGACCAGCAGCAAATCCTTGCGGGGACCGGTCACGTCCCAGCTGTAGCTGAACGCGTCCGGGCCCAGGCGGGTGTAGGACACGCGGTACGTGTCGGGGTCGCACCAGTGGGTGTCCTGGCTGGTGTCCGGTGTGAAGCTCATGCGGTGGAACGGCCTGCCGTCGGGAAAGAACACGTCCAGCGCATCGGGCTCCGGCACGGGTTCCAGGACGTACTCACGCGAGGCGGGGCCGGTAAAAGCAGGCCAGCGCATGGTGCCTTCCTCGCGAAGGGCCAGGCTGCCGTCGTCAATTGGTGTGAAAGTGACGACGCCGGAAAAGGTTCCGCGGGTGCCGTCCGACCTGTCCAGCAGGTCCCGCTCCAGCCGCCAGCGGCCCGGGCGCCCGGGTTGGCCGGTTGGAGAGCTGCCCAGGAGGTAGGCGCGGAGGCTTGGCTCCGGGGAGGGAGAATTCAAGTGCCCTCGATTGGAATCGAACCAACGACACCGGCTTTAGGAGAGCCGTGCTCTATCCACTGAGCTACGAGGGCGGGTGTCCGGTGGGGTTCGGCGGGGCCGGTCCGTCCGGACACGGTTACAAGCATACAAGGTGCCGGGCCGTACTACGCTCAAGGCATGAGTCCAGCCCCCACTGCCGCTCCCGCCACTGCCTTCATCCCGAACATTGCGTCCACCCGGCAGTACATCGGCGCGTGGGCAGTGCTGAGCGTGCTGCAGTATTTCGCCGCTGAGGCAGCCGTGGCCATGGCCTGGGCGGGACCGCGTCCGTACGACCTGAGGACCGGGTACATCAGTGACCTGGGGGCGCTCCACTGCGGGATCTTTTCCGGCCGGGATGTCTGCTCGCCGTTGAACTGGCTGATGAACGCCTCGTTTGTGGTCCAGGGCCTGGGGCTGCTGCTGGGGGCGGTACTGCTGACGTCGGGACTGTTGCGCGTGGCCGCACGGCCTGGCACGCGGGTGGACTGGGGGCGCAGGGAGCCTTGGCTCGCGGCCTCAGCCGTCCGGCTGCTCACCGGAGCCGCCGGTGTTGGAACCGTCGTGGTGGGGCTGGTCCCCGAAGACGTTGGCTCCCCTTGGCACTATGCGGGAGCCGTCATGTACTTCATCACCGGGGGCACGGCACTGCTGGTGCTCGGCCTGCTGTGGCTGCGGAAGACAGGGATGGCGTGGTTCATCCTGGCGTGCGGCGGCGTCTCCGTGGCGGCAACAGCCACCGGGGGGCTTACCCACATGATGGTTCCCGAGTCAGGCACCCTGGAGCGGTTGATGGCCTATCCGGTAACCGTGGGAATGGCCGCCGCCGGGCTGGTCGTTGCGCAGCGGGTGCACAGGCACCGGAAGCAGCTGCGGGCAGCCGCTGCTGCTGCAAGGGCAACTGCCGCCTAGCGCTCTTTCCGTTTCCGGCTGTTGAGGAATACCGCCGCCGCCCCGGCCAGCAGGCTCAGCACCAGAAGCACCCAGCCTGCAACGGTGAGGCCGGACGCCAAGGCCACCTGGCCGGCGTCGGGACCTGCCGTGCCCAGCATGGCGTCGATGGCCACGTTGCCCCACAGCCGGACCACCACGAACAGCATGGGCAACGCCCAGAGCGCCCAGCGGACCGCCTTCCGTGCCACGTTGGTGCCAATGAGCAGCAGCCACGTGAACCCGAAGATCAATGGGAAGAGTGTGCCGGCGGTCTTGTGCACGTAGTTCAGCTGGCCCAGCGCATCGCCGTTCATGGCGCCCTGAAGCCGGCTGATGTAGCCGGCATCGAAACCGCCCACCAGCGAGTCCGGCATGGCCATGTCCTGGGAAAGCTGCGTGAGCTGGTTCAGGGTCAGCAGGTGCAGGTACCAGAAGAGGAACAGGCTGGCCACCACGCCGGCGATGACGATCAGGTTGCTGTTGCCCTGCGCCTTCTCCGGTGTTCGCGCCGTGGTGGGATTGACCACCGGTGGCAGGTGATGCTGCGGCACGGCCGCGTTGGCGCCGTGCTTTTTGATCCGCTGGGCAGGGGTTTTGGCCATGGCACCATTATCCCGCCCCATAAACTGAACGCATGACCACTGGCCGACACAGCGCAGCTGTTCTTGACCCCTCATTGAATGACTACGACCTGGCGGCCGCGCTGGTCCGTGAAGCGGGACAGCTGGCGCTCCTCATGCGCATGGCCGGGCTGGAGTCCGAGCAAAAAACTTCTGTCTCCGACGTGGTGACCGCGGCCGACCACGCCGCCGAGGCCTACGTGCTGGAACAGCTGAGGCGCTGCCGGCCGGAGGATGGGATCGTGGGCGAGGAAGGCGCCTCCGTCCAGGGGACCAGCGGCCGCACCTGGGTGATAGACCCCGTGGACGGTACCTACAACTTCCTGCACGGCTCCACCTACTGGTGCTCAGCCATCGCGCTCAAGGACCGCCGCGATGTGCTGCTGGGCGCTGTTTTCCAGCCTGAGGAGGACAAGTTGTGGCTTGGCGGCCATGACCGGCCTGCCACCTTGAACGGTGAAGCGCTGACGTCGTTTGCCGACGCCGGAGGCAGGCGCAACACCACCAGCGTTGCCGAACTTGGTGCTGCCACCTACATCCATCCCACGTGGCTGATGGACCCTATGTGCGCCATGCCCTGGCACGCCGCCGCGACCTCCGCCGCGTCCCTCCGCATGCTGGGATCCGGTTCGTGCGACCTGGGCCGGGTGGCCGACGGGCAGCTGGGGTGCTGGTTCCAGCACAGCTGTCCGGAATGGGACTGGCTCCCCGGAAAGGCCATCGTCCTTGCGGCCGGCGGTGCCGTGGACACCGTCCGGGTCAACGGGCTGGAGTGGTTTATCGCAGGAGGAACGACGGCGGTGCGCGAGTTGCGCGCGGCCCTTGAGTCAGCGTCGGTGGGCTAGGCATATGTTGCCCTGGCATGGGCGCATACCGTTTCCGGCCGGTGGATAAGGGCCAGTAATCCACAGGCTGGAAGGCGGTGTCGGTCCCACCGCCTAGACTTGTAGGCACCATGGATATGTTGTTTGACCCGTACTCTGACGGACCGTTCAAGGCCGCCCCCGCCGTCACCGCCCGCACCAGGACGGGGTCCGAGGGCGTTGTCACCACCGCCGGGCCGGGCGGAATGCCGGACCCGCAAGGCGGCGGCCAGCACCGCTCCGGCGGCTGGCAACAGTCCAACCCGAACGGCGGGAACAGGCACGACGACGGCGGCCACCATGGCAGCCGCCGCCCCGATGCTGCCCAGTTGCTGCAGGGGTTGAACCCGCAGCAGGAGGAAGCGGTCAAGCATGGCGGATCGGCGCTGCTGATCGTCGCCGGCGCCGGATCGGGCAAGACCCGCGTGCTCAGTAACCGGATCGCCTACCTGATTGCCACCGGCCGTGCCCACCACGGCGAGATCCTGGCCATTACGTTTACCAACAAGGCGGCCGCGGAGATGCGGGAACGCATTGAGGCGCTGGTGGGCGGACGCGCCAAGATCATGTGGATCTCCACGTTCCACTCCTCCTGCGTCCGGATCCTGCGGCAGGAAGCGGCGAACGTCGGCCTGAAATCCAATTTCTCCATCTACGACTCCGCCGACTCCCTGCGCTTGGTTACCCAGGTTTCCAAATCCCTTGACCTGGACCCCAAGAAGTTTGCGCCCAAGGCCATCCAGCACAAGATTTCCGCGTTGAAGAACGAACTGATCGACGCCGACTCCTTCGCCTCCGCGGCCAACTACAACGACCCCTTCGAACATGCGGTGGCGGACGTCTACAAGGGCTACACGCAGCGCCTGCGCCAGGCCAACGCCATGGACTTCGATGACCTCATCGCCGAGACGGTCTACATGTTCCGGGCCTTCCCGGCGCTGGCCGAGTCCTACCGCCGCCGGTTCCGCCACGTCCTTGTGGACGAATACCAGGACACCAACCACGCCCAGTACGCCCTGGTGCGCGAGATCGTGGGTGAGGGCCCCGGCGCGTCGGAGCTCACCGTCGTGGGTGACTCGGACCAGTCCATCTACGCCTTCCGCGGCGCTGACATCCGCAACATCGTGGAGTTCGAAAAGGACTACCCCGAAGCGCGCACCATCAAGCTGGAGCAGAACTACCGCTCCACCCAGAACATCCTGAGTGCCGCCAACTCCGTCATCTCCCGCAATCCCAACCGGCCCGAAAAGCGGCTGTGGACTGCCGAGGGCGAAGGCCACAAGATCATCGGCTACGTTGGCGAAAATGAACACGACGAAGCGCAGTTCATCGCCAAGGAAATCGACCGGCTCCAGGACGAAGAGAACCTCCGCCCCGGTGATGTGGCCATTTTCTACCGGACCAACGCGCAGTCCCGCTCCATCGAGGACGTGCTGGTGCGCGTGGGTTTGCCGTACAAAGTGGTGGGCGGCACGCGCTTCTACGAGCGCAAGGAAATCAAGGACGCGTTGGCCTACCTGCGCGTGCTGGTGAACCCGGACGACGACGTCAACCTCCGCCGGGTGCTCAACGAACCCAAGCGCGGCATCGGTGACCGCGCGGAAGGTGCCGTGGCGGCCCTCGCCAGCCGTGAACGCACCTCCTTCATGGCGGCCGCACGCCGCGCGGACCAGGCGCCCGCCATGGCCACCCGCTCGGTCAACGCCGTCCTGGGCTTCGTGAAAATGCTTGACGACCTCGCCGAGGTGGCCGCCGGGTCGGGGGCTGCCGCGGCCCTCGAAGCCGTGCTGGAACAGACCGGCTACCTTGCCGCACTCCGCTCCAGCACCGACCCGCAGGATGAGTCCCGCGTGGAGAACCTCGCCGAACTTGTGGCCGTGGTGCGCGAGTACGAGCAGGAGAATCCCGAGGGCAGCCTCGGCGCATTCCTGGAACAAGTCTCACTGGTGGCCGACGCCGACCAGATCCCGGATGCCCCCGGTGCGGACATCGACGCCGCCGTGGCCGAAGCCAAGCGGTTGGGCGTGGTGACGCTCATGACCCTGCATACGGCCAAGGGCCTGGAATTCCCGGTGGTGTTCCTCACCGGCATGGAACACGGGCTCTTCCCGCACCAACGCTCCGCCACCGACCCCAAGGAACTGGCCGAGGAACGCCGGCTGGCCTACGTAGGCCTCACCCGTGCCCGGAAGCGGCTGTACGTGACCCGGTCCGAGGTACGCAGCATGTGGGGCCAGAGCCAGTACAACCCTGCCAGCCAGTTCCTCGAGGAAATCCCCGCCGAGCTCCTGGAATGGAAACGGGAAGGAACCAGCCGGCAGTCGTGGGCAGGGGGCGGCTCGATTGGTTCGGGCCGGTACAGCGGATCGTTCTGGGGCGCCGGTACCGCCCGCGGAGCCGCGGCAGATTCTTCAGCCGGCTTCAATGCCGACGTCCCGGCGTTCATCGCCAAGAACCGGGTGCAGCCGCAGAAGGAAATCATCGCCGTCAGCGTGGGGGACAAGGTCAACCACACCAGCTTCGGCAACGGAACCGTCCTGGCCCTCGAAGGCGCAGGAGACAAGACCGTGGCAAAGGTGAAGTTCGACGTCGGTGAAAAGCGCCTGCTGCTGCGCTACGCCCCGCTCACCAAACTCGACGCCTAGAAACGCCCGCGCCCGCGCCGCCCTGCCAGCGTGGGGTCCGGTGGGTGCAGCATCAGCTACGTGCCGGGCAGGACCCGGCCACGAGGCGGCGGGCCATGGCCACTGCCCGGGCCCCGTACGCAGCGCCGTCCAGGACCGCGGCCGTGGCATATGCGCCGTTAAGGACAATGAGGAGTTCCTCGGCAAGCTGGTCGGGATCCTGGACGCCGGCGTCGGCCGCCAGTTCGCGGAACCAGTCGCGGACCTGCTGCTTGTGCGCGACGGCTGCCAGATGAGCCGGGTGCGACCCCTCGGGGAACTCGGTATTGGTGTTCAACATGGGGCACCCCCGGTAGCCGCTCCCGGCGCAGTCCGTGGCCAGTACTTCGAAGACGGCAACGAGCTTGTCCTGCGGAGCCGCTTCCCCGCCGGCGGCATCACGCATGCGTTCGAACCAGGCGTCGGCCCGGCCCTGGACGTAGGCGGTGGCCAGTGCATCCTTGGTAGGAAACTGCCGGTAGACGGTGGCGTTGCCCACCCCGCACTCTTTGACGACGGCATCCATTCCCACAGCCCGGATACCGTGCGCATAAAACAGGCGCGTGGCAACTTCCAGAACATTACGCCGATTTTCCTCAGCAGTCCTGCGCACCACAACACTCCTCTCGTTCGCTCCGACATCGACGCACCAAGTTTGACAGACGGAACGATCCGTCACAAACTTGAGAACGATCCGTCACATTGAGTGGGTGGACCACGCGCGAACAGGAGAACAGCATGAAGTCAGCAGTACTGGGGACCGGCATGGTCGGCCGGACCATCGCAGCACGCCTCGCAGAGCTCGGCCATTCCGTCACCGTCGGCACCCGCGATCCTGACGCCGCCATGGCCCGGAACGGGGCGGATGAAATGGGCAACCCGGCCTTCGCTGCCTGGGCCGCGGAACACCCGGACATCAAGGTTGCACGATTCTCCGACGTTGCGGCAGGCGCCGAGCTTATCGTCAACGCCACCAACGGCGGAGCATCCCTTGACGTTCTGGGGCAGGTTGGTGCTCGAAGCCTCGATGGCAGGGTGATCCTGGACATTGCCAACCCGCTCGACTTCAGCAACGGCATGCCGGCAACCCTTTTTGTGAAGGACACCGATTCGCTGGCTGAGCAAATCCAGCGTGCCTTCCCCACTGCCCGGGTGGTGAAGGCGCTGAACACCCTGAATGCGGACCTGATGGCCCGTCCCGGACTGCTGCCTGACCCTGGTTCCGTCTTCGTTTCCGGTAACGATGCGGAGGCGAAGGCCATTGTCACCGGGATCCTGAAGGACTTCGGCCACCAGGACGTCATCGATCTCGGCGACATTACTACCGCCCGTGGAACCGAAATGCTGCTGCCTGTCTGGCTGCGCCTTTGGGGTGCACTTGGAACGCCGGCCTTCAACTTCAAGATCGTCCGCTGACGGGCCGGACCCGGCAGTCACACGCGGGTTGCCTGAGGACCGCGCCGGCAAACACCAGCGGCTGAGCGTCCCCGACTTTCCGCGGCCGGGCATAATGGAGGCCATGCGACGGACTGTATGGGGGATGCTGGCCGCCCTTTTCCTGATCACCGCCACAGGCTGCACCGTGACCACCAAGGACCCGTCCTACGTTCCGCCGGCTCCTCTGCAACCCATGGAACAGCTGGAAAAGGCGCCACTGGCCGATGCGAAGACGTTCTCCAGCGGTGCAGATGTCCTCTCTTTCATCACCGCCGACCGGACCATCGCGTGCTCGCTCACGTCCGCCCGCGGGGAACACCTCAACCTCCCCTACGAGCAGAACCGCTACAGCGACGCCGCCAACAACAAGCTGCCCATCGTCCCGGTGGCCCACTGCGAGCTCGCCTCCTACCCGGCGCCCGAGCCAGGCGATATCAAGGACGACTGCGCCGGGACCCATCTTGGCTACCTGGGCGGTGTGGCCCTCCTGTCGCCGGACACCGCCCGGTACGGTGAATGCCGCTCCGGCGTCACATCCATGGAAGGAACCTACGGGCCCAAGGGGAACAAGCAGGGAGCGCTGACCCAGTTGCCTGTGCTTGCGGACGGGCAGAACCTGGAGCGCAACGGGCTCCGCTGCTCGGCCTACAACGGCGGGGTGGCGTGCGGAAATGTTTCCGGGGGCGTCGGATTCTTCGTTTCCCCCGAACGTTACGAGCTGGTTCCGGGGCCGGCCAAAAGCAGCCAGCCGCCGCAGCCGGAGGGTCAAAAAACCCCGTGATTCCGCGGTTTTTCTACGCCCCATAGAATAGTGTGCTTACTCACATAAGAGGTAGTCTGGGACGGCCCGGTCCCTCCAAAGGACTAGAGTTCCCCATGGAGCATTACGCCGCGTGGCTCGTTTCCAGACAGGCCGCCGGTGCGTGCAATCCGCAGCCCGGTCATCGTCTTTTCCGATGGTGTCCGACTGTACAGAAACTACTTCGACGTAGAAGGACACTAAACCGTGGACCTGTTTGAATACCAGGCGCGCGATATGTTCGAGGCGCACGGTGTACCCGTGCTTGCCGGCATCGTGGCGTACACCCCAGAAGAAGCAAAGGCAGCTGCCGAGAAGATCGGCGGCGTTACCGTTGTCAAGGCACAGGTCAAGGTAGGCGGCCGTGGCAAGGCCGGCGGCGTCAAGGTCGCAAAGTCCGCTGATGAGGCGTTTGAGCACGCCTCCAACATCCTCGGCATGGACATCAAGGGCCACACCGTCAAAAAGGTGATGATTGCCCAGGGTGCGGACATCGCCGAGGAGTTCTACTTCTCCGTCCTGCTGGACCGCGCCAACCGCAACTACCTGGCCATGTGCTCGGTTGAAGGCGGCATGGAGATCGAACAGCTCGCCGTCGAACGTCCCGAAGCGCTGGCCAAGATTGCCATCGATCCCGCCGTGGGCATCGACCAGGCCAAGGCCGACGAAATCGTCGCAGCCGCCGGCTTCGCCGAGGAACTGCGCGGCAAGGTCGCCGCCGTGATCCTCAAGCTCTGGGATGTCTTCAAGAAGGAAGACGCCACCCTGGTGGAGGTCAACCCGCTGGTCAAGACCGGCGCCGGCGACATCGTGGCACTGGACGGCAAGGTTTCCCTGGACGAGAACGCCGACTTCCGTCACGCCAAGCACGCGCAGCTCGAGGACAAGGACGCTGCAGACCCGCTTGAGGCCAAGGCAAAGGCGCAGGACCTCAACTACGTCAAGCTCGACGGCGAAGTGGGCATCATCGGCAACGGTGCAGGCCTGGTCATGTCCACCCTGGACGTCGTTGCCTACGCCGGTGAAAACCACGGCAACGTCAAGCCCGCCAACTTCCTGGACATCGGCGGCGGGGCCTCGGCAGAGGTCATGGCCGCCGGCTTGGACGTCATCCTGGGCGACGAGCAGGTCAAGTCGGTGTTCGTCAACGTCTTCGGCGGCATCACCGCATGTGACGCCGTCGCCAAGGGCATCGTCGGCGCACTGGCCGAACTGGGCCACACCGCGAACAAGCCGCTGGTAGTCCGCCTCGACGGCAACAACGTCGAGGAAGGCCGCCGCATCCTCAACGAGGCCAACCACCCGCTGGTTACCCTGGCCGCCACCATGGACGAGGGCGCCGACAAGGCCGCCGAGCTCGCCAACGCAGCGAAGTAAAGGGACGCACCATGTCTATCTATCTGAACAAAGACTCCAAGGTCATCGTCCAGGGCATCACCGGCGGCGAAGGCACCAAGCACACCGCCCTGATGCTCAAGGCCGGCACCAACATCGTTGGCGGCGTCAACGCCCGCAAGGCTGGCACCACGGTCCTGCACGGCGACAAGGAAATCAACGTCTACGGCACCGTCAAGGAAGCCATGGCTGAAACCGGCGCCGACGTCTCCATCGTCTTCGTGCCGCCGGCTTTCACCAAGAACGCCGTTGTCGAAGCCATCGAGGCCGGCATCGGCCTGGTCGTGGTCATCACCGAAGGTGTTCCCGTCCAGGACTCGGCCGAATTCTGGGCCCTGGCCCAGTCCAAGGTGGACGCCGACGGCAACCAGGTCACCCGCATCATCGGCCCGAACTGCCCCGGCATCATCACCCCCGGCGAAGCACTGGTTGGCATCACCCCCGCCAACATCACCGGCAAGGGCCCCATCGGCCTGGTCTCCAAGTCCGGCACGCTGACCTACCAGATGATGTACGAACTGCGCGACCTGGGCTTCTCCACCGCCATCGGCATCGGCGGCGACCCCATCATCGGCACCACGCACATCGACGCCCTGGCCGCGTTCGAGGCTGACCCCGAGACCAAGGCCATCGTCATGATCGGCGAGATCGGCGGCGACGCCGAAGAGCGTGCGGCCGACTTCATCAAGGCCAACGTCACCAAACCGGTCGTCGGCTACGTGGCCGGCTTCACCGCGCCCGAGGGCAAAACCATGGGCCACGCAGGCGCCATCGTCTCCGGCTCGGCCGGTACCGCACAGGCCAAGAAGGAAGCCCTCGAGGCTGCCGGCGTAAAGGTCGGCAAGACGCCGTCCGAGACCGCCAAGCTGCTCCGCGAGGTCTACGCAGCCCTGTAGGCAATACGTCGCAACGCGGGGCCACCCCGGTCCGTTCCCCCTCCACGGGACGGACTTACGGGTGGCCCCGCGTTTGTTGTTTAACGAATGACGACGACGGCGGGCGGCGCCTGCCCACCCCGGTCGAGTAATGTTGGGGAAGGAAAATCGGGGCGCCTTGGGCGCGCAGGCAGGGGAATGACGATGGCAGAAAAGCGACCCACTCTGGTCGACGCCGTCGTTGACAAGGTCCTCGAGCACATCATCAGCGGGGACATAAAGGCCGACGACGCCCTGCCGCCGGAGGCTGATATCGCCAAGGAATCGGGTGTCAGCAGGCTGACGGCCCGGGAAGCCATGAAGGTGCTCAAAGCGCAGGATGTTGTCTACGTCAAGCGCGGCCTGGGCACGTTCGTCAATCCGCCCGAGCGCTGGACCGGGTTGGACGCCATCATGCGCGCAGCCTCCAGGGGAGTGGCCTCGGACCAGGTGGCACTTCGCCTGCTCGAGGTCCGCCGGATGGTGGAGACCGGGGCAGCAGAACTCGCGGCCTCCCGCCATAGACCCGTTGACCTTGCCGCCCTGCAGGACAGCGTGGAGCAAATGGAAGCGGCGCACCAGGCCGGAGACGTCGATGCGCTGACAGTGGCCGATATCGCCTTCCATGACACCGTGCTGCGGGCGTCCGGCAATCCGTTCGTACCCGCACTGCTGGGCCAGCTTTCCACCCTGCTGTACGCCATGCGCAGGGAAACCTCCGCATTTCCGGACGTTCAGCGCCACGCCATCCATCACCACAAGATGGTCCTTGCCGCCATCGCTGCCGGTGATCCTGCCACGGCGCGCTCCACCATGGACGCCCATATCACGCAGACCTTTGAGGACTACGAGCAGTTCCTTGCCATGTCCAGCCGCCGGGGAACCACTGCCCGCTAGGCATGCCGCCCCCGCGGACCCGGGTTCGCCGCGCCTTCCCTCCTGGACCCGAGGGTGCTTCGCTTGTGTTGACGGCCGCATGGACCTGTGACTAGAATCTCAGTCAGACATCAGACATCTGATATCACCCCCCAAAATGCCGCCAGCCAAAGGAGTCTTCATGCGCGCGCATTCCCCTTTTGAGGGTCCCCGCACCACGACGGGAGGCACCCGATGACCTCCCGTGCTACCGCCCCCGCACTCAGCGAACTCGGCAGGACCACCCTCCGCAAGGTACGCCGGCGGCTGATGCCCCTGATCGTCCTTCTCTACTTCGTCGCCTACCTGGACCGGAACAATGTGGGCTTTGCCAAGCTCGGCATGCAGGGCGACATCGGCCTGACCGAGGCCGCCTACGGCCTGGGCGCCGGCATCTTCTTCCTGGGATACGCCCTGCTGGAGATCCCCTCCAACGGCGGCATGTACCGCTTCGGCGCCCGCAAGTGGATCGCCCGCATCCTGATCAGCTGGGGCATCTTCGCCACCGCCATGTTCCTGGTGAACGGCGAGGCCACTTTCTACGTCATCCGTTTCCTCCTTGGCGCGGCCGAAGCCGGCTTCTTCCCGGCGATCCTCTTCTACCTGACCCTCTGGTTCCCGGCCGCCCAGCGGGTGACGGTGCTTGGCATCTTCATCCTCGCCCAGCCCATCTCCAACGCCCTCGGTGCACCGGTGTCCGGCATGCTCCTGAACCTGGAAGGTTTGGCCGGCCTGCACGGCTGGCAGTGGCTCTACATCCTCGAAGGCATCCCCGCAATCATCCTGGGCATCATCACGCCGTTCGTCATGACGGACCGCCCGGAACACGCCAAGTGGCTCAAGCCGGAAGAGCGCGAATGGCTCTCCACCACCATGGCCGCGGAACTGGCCAACAAGCAAAAGGCCGGCAACCACAACTTCCTTGCCGGCCTGAAGGACCCCCGCACCATCGCCTACTCCGCGCTGTACTTCGGCCTGGTCTGCGGCATCTACGGCCTGGGGCTCTGGCTGCCCACCATCGTCAAGGCACTGGGGAAGTTCGACTCAACGCAGGTGGGATTCATTGTCTTCATCCCGTACGCCATCGCCGCGGTGTTCGTTTACTTCTGGAGCAAGCGCTCTGACCGCACCGGCAACCGCGTCTGGCATGCGTCCGTCAGCATGGTGCTCGCCGCCATCGGCCTCCTGGGCGCAGGGTTCCTGCTCCCCGTCAACGCCGTGCTCGCCATGGTCTTCCTGACCCTCGCGGCCATGGGCATCTACTCCGCGATTGCGCCCTTCCTGGCCATGCCTTCCGCAGCCCTCACCGGTGCCGCGGCAGCCGCTGGCCTGGCAATGGTCAACTCGCTCGGCAACCTGGGCGGCTTCGTGGCCCCCTACATCGTGGGCATCCTCAAGGACGCCACCGGAAACAGCCAGACCGGCCTGGTCTTCCTGGCCGCCTGCCTCGCCGTGACCGCCGTCGCCACCTACCTTTACGCACGCAAGCGGCCCGAAGGTGTCTCCGCGCCCGGAGCCACCGTTCCTGCCGCCGAAACCCACTAGGAAACAGCAATGACAACTCAGAACACTTTCCCCGCAGAACGTACCGCGGTCCTGACCGGGGCGGCATCGGCCCGCGGCATCGGCCGCGCAACCGCCGACCGCCTGGCCAGCGAGGGCTGGTCCATCGCCATCCTGGACATCAACGCCGAAGACGCCCAGGCGGCAGCGGCGGAAATTGGCTCCAGCCGTGCCGTCAAGGCCATCGGAGTGGGCGCCGACGTCTCGGACGAGGCGTCGGTGGACCGGGCCATCACGGAGATCGAGCAGTCCCTTCCGCCCATCGTGGGACTGGTCAACCTGGCCGGAATCAGTTCCCCCACTCCCTTCATGGAAACCACCGTGGCGGAATGGGACAAGGTCTTCGCCATCAACATGCGCGGCACCTTCGTGGTATCCCAGCGCGTCCTTAAGGGCATGATCGAGCGGGAACTGGGGCGGATTGTCAGCATCTCCTCCATCTCCGCCCAGCGCGGCGGAGGAACCTACTCCAAGGTTGCCTACAGTGCCTCCAAAGCCGGCATCCTCGGGTTTACCCGTGCGCTGGCGCGTGAAGTGGGCGAGCACAACATCACCGTGAACGCCATCGCGCCGGGCCCGATCGACACGGACATCATGGGCGGAACGCTGAGCGATGAGCGCAAAGCCCAGATGTCCGAGGGGATCATGATGGGCCGCGTAGGAACCCGCGAGGAAGTGGCTGCCCTGATTGCATTCCTCCTGGGCGAGGATGCGGGCTATATCACTGCCGCCACCTATGACATCAACGGCGGCCTGCAGGTCTCCTGACGCTCCTTGCGTTCCTGACCCACTGCGCAATGGTGCCGTGCGGATTACCCCCGCACGGCACCATTTCCGGAGCGCCGTCCTCCGCAACGTCCCGCCCCTTCAGCGGCTATAGGATTTCTACATGGCAACCAAGAACCAAGCCACCGGCGGGGTGAGCAGGCAGGTCCTCGCCGACCACGTCTACGAGGCGCTCTTGGTTGCCCTGATGGACGGCCGCCTGGAAGCAGGCACGCCGGTCAGTATCGACGGGATGGCCAGGGAACTGGACGTCTCACCGACGCCCGTACGGGAGGCGCTTGCCCGGCTGGAGGCCACCGGCATGGTCCGGCGGATGGCCCTGCGTGGCTACCGCGTGGCCCCGCTGTTCTCCCCGGAAGAGCTGGCAGACCTGATGGACGCCCGGCTGGTGATCGAACCCGCCAACGCCTTCATGGCCTGCAAGCACGCAGACCAGGAGCTGACAGGGCAGCTCCAGCAGGCCATCGAGGACTTGAAAGCCGCGCCGCGAGGCCCGTCGTTTGCCGAGTTCCGTGCCTACTGGGAGGCCGACGAACGTTTCCACCGTCTGATCGCCGAATCCGCGGATAACCAGTTCCTGCTGTCCGCCTACAACGCGCTGGGCGGCCAGGTGCAGCGTTTCCGCTTCTTCGGCGGCCTGGGCGTGACCGACGCCGACTACGCCATCGCCGAACACGCTGAGATCCTCAAAGCCATTGAAGCAGGCGACGCCGAGCTCGCCCGCCAAAAAATGATCGACCATATCGAGGGCGTTAAGCAGCGCTCGCAGCACGACAGCGAAGTCCGCAGCTAGCAGGACGCCCAGGGGCCGGACCGGCCCCTTCCTTCCTGGACTCCACAGCTGGAGTCCACAAACCAACCCTTGACAGGATCCCCAAGCAGCGTAGATCCTATAGGAAATGCGATTCTAGATCTGGAGTGACAATGCCGTACACAGCCGAAAACTGGCCCATCGCCGCAGCCCTGCTGCAGTTCCCCGGAACCAAACCCGATGGAACCGCCGTCCAGGACGCCCCTGCCAGTGACTGGCAGCAGGTCTTCGAGGAAGTGGCCGACGCCGGCTTCACCAACGCGGACCTCACCGACAGCTGGGTCCGCCCCGGTGACCTCTCCAGCGCACGCCTCGATGAGCTGAAGTCCGCAGCCACCGCCGCAGGCCTTGGATTGCCCTCCATCTCTGCCATCCGCCGCAGCGTGATCGAAGAGGGCAACTGGGAGGACAACCTGGCCTACACCCACCGCACCATCGAGGCCGCCGCACAGCTTGGCTGTGAGGTTGTCTCCATCGGGCTGCACCAAGCCATTACCCCGGAGCAGAAAAAGCAGCTGTGGTTCTGGACCGTCGAAGGCCACAAGGACCCCGTGGGGGACAAAGAAGCGTGGAACAACGCCGTCACCCGCATCCGCGAGGTGGGCAAGCACGCCGCCGAACTCGGCCTCCTGGTGTCCCTGGAGATGTACGAGGACACGTACCTGGGAACAGGGGACTCCTCCGTGCAGCTCGTCCAGGACATCGGCCTTGCCAACGTTGGACTGAACCCGGACCTGGGCAACCTGATCCGCCTGCACCGTCCCATCGAGGACTGGCGCGAACTGGTACACAAGACCCTGCCGTATTCCAACTACTGGCACGTCAAGAATTACATCCGCGATGAGGACCAGGCCCGGAACCAGTACGTGGCCATGCCGGCCCCCATGGAATCCGGCCTCATCAGCTACCGCGAGGCTTTCCAGTTCGCCATCTCCGTCGGCTTCCAGGGCGTCATCTGCACCGAGCACTACGGTGGCGACGGCCTGAGCGTCACCGCCGCCAACCAGGACTACCTGCGCCGCCAGGTCCTGCCCAAGCGCGACGGCTACGCCGTGGGCACCAGCCTCGTGGCCCAGGGCCGGCAGGCACCCGCAGCGGTTCCAGCACGCTAAGCCGCCAGGCATCCCAGCCGACCCAACCGGTTCAACGAGGAATCATGACAAAGATATTTGACGATCCAGCGCAGTTTGCAGACGACGCCCTCGACGGCTTCGTCGCCGCCAACCGCCAGTACGTGGCCCGCGTTGATGGCGGCGTGGTCCGCTCCACCGAGTCTCCGCAGGGCCAGGTGGCGCTGGTCATCGGTGGCGGATCCGGGCACTACCCGGCCTTTGCCGGCTTGGTGGGTGCCGGACTCGCGGCCGGAAGTGCCTGTGGAAACATGTTCGCTTCCCCCTCGGCGGGGCAGGTGTACCGCGTGGCCAAGGCCTCCCAGGCCGGCGGCGGCGTCCTGCTCAGCTACGGCAACTACGCAGGTGACGTCCTCCACTTCGGCCAGGCGCAGGACAAGCTGAACGCCGAGGGCATCGAAACCCGGACCGTCCTGGTCACCGATGACATCGCCAGCGCCCCGCTCGCAGAGATCGGCAAGCGCCGCGGCATCGCCGGCGACCTCACGGTCTTCAAGGTGGCCGGGGCGGCGGCGGAAGCCGGCCTGGACCTGGACGAGGTGGAGCGCCTTGCCATCAAGGCCAACCTCCACACCCGCTCGCTCGGCGTGGCCTTCGCCGGCTGCACCCTGCCCGGAGCAGGGGAGCCCCTGTTTACGGTGCCCGACGGCATGATGTCCGTCGGACTTGGCATCCACGGCGAGCCGGGTATTTCGGAGCAGCCGCTGCCCACCGCCAGCGAGCTTGCCAAGCTGCTGGTGGACGGGCTGCTGAAGGACAGGCCCCACGCCGCGGGCACCAGGGTGGTGCCCATCCTCAACGGCCTGGGCACGGTCAAGTACGACGAACTCTTCCTGCTGTTCGGCAAAATCGAGGCCTTGCTGACCGCAGCCGGACTTGAGATCGTGGAGCCCGAATGCGGCGAACTGGTGACCAGCCTGGACATGTCCGGACTGTCCCTGACGCTGTTCTGGCTGGATGAGGAACTGGAGAAATTCTGGGCCGCGCCGGCTGATACCCCCGCCTTCCGGAAGGGCAACCTGGCTCCCCGCCGGGCCCGTTCGCTGGAGGCCCTGGAAGACGCCGAAGCTACTCCGGCGCTGGTTGCCACGGCAGCCTCCACCGCCCTGGCGGCTACCGCGGTGGGCGCCCTGAAGGAGGCCCAGGCCGTCGTCGTCGAACACGAAGAGGCACTCGGGAAGCTTGACGCCATTGCCGGGGACGGGGACCACGGCATCGGCATGCGCCGCGGGGTGGATGCCGCCGTCGCCGCCGCTGAAAAATCCCACGCTGCCGGCGCCGGCCTCGAGGAACTCCTCGCGGCGGCGGGGGAGCAGTGGGCCGAACGTGCCGGCGGCACTTCCGGTGCCCTCTGGGGCGCGGCCGTCACCGCTGTCGGAAGGACCCTGGGCAGCAAGGATTCCTACACTGCCGCAGACGCAGCTGCAGCCGTCAACGCCCTCCGCGACGCCATTGTCACCCTGGGCAAGGCCGAAGCCGGAGACAAGACCATGGTGGACGCGCTGCTTCCCTTCGCCGACACCTTCACCAAGGCAATTGACGACGGCGGCAGCCTGGCCGGCAGCCTTCGTGCGGCAGCGCAGGCGGCGGCAGAGGCCGCTGACGCGACTGCCGCGCTCAGCCCGAAGAAAGGCCGCGCCCGGCCTTTGGCGGAAAAGAGCCTGGGCCACCCCGATCCCGGGGCAGTGTCCTTCGGCCTCATCGCCCGCCGGGTGGCCGAGTACGCCGCCTCGATCGAAAGCAACTAAGGAGACCCATGACTGAGAACACCCAGCCAGGCTGGCGCATCGTCGTCGGCAATGACGAAGCCGGCGTCGAATACAAGAACGCCCTGCGCGAATTGCTGGAGGCGGACCCCCGGGTCGCTTCCGTGGAGGATGTGGGAGTCGGCGCCGACGACACCACTGCCTACCCGCACCTGGCCGTCGCCGCGGCCCGCAAGGTGGCCGCCGGTGAAGCCGACCGCGCCCTGCTGATCTGCGGGACGGGCCTCGGTGTCGCCATTTCGGCCAACAAGGTACCGGGAATCCGGGCGGTCACGGCCCACGACAGCTACTCCGTGGAACGCTCCGTGCTGTCCAACAACGCCCAAGTGCTGACCCTGGGCCAGCGCGTCATCGGCCTTGAACTGGCCAAGAAGCTGGTGGGCGAGTGGCTCAACTACCGCTTCGATGAAAACTCCGCATCCGCGGCCAAAGTAGACGCCATCTGCTCCTATGAGGGCGCGTCGGAAGGACTTGAAACCAAATGAGCATCCGTAAAATCGCCGTCGTCGGTTCAGGCTACATGGGCGGCGGCATCGCCCAGGTCCTGGCACTCGCCGGAGCCCGCGTGGCCCTGGCCGACGTCTCGGCCGAAATAGCCCAAAGCAACTACGAACGGCTGCTGAAGGAATCCGACGAATTCGTGGCAGCCGGCCTCTTCCCTGCCAACGCCACGGACCTGCTCAAGGAGAACCTCTGGGCCGCCAAGGACATCGAAGAAGCGGTGGCGGACGCGGAGTACATCGAGGAGGCGGTGCCGGAAGTCCTCGAGATCAAGCACGCTACCCTCGGCCGGATCAGCGCCGCCGCCCGTCCCGACGCCATCATCGGCTCCAATACCTCCACCATCTCCATCGCCAAGCTGGCCGAGGTGGTGGACAGCCCGGAGCGCTTCCTGGGCGTCCACTTCTCCAACCCCGCGCCCTTCATCCCCGGCGTGGAAGTCATCCCGCACGAGGGGACCTCCGAGGCCACCGTGGAGGCCGCCCGCACCATCGTGGGGGAGACCGGCAAGGAAACCGCCACCGTCAAGGACGTCACCGGGTTCGTGCTGAACCGCCTCCAGTACGCGCTCTTCCACGAGGCTGCACAAGTGGTGGAGGAAGGCATCGCCACTGCCGAGGACGTGGACACGCTGGTGCGCACCACCTTCGGCTTCCGCCTCCCGTTCTTCGGTCCCTTCGCCATCGCGGACATGGCAGGGCTGGACGTCTACGCCTTCTGCTATAAGTCGCTGCAGACCGGCTTCCCCGAACGGTTCGCCACCCCGAAGATCCTGCAGGAAAAGGTCGACGCCGGCCAGCTCGGCACCAAGACCGGTTCGGGTTTCCTCGACGTCCCCGCCGACCGCACGGCAGCCTTGGTTGCCTACCGGAACAAGGCGTACGTCGCCATGCAGAAGCTCGTTGAGGAACTGGGCCCGGCCCCGCTGTCCTGAGTTTTTGGACTGCAGGCCGCCGGCCCCCATCAGAAGGAACACTTCATGACAGCATTTCCCGCAGACCGCACGGTGATCGTCACCGGCGCAGTCTCCGAACGCGGCATCGGCCGCGCCACCGCGGACTACCTCGCCGAGCGCGGCTGGAACATCGGCGTGATCGACCTTGACGACGCCGCCAGCAAGAACCTGGCCAAGGAACTGGCCGAAAAGCACGGCGTCAAGGCCCACGGAGCCGGAGCCAACATTGGCGACGAAGCCTCGGTCCGCGCCGCCATCGACGAGATCGAGGCCGAGCTTCCCCAGCTGGTGGCCCTGGCGAACATCGCAGGCGTCAGCTCCCCGGTTCCCTACCTGGAACTCGACGCCGCCGAGTGGGACCGCGTGGTGAACATCAACATGAACGGCGTCCACTACGCTACCCGCCGTGCGGCCGAATCAATGGCCAAAAACCGGCTGGGCCGGATCGTGAACATCTCTTCGGTCTCCGCGCAGCGCGGTGGCGGAACCTTCAGCAAGACCCCGTACTCCGTGGCGAAGGCCGGCGTCATTGGCCTTACCCGCGCCACCGCCCGGGAACTGGGCGAGTACGACATCACGGTCAACGCCATCTCACCCGGTCCGATCGACACCGACATCATGGGCGGCACCCTCAGCGAGGAACGCAAGGATGAACTCGTGAAGGATCTGGTGGTGAACCGTGTGGGCACCACCCGCGACATCGCGGCGGCCATTTCCTTCCTCATCGGCGAGGACGCCGGCTACATCTCGGGCCAGACGCTGAACGTCGACGGCGGCCTGTACATGCACTGACGGCACCCACGCGGGATGCCATAAGTCCCGCGGGCCGCCGGCCCGCGGGGAAACACCAACGTCACCACTCGAAGGAGAGTGTTGTGTCAGAAACCACCGCAACATCCAAGGAACTTCTGGCCCGTCCGGTCCTGAAGTCCGCGATTTCCAAGGCGGCCCGCCGGCTCATGCCGATGCTGGTCATCCTGTACGTCGTGTCATTCCTTGACCGCACCAACGTGGGCTTCGCCGAGGCGGCACTGGGTGCGGACAAGGGGGTGTCCGCCGCGGCTTTCGCCCTGGGCGCCGGCATCTTCTTCATTGGCTACGCGATCTTCGAAATCCCCAGCAACCTGCTGCTCAAGAAGGTGGGCGCCAAGATCTGGCTGGCGCGTATCGCCATCACCTGGGGCATCGTTTCGGCGTGCTTCGCGTTCGTGCAGGGCGAGACCTCGTTCGTGGTCCTGCGTTTCCTCCTCGGCGTCACCGAGGCCGGGCTGTTCCCCGGCGTCATCATGTACCTTGCCGAATGGTTCCCCAACAAGGTGCGTGTCCAGATGTTCGCCATTTTCTACCTTGCGCAGCCGTTCTCCCAGATGATTGGCAACCCGCTGTCCGGCTGGCTGATCAACATTGGCGACCAGGTGCCCGGCCTGCGCGGCTGGCAGGTCATGTTCTTCGTCGAAGGCCTCCTGGCCGTCCTGGCAGGCATTGCGGCCTTCTTCTTCCTCATCAACGGGCCGGAAAAGGCCAAGTTCCTCAACAGCGAGGAAAAGTACGCGCTGAAGGAGGTCATGGCGCTGGAGGACACCATCAAGGACGAGACCGGCCCCCGCGGCATCCTCGCCGCCATGCGCAACGGCCGCGTCTGGTACTTCACCGTCATCTACTTCTGCCTGCAGATTGCCGTCTACGGTGTGACGTTCTTCCTGCCGCAGCAGGTGTCATCCCTGACCGGGCAGAAGGTGGGACTCGCGGTGGGCCTGTTGATCGCCGTTCCGTGGTTCTTCGGCATCTTCTCCTGCTACTTCATCGGCAAGGCCGCAGACACCGTGGCCAAGCGCCGCAAGTTCGGCACCATCCTGTTCATCTCCACCGGCCTGTGCATCTTCGGCTCGGCCTGGGCGGGAACCAACCACCAGCCGGTCCTGGGCATGATCTTCATTACCCTGGCTGTCTGCAGCTTCCTGGCCGTCGGTCCCGTGGTGTGGTCCTATCCCACCGCGTTCCTGGCCGGATCCGCCGCTGCGGCAGGCATCGGGCTGATCAACTCCCTGGGCAACCTGGGTGGCTTCGTGGCGCCCATCCTGCGGACCGCGGTCAACGAGGCCACGCAGTCGCCAACGGGCTCAATGGGCGTCTATGCCCTGGGTGTCCTGCCGTTCGTGGCGGCAGCGATGATGTTCGCCACCAGGCGGTTCAAGAACAAGGCCGACGACCTGCTCGACTGAGCACGCCGCACTATCCACGCAAGGAATACCATGAGCACCTCCGGCAGCAGCACAGGCAAAGGCCCCCTCTACATCGGTGTCAGCACCAAGATGTACCTGGGTTACCAAACGAGCCTGCGGTGGCTGTCGGAGGTGCGTTCCATTGTTGACGAGAGGCCCGGACTCGGGGATTCCGCCGAAGGCGCCCCGGTCCGGGTCTTCGTCATCCCGTCCTTCCCGCTCCTCGAGGCCGCCGGCCGGATCCTGGCCGGGTCACCCGTGCTGCTTGGAGCGCAGAACTGCGCCTGGGGCGACGGGCCGCTGACCGGGGAAGTCAGCCCCGGCATGCTGGCCGAACTCGGCGTCTCACTCGTCGAGATCGGCCATGCCGAGCGCCGCCGGCTGTTCGGTGAGGACGATGCCGTGGTGGCACGCAAGGTGCGTGCCGCCGTCGGCCAGTCCCTGGCCCCGCTGCTCTGCATCGGCGAGCCGGACAGGCTCGACGCCGGAGCTGCCGCCGCCTTCTGTGTGGAGCAGGTCCGTGCCGCCACGGACGGCGACCCGGCCCTGCTGAACCGTGTGGTCCTGGCCTACGAGCCCGTCTGGGCCATCGGTGCGCAGGAGCCCGCCCCGCCGCACCACGTCAACGCCGTCCTGGCGCGGATCCGTGAGGAGCTTGGCTCGGCCTGCCCGCTGATCTACGGCGGCAGCGCCGGGCCCGGCCTGCTTCCGCGGCTGCCCGCCGCCGGCGGACTCTTCCTGGGCCGCTTCGCCCATGATGCCGCCAACCTTGGCCGCGTGCTGGACGAAGCCCTTCTGCTGCGTCAGACCGACGCGCCCGCCAACAGTTCGTCCAGCCGCTCATAGCCTTCGGACATGCCGCCCTCCATACCGGAGTGCAGCATGCCGTCGCGTGCCTCCATGCTCTGGTACATGGCGTGGCCCCGCAGCCGGCACCGGCCGCCGTCGAGCTCCTCAAATGTCATGGACTCCAGGCTCACCGAGTCCGGATAGCCGCCGAACTCGAAGGTCTGCAGGGCGAACTCGTTCTCGCGCACCGTATGGAAGATGCCGCGGAACTCGTATGGCACTCCCTCCGGGCCGGTATGGATGTACCGGTAGCTTCCTCCGGTGCGGAAGTCGTAGTGGTCCATCTCCATCTTCATGCCCCGCGGGCCGAGCCATTGGGCCACCAGTTCGGGGTCCTTATGCGCCCGGAACACGTCCGCCACCGGAAAATCGAACTCCCGCTCGAAGTCGATGTAGGGGAGTCCCTCGGGGGCGGTGATCTTCAGTTGGTTGGTCATTTTCAGTCCTTTGCCTTTGGCGCCGCTTGCCCGGCGCTGGATTCAAGCACCGCATCGAGGCTGCGGAACTGCCCTTCGCGGACCAGCCGGTACTGGTCGATCCAGGCGGTGAGCGCCTCCAGCCGTGCGGGGTTCAGATGGACGGGCCGGCGCTGGGCGTCCCTGCTGCGGGTAACCAGCTGCGCCTGCTCGAGCACCTGGATGTGCTTCGAGACGGCCTGCTTGGAAATCTCGAAGGGTTCGGCCAGGTCGTTGACGGTGGCCGGGCCGCGGCTTAAGCGGGCAATGATGCGTCGACGGACGGGGTCGGCCAGGGCCAGGAAAGCCACGTCCAAAGCCGCGTCATCATCAGACACCCTTCCGCCCCTCTTGTAATCAATTGTTTCGTTTATCAACCTTGTGGTTGATTAATGGTAGCCCTGCTGCTGCGCGCCGCGCAAGAGGTCTTGTATTCCTGAAATGCAGTTTGTTAGTATGTCAGTACAAACTATCTGAGGGAGAAGATTCATGCCGCTTGTTCGCGTTGACGTCAATGAAGGACGCACCGCCGAGGATCTGCAGCAGTTGAGCCGCGGCATCCACGACGCCATCCTCGCGGAGTACGGCATCCCGGAGCGGGACTACTTCCACATCCTTACCGAGCACCCGCAGGGCCAGATCTTCGCCCAGGATGCCGGGCTGGGCTTTGAACGCACCGGGGGAGTGGTGATGATCCAGATCTTTACCCAGGGCGGTCGGTCCCAGGAGGCCAAGCAACGGCTCTTTGCCGCAGTGGCCGAAAAGCTCGCCGCGGTGGGGGTTGCCGGCCAGGACGTCTTCATTGGCTATGTCGAAAACACTGCCGGCGACTGGTCCTTCGGGTTCGGCAGGGCGCAGTACGTCACAGGCGAGTTGGCGGTCCCGAAGAAGTAGCGCAAACGCACCCGTTGAATGGGGGACGGGTGCCTCCAACTTCTGTTGTAAGCATGTCAGTACAAACCTTTGACAGGACATTGGATCTAGGGCAAAGTAGTGCATGTGGCCCACGCCACGGCCTGCCAGTCCCGGAACTCCTGCTCTTCAAAGGATCCGAGTTCCACACCAGAAAGGTCCACGATTCCCGTGACCCACGAGCTTCTTACGATCGGGCGCATCAGCGTTGATATCTACCCGAACGACATCGGGGTTGGCCTGGAGGACGTTAATTCCTTCGGCAAATACCTTGGCGGTTCACCGTCGAACGTCGCTGTTGCCGCTGCCCGCCATGGCCGCAGGACGGGTGTCATCACCCGGACCGGGGACGACCCGTTCGGGGAGTACCTGCACCGCGAGCTGCGCAAGTTCAACGTGGACGACACGTTCGTCACGCCGGTGAAGGACTGGCCCACGGCGGTGACCTTCTGCGCGATCAAGCCGGCCACGGACGAGTTCCCGCTGTATTTCTACGGCCGGTTCCCCACGGCGCCGGACCTGCAGATCAAGGCTGAAGAGCTGGACCTGGACGCCATCCGCGAGGCCGGCATCTTCTGGTCTACCGTGACCGGCCTGTGCCAGGAACCTTCCCGTTCCGCGCACCTCGCCGCCCATGAAGCCCGTCCCCGTACCGACCTGGCCGAGGGACAGTTCACCATCCTGGACCTGGATTACCGGCCCATGTTCTGGGCGTCCGAGGACGAGGCCCGCGCAGAGGTGGCCAAGATCCTGCCGCACGTCACGGTCGCGATCGGCAATGACAAGGAATGCGCCGTCGCCGTAGGTGAAGGCACCCCCGACGAACAGGCGGACCGTTTGCTCGCTGCCGGCGTGGAAATCGCCGTCGTCAAACTCGGCGCCGAAGGCGTGATGGCCAAGACCCGCACCGAGCGCGTGGTCTCCGCCCCGGTCCCCGTCGAGACCCTGAACGGATTGGGTGCGGGCGATTCGTTCGGTGGCGCCTTCTGCCACGGGCTTCTTGCCGGCTGGCCGCTGGCCCAGGTCCTGGACTACGCCAACGCCGCCGGCGCCATCGTCGCCTCCCGCTTGTCCTGCGCGGATGCGATGCCGACGCCGGACGAGGTCACCTCCCTGCTGGCCGAACGCGGCCGTATTGTGCCAGGCGCAGTGCCCGGCGTTTCGCAGCTTGCCACCGAAGGAGCAGCACTGTGACCCTCACCCCGATTGCCTCAAACCACGTGGTGGATGATGATCCGCGCCGTTACGAGCACCTGAGCACCATCCGCCTCGAAGACCCGGACGCCGTGGCCCGCGCCGCGAAGGCCCGGCGCCGCCACCCCGGCGTGAAGGCCGGCCGGCAGAACTTCATTGTCGCCGCCGACCACCCGGCCCGGGGCGCCCTGGCCGTGGGCGATGACCCGGTGGCCATGGCGGACCGCCGGCAGCTGCTGGACCGTTTGCAGATCGCGCTGGCCAACCCCGCCGTCGACGGTGTCCTGGCTTCCCCGGACATCATGGACGACCTGCTCCTGTTGGGCGCCCTGGACGGCAAGCTCGTTTTTGGTTCCATGAACCGCGGCGGCCTCTCCGGCCTGGTGAACGAGTTCGATGACCGGTTCACCGGCCACACCGCCGCCGCCCTGGAAGCACTCGGCGCCGATGGCGGGAAGATGCTGACCCGCATCTGCCTGGGCGACCCGGACACGGTGGCGACCCTGGAGGCAACTGCCAAGGCCATCGACTCCCTGGCCGAGCGGAAGCTGATCGCCATGGTGGAGCCGTTCCTGTCGGTCCGGGAGAACGGCCGGGTCCGCAATGACCTGTCTCCCAACGCGGTGATCAAGTCCATCGCGATCGCCGAGGGACTGGGTTCCACCAGCGCGTACACGTGGATGAAGGTTCCCGTGGTGGCGGAAATGGAACGCGTCATGGCCGCGACCACCATGCCCACCGTGCTGCTGGGCGGGGACCCGGACGGGTCCCAGGACGAGGTCTTCGCTTCCTGGGGTGCCGCGCTGGCACTGCCCGGTGTCCAGGGCCTGACCGTTGGCCGGACGCTGCTCTACCCCGCGGACGGGGACGTCGCCGGCGCCGTCGCAGCTGCCGCCTCGCTCCTGCACTACAGCACAGAACTCCCGGAGAACTAGCTATGGGCACAACAACAGGAACGCGCAGAATGACGGTGGCGCAGGCCGTCGTCGAATACCTTTCCCAGCAGTACACCGTGGATACGGTGGGCGGTGTTGAGTACCGTGAGCGGCTCATTCCGGGCACCTTCGGGATCTTCGGGCACGGCAACGTGGCCGGCGTGGGCCAGGCGCTGAAGCAGTACCAGCAGCAGGACCCCACCCTCATGCCGTACTACCAGGGCCGGAACGAGCAGGCCCAGGTCCACCAGGCCGTCGGCTACGCCCGGCACACCCGCCGCCGCCAGACGTTCGCGATCAGCACCTCGATCGGCCCCGGTTCGTCCAACCTGCTGACCGGTGCCGCGCTGGCGACCACCAACCGGTTGCCGGTGCTGTTGCTGCCCTCGGACACGTTCGCCACCCGCGCCGCCGACCCTGTCCTGCAGCAGCTCGAGCAGCCCTACGCCTACGACCTGACGGTCAACGACGCGTTCCGGCCGCTGTCGAAGTTCTTCGACCGGGTGAACCGGCCGGAGCAGCTGTTCTCCGCGTTCCACCACGGCCTGCGCGTCCTGACCGACCCGGCCGAGACCGGCGCGGTCACGATTTCGCTGCCGCAGGACGTCCAGGCCGAGGCCTTCGACGTCCCGGCCGAGTTCCTCGCCGAGCGGGAATGGCGCATCCGCCGCCCCGACGCCGACGACGAGGACATCGCCCGCGCCGCCGCAGCCATCAAGGCGGCGAAGCGTCCGCTGATCATCGCCGGCGGCGGCGTCCTCTACGCCTACGCCAACGACGAACTCGCCAAACTGGCCGAGTTGACCGGGATCCCGGTGGGCAACACCCAGGCCGGCGTCGGCGTCCTGCCCTGGGACCACCAGTTCTCCCTCGGCGCCATTGGCTCCACGGGCACGACGGCGGCGAACGCCATCGCAGCCGAAGCGGACCTGATCATCGGCATCGGCACCCGCTACGAGGACTTCACCACCGCGTCCCGGACCGCATTCCAGAACCCCGACGTGCGCTTCGTGAACATCAACGTCGCCCCGATCGACGCCTACAAGCACGGCACCACCCTGCCGATCGTCGCCGACGCCCGCAAGGCCCTGGTCAAGCTCAACGCAGCCCTGGGCGGCTACCGGGTCGGCGCCGACCTGGAGCAGAAGATCGCGGCGGAGAAGAAGCGCTGGAACGCCACCGTGGAGGAGGCCTTCGACACCCGCTACACCCCGCTGCCGGCGCAGAACGAGATCATCGGTGCCACCAACCGGGCCATGGACGCCCGCGACGTGGTCATCTGCGCGGCCGGGTCCCTGCCGGGTGACCTGCACAAGATGTGGCGGGTCCGGGACCCGTTCGGCTACCACGTCGAGTACGCCTACTCCTGCATGGGCTATGAAATCCCCGGCGGGCTCGGCGTCAAGCGCGCCGCGATCGCCGAAGCAGCCAGTACGACGGCGGCAGGCGGGTCGGGTGACCCGGTGCGGGACGTCGTCGTGATGGTGGGGGACGGCTCCTACCTGATGATGCACACCGAACTGGTCACCGCCGTCGCCGAACGCATCAAGCTGATCGTGGTCCTGATCCAGAACCACGGCTACGCCTCCATCGGCTCCCTGTCCGAATCCCTGGGTTCGCAGCGGTTCGGTACCCAGTACCGGGCCCTGAACGAGGGGCAGCACAGCTTCGACGAGGGCGAGACCCTGCCCGTGGACCTGGCCCTGAACGCCGAGTCCCTGGGCGTGAAGGTCATCCGGATCGAACCGGGCGAGAAGGTCATCGCCGAACTCGAACAGGCCATCCGCGACGCCAAGGCCGCCCCGGAAAACAGCGGCCCGATCCTGATCCACGTCGAGTCCGACCCGCTCCTGGACGCCCCGTCCTCCGAGTCCTGGTGGGACGTCCCTGTCTCCCAGGTCTCCGAACTGGACTCCACCAAACAGGCCTTCCAGACCTACACCGACCACAAGAACCGCCAGCGCAAACTGCTGGGCTAAAACCTCTCTTTTACTACTCAAGGAAGAGTCCCATGACTGCCACCACCACCGAAACAACGGTTATCAACCACTTCATCGACGGCGCCGAGACCCCCGGTCAGGGCGACCGCACCACGAACGTGTACAACCCGGCCACCGGTGCCGTGTCCGCCACGCTGCGCCTGGCCAACCGGGCCGACCTGGACACCGCCGTCGCCGCAGCCCGCAAGGCCGCCGACACCTGGGGCGACATCTCCCTGGCCAAGCGCACCGCCGTGCTGTTCAAGTTCCGCGAACTCGTCGCTTCCCACATCGAGGAACTCGCGCAGCTCGTCACCGCCGAGCACGGCAAGGTCCTCTCCGACGCCAAGGGCGAGATCGGCCGCGGCCTGGAAGTCATCGAATACGCCTGCGGTATCCCCACCCTGCTCAAGGGCGACTACTCCGACCAGGTCTCCACCGGCATCGACGTGTTCAACTTCCGCGAACCCCTCGGCGTGGTCGCCGGCATCACGCCGTTCAACTTCCCCGTCATGGTGCCGCTGTGGATGGCCCCGATGGCGATCGCCACCGGCAACGCCTTCATCCTCAAACCCTCGGAGCGCGACCCCTCAGCATCGCTGCTGCTGGCCAAGCTCTGGAAGGAAGCCGGCCTGCCCGACGGTGTCTTCCAGGTCCTGCACGGCGACAAGGAAACCGTCGACGGGCTGCTGACCCACCCGGACGTGGACGGCATCTCCTTCGTCGGCTCCACCCCGATCGCCCAGTACGTCCACGAGACCGCCACCAAGCACGGCAAGCGCGTCCAGGCCCTGGGCGGGGCAAAGAACCACGCCATCATCCTGCCCGACGCCGACCTGGACAACGCCGCCGACCACCTCGCCGCCGCCGCGTTCGGCTCCGCCGGTGAACGCTGCATGGCCATCTCCGTTGCCGTGGCCGTCGGCGACGCCGCGGACCTGCTGGTCAAGAAGGTCGAAGAACGCGCCCTGGCCGTGAAGGTCAACAACGGCACCGAACCCGACGCCGAAATGGGCCCGGTCATCACCCCCGCCTCCAAGGAACGCATCGTACGGATCGTCACCGAAGCCGAAGCTGCCGGCGCAGCCATGGTCGTGGACGGCCGCGACCTCGTCGTCCCCGGCCACGAAGACGGCTTCTGGGTAGGCCCCACCGTCCTGGACCACGTCAAAACCGAAATGACCGCCTACACCGAGGAAATCTTCGGACCCGTCCTCGTGGTGGTCCGCGTCGACACCCTCGAAGAGGGCATCAAGCTGATCAACGCCAACCCCTACGGCAACGGCACCGCCATCTTCACCTCCTCCGGCGCCGCCGCCCGCAAGTTCCAGCGCTCCGTCACCGTGGGCATGATCGGTATCAACGTGCCCCTGCCCGTCCCGGTGGCCTACCACTCCTTCGGCGGCTGGAAAGCATCCCTCTTCGGCGACAAGCACATCTACGGACCCGAAGGCGTATCCTTCTACACCCGCGGCAAGGTAGTCACCTCCCGCTGGCCCGAAACCCACCACGCCTCCGGCGCCTCCTACAACTTCCCCTCCAACTGACCCCACCGCCACCCTCGCCTCGCAAGCTCGGCCAGGGAACCCTGGCGGCGGGGGCCCACCCACCACTTACCGTCGATTGCTCCGTAAACGCCGTTTTGAGCGTCCAAAACGACACCTGCGGAGCAATCGATGCAAAGGAAAAGACAAATGACTGAAAACAAGCTGATCATCGGCACGGCGCCCGACTCCTGGGGCGTCTGGTTCGCGGACGATCCCAAGCAGACCCCGTGGGAACGCTTCCTCGACGAGGTGGCCGAGTCCGGCTACAAGTGGATCGAACTGGGCCCGTACGGCTACCTGCCCACGGACCCCACCCGGCTGGCGGAGGAACTCAAGGCCCGTGACCTGCAGGTCACTGCCGGCACCGTGTTTACGGCCTTCCACCGGGGCCTGGACCAGTGGGAAACCGCCTGGGAGCCGGCCCGCAAGGTGGCCGAGCTGACGGCAGCAATGGGCGGTGAGCACATCGTGGTCATCCCGGCGATGTGGCGCGATGACGTCACCGGCGAAGCCGTGGAAAGCGGCACGCTAAGCGAGAAGGCCTGGAGTGACCTGTTCGCCGGACACAACCGCCTGGGCAAGACGCTCCTGGAAGATTTCGGCCTGAAGCAGCAGTTCCACTCCCACGCCGATTCCCACGTTGGCGCCCAGGAGGACATCGAGACGCTGCTGGCGGCCACCGACCCGAAGTACCTGAACCTCTGCCTGGACACCGGACACGCCGAGTACTGCGGCGCCTCCAGCCTGGAACTGATCAAGAACTACCCGGACCGCATCGGCTACCTGCACCTGAAGCAGATCAACCCGGACATCCTCAAGAAGGTCAACGAGGAGAACATGACGTGGGCCGCTGCCAACCTGGCCGGCGTCATGACCGAACCGCCCAACGGCCTGCCGGACCTGCGCGCGGTGATTGAAGCCGTGGAAGCCCTGGACCGTCCCATCTTCGGCATCGTGGAGCAGGACATGTACCCCGTGGCGTTCGACGTTCCCATGCCGATCGCCAAGCGCACCCGCAATTACCTGCTGTCCTGCGGCTCCCGCACCGCCGTCAGCTAATCCCGCCACAGACACCAGAAGGACAAAACAATGACTGAAACCCTCCGCGTTGCCGTCGTCGGCGCAGGCCGCATGGGCGCCGACCACATCCAGCGACTCAGCAAGCGCATCCACGGAGCCGAAGTTGCCGCGGTCGTGGACGTGGACCTGGCACGCGCCCAGGCTGCCATCGAAGGCATTCCCGGAGCAGTGGCCCTCGCCGACGCCGAGGAGGCCCTCAACAACGGTGACGTCAACGCCGTCCTGATCGCCACCCCCGGATTCCTGCACGAGGACATCCTGCTCAAAGCCCTCGCCAAGGACATCCCCATCCTCTGCGAAAAGCCCCTCACCCCCGACGCGGAATCCTCCTGGAAGATCGTGGAGGCCGAGGTGGCGCTGGGCCACAAGCGGATCCAGGTGGGCTTCATGCGCCGCTTCGACGCCGAATATGCCACCTTGGGCTCGATCATCCGCAACCACGAACTGGGCGAACTGCTGATGCTGCACCACCAGCACCGCAACCCGAGCACCCCCGCGGGCTTCACCAACGAGATGCTCATCAACGACTCCGTGGTCCACGAGTTCGACGCCATCCGGTTCTTCACCGGTGAGGAAATCACCAGCGTCCAGGTCCGCCTGGGCAAGGCCACCAGGAACGCGCCGTCCGGCCAGCACGATCCCCAGCACGTCCTGCTCGGGACCGAATCCGGCGTCCTGGCCGACGTCGAAATCTACGTCAACGCCAAGTTTGGCTATGAGGTGGCCACCCAGGCGTCCTTCGAGGACGGCATCGTCAGCATTGGCGGTGACAAGGGCCCGTATACCCGGAGCTCGGGCCGCTGGGGCGGCAACGTCACCCCCGGTTTCGAGGAGCGCTTCGGCGCGGCGTACGACGTCGAAATCCAGTCATGGGTGGACGCGGCACTTAAGGGCGAAATCGGTGGCCCCTCCGCCTGGGACGGGTACGCCACCGCCGCGTGCTGCGAAGCAGGCGTCGAAGCGCAGAAGAACGGCGAAAAAGTCGCCGTGAAGCTGGCTCCCAAGCCCGACCTCTACAAGTAGCACCGGAAAGGGGGCGGAGCCATCCGCCCCCTTTCGTGTCTCCACCCTTCCTGATCCACAATGGAGTGTTTACGTGAAAATCGCACTTGACCCTACCCCGTTCCACCACTCGCACAGCCTGCTGGAGTTCCCCCGGGTGGTGGCGGACCTCGGCTACAAGTACATGCAGATGACCCCGCACGCGGACTTCATCCCGTTCTACAACCACCCCAAAGCGGACGATGAACTGGTGGGCCAACTGGGCAGGGCCTGCAAGGATGCCGGGATTGAGATCGCCTCGATCCTCCCCGTGCTCCGCTGGTCCGGTCCGGACGAGGACGCCCGTGAAGCTGCCGTGCGCTACTGGAAGCGTGCCATCCAGATCGCCGTGGACCTGGGCGTCAGCACCATGAACACCGAGTTCAGCGGCCGGCCCGAGAAGGCGGAGGAGTCCGAGCGGGCGTTCTACCGTTCCATGGAGGAACTGCTGCCGGTCATCGAGCGGGAAGGCATCCACCTGCTCATCGACCCGCACCCGGACGATTTCGTAGAAGAAGGCCTGGCCGCCATCCGCGTGATCCGGGGCGTGAACTCGAAGAACGTGGGCATGGTCTATGTGGCGTCGCACAGCTTCCACATGAAGAACTCCCCGCTGGACATCATGCGCGCCGCGGGCGACAAGCTGCGCCTGGTCCACGTGGCCGACACCATGGACCACCACGCCTCGCACGGCCTGCGGTACATCACCAACCCGCCGGGCAACCCGGTCCGCGTCCACCAGCATTTGAAGATCGGCGACGGCGACGTTAACTGGGACGAATTCTTCGGCGGGCTGAAGGAGATCGGCTTCCTGGACCGCGACGACACCGTCATGGTGTCCAGTGTGTTCGCGGAGGACGAGAACGCCGACGAGGTCTCCCGCTACCAGCTCGAAACCATGAAGCAGTACGTCCAAAAGGTAAGCCTATGAGTTCGCCTGCGCATACCGCGCCGCGGGCCGGCAACCATCGACGGGCCCTGCGCACGGTCACCATCATTTCCACGTTCGGCGGCCTGCTGTTCGGCTATGACACGGGCGTCATCAACGGCGCCCTGCCGTACATGCAAGAGGACCTGGGCCTCACCCCGCTGACCGAAGGCCTGGTGACTTCGTCCCTGCTGTTCGGTGCCGCCTTCGGCGCCCTGTTCGGCGGACGGCTGGCAGACCGCAACGGCCGGCGCAGGATGATCATGGTGCTGGCAGTCATCTTCCTGGTGGGCACCATCGGCTGCACACTCTCGCCGAACACTGAGATGATGATCGCCGCCCGGTTCGTCCTGGGCCTCGCCGTGGGCGGGGCCTCGGTGACGGTTCCCGTGTACCTGGCCGAGGTATCACCCAGCAACCGGCGCGGCCGGATCGTCACCCAGAACGAACTCATGATCGTCACCGGGCAGCTGCTGGCGTTCATCTTCAACGCCTACCTGGGCAACTCGTTCGGCGAATCACACGGTATTTGGCGCTGGATGCTGGTCATCGCCACTCTGCCGGCCATCGCGCTGTGGATCGGGATGAACTTCATGCCCGAGAGTCCCCGCTGGCTGGCCTCCATGGGCAGCTTTGGCGAGACTCTCAGCGTGCTGCAGCGGATCCGGTCGCAGGCAGAAGCGCGGGCCGAGTTCGAGGAAGTCAAGGCCATGGCCGTGGAGGACTACAAGTCCAAAATGGGTTCCTGGAAGGACTTGGGCATTCCGTGGCTCCGCCGGATTTTCGTCGTGGGGCTCGGCCTTGCGGTGATCCAGCAGATCACCGGCGTGAACTCGATCATGTACTACGGGACCCAGATCCTGTCGCAGTCCGGTTTTGGGCGTGAAGCGGCACTGACTGCCAACATCGCCAACGGAGTCATCTCGGTACTGGCCACATTCGTCGGGATTTGGCTGCTGGGCAAGGTGGGGCGCCGCAGGATGCTGATCACCGGCCAGGTGGGTACCACCACGGCGTTGCTGCTGATCGGCTTCTTCTCCCTCATCCTGCCGGAAGGCTCCGCCCGGGGATTTGTCATCCTGGCCCTCACCGTAACGTTCCTGGCCTTCCAGCAGGGCGCCATCTCCCCGGTGACCTGGCTCATGCTCTCGGAGATCTTCCCGCTGAAGATCCGCGGCCTGGGCATGGGGGCTTCGGCCTTCCTGCTGTGGATCGTCAACTTCCTGATCGGGTTCGGGTTCCCGCAGCTGCTGGCGGCCATCGGCCTCTCCAACACGTTCTTCGTGTTTGCCGTCCTTGGCCTCGGTGCCATTGCGTTTGCCGCGAAATATGTTCCCGAGACCAAGGACAAAAGCCTTGAAGACCTGGAGCACTACTTCAAGTCCACGGCACAGGGGCATCCAGAACGCGTCACTGCCTGACAACTGCTGTGCTCCGTCAAGGGGAGGGAACCGGCCGGTTCCCTCCCCTTGACGTGCAGCTTGCTGCCTAAGGAGCGACCGCCAGTGATGCGCTGAGTGCGGCGTCCGCATCACGCAGGACCTTGGCGGCGACTTGGAGGCCTTCGATCCGCCCGAGGGAAGTGTCTTCGTGCTCGATGTTGACCAGCATGCCGGGGTCTATCGAGTACAAAGCCCGCAGGAACTCCGTCCAGTAGGCGGTGTCGTGGCCCCGGCCCAGGGCTACGAAGTCCCATGCGGAGTTTTTGGGCCATTCGTTGGCCCATTCGTCACCGCCCAGGTTGGTGCGGTTTTCCTCGGCCGAGAGCCTGCGGAAGCTGTTGTCGAGGACTCCGTACAGGGCGGCGTTGTCCCTGTTGATTCGCACGTCCTTGGCTGCTGCCTGGAAGACCAGCGGCCCCAGTTCGCGGACGACGGCCACGGGGTCCATCTGCTGCCAGAACAGGTGTGACGCGTCCAGTTCGACGCCGACGTGGGTTGCACCCGTGAGTTCGATGAGCTTGTGGACGTCGGCGGTGTTGAACACGATGTTTTGGGGGTGCAGCTCAAGTGCCACTTTGACGCCGTGGTCGGCGGCAAGCCGGTCGGTTTCCTTCCAGAATTTCGCAGCTATACCCCACTGGTAGTCGAGCACGTCGAGGGCGGCGGAGTTCCAGGCGTTGACCACCCAGTTGACCGTCGTGGCGCCCGGCTCACCACCTGGGAGGCCGGACATGGTCACAATGCGGTCCTGTCCCAGCCTTTGCGCCAGTCGGATGGAGCGCCGAATATCCTCCGCGTGCTTCAAGCCGATTTCCGGCTTGGGATGCAAGGGGTTGCCGTTGCAGTTAAGCCCTGCGATTGAGACCCCGCTGCCGGCGAAGATTTCCAGATAGTCGTCCCGGGCGGCGTCGCTTTCGAGGATCTGGTCCATCGTGGGGACGTGCACGGCCGGCAGGAAGCCTCCCGTATTGATCTCGATCCCAGTCAGGCCCAGGTCTGCGATGACCTTCAGGGCTTCAGGGAGGGGCCGGTCGTGCAGGATTGCATTGTAGACGCCGAGCTTCACAGCGTGACCTTCTTCCCGTTGTTCAAAGCGGATTCAGTGACGGCACCGAGGAGCTCCATGTTGCGGACGCCCTCGTCGAATGTGGCGCAGCGGGGGAGTGAGTTGTCTTCGCTGAGGCCGGCGACTTCTTCGAGGAATGCCCGGGCCTGGTATCCGAAGGCGTCATTTTGGCCGAACCCCACTTCGGGGGCGTCCATGGCCAGGCCACCGGCGATGTAGGGGTGCCCGGGGCCGAGGATGACCTGGCGGTAGCCGTTTTCGTTTCCGGAGCCATCGTTGAGGAACAGTTGGATTTCCGACGGGCGGCGTTGGTCGAACTTCGCCGCACCGTTTTCACAGAAGACTTCGAAGTTGAGGCTGTTGGCGTGCCCTGCCGCTACGCGCGATACTTCAAAGCTTCCGGCTCCGTTTTCGAACTCGGCCGAGAAGGCGGCGTAGTCGTCGTTTTCCACTGCCTCGTAGGTGTCACTGACGGCAGCGTGGTCGTGGCCCATGACCGCGCCAAGCGGCAGGGGCCGCTTGCCGATGACAGTGCTGAGACGGCCGCCCGTGATGGATTTGATGTCCCCGCAGAGGAACTCGGAAACGTAGGCCAAGTGGCTTCCCACGTCGGCCAGGGCGCCGGAACCCGGACCGCCCTTGTAGCGCCAGCTCATGGGGGCCGACGGGCTGAAACCGTAGTCTGTCCAGTAGCGGCCGCTGAAGTGCAGCACGTTCCCCAGGACACCGGTGCGGATGAGGTCCCGGATGTAGGCGATGCCGGGGGTGCGGCGGAAAGTGAAACCGATCCGGGCGATGGAGGAGGCCGCGCGGGCTGCATCAGCCATGGCACGGGCGTCCTCAAGTGAGTCACTCAGGGGCTTCTCGCACAGGACGTGCTTCCCTGCCGCCAGGAGCCCCTCGACCACTTCCCGGTGAAGGGAGTTCGCGATGACCACGCTGACCACGTCGACGTCGTCGGCCTCCGCGATCGCCTGCCAGGAGGTGTCGTTGCGCTCGTACCCGAAGCGGCGGGCGGCGAGGGAGCCGAACTCGGCATTCACGTCGCCGATGGAGACCAGCTTCACGGCTGGTAGAACGGGGCTGTAGAGGGTGGATGCGGTCCGGTAAGCGGCGGCATGCGCCTTCCCCGCCATCCCCGCGCCGATGACGGCCACCCCTAGGCTTGCAGCCATTGATTTCTCCTTTGAAAGTGCGTTCCGAGCAATCGCCGGTAACTTTTGGAGCGCTACAATTAGCGCTGGAGTCAAAGACTATTTATGTCCATATGTCCTGTCAATAGCCCGGCTCCCAACGGCCTTCAAGAGAGGAAGTGCTCCAGCATGCCAACCGGCGCTCCGGGTGCCCGTCGCCCGACCATCTATGACGTTGCCAAGCACGCCGGCGTCTCGCCCTCATTGGTGTCCCTCGTGCTGCAGGAGCCCGGCAGGGTCAGTGAGAAGCGGCGCGAGGCTGTCAAAGCGGCCATCGCCGAGCTTGGGTACCGGCCCAGCCGGGCCGCCACCGCACTCGCAAGCAGCCGGACCAAGAGCGTTGGCCTGGTCATTGATGATTACCGAAATCTCTGGTTCGTGGACCTGCTGCGCAGCATGCAGGCGGAGTTGTCCGGCCATGGCTACCAGGTCACGCTGGCTGATTCGCAGCCCGGGGAAGGCCGGATACAGGAGGCTGTTGGCGGGTTACTGGCCATGCACGTCGATGCGCTGGTGATCGCCGCCGAGCTGGAGGAAGCGCTGGCTGCCCCGGACGGACTGCCCCTGGTGGTGGCGGGCTGGCGTGAACAGGTACCTGGGCGGGCGGCCTTGATCGCCAGTGACGACGACGCCGGTGGAGGCATGGCCGCGGCATACCTGCTGGGGCTTGGCCACAGCGCCATAGCGCACCTTTCGGGAGCCGGCGGTGCCGCTGCGCACCGCCGCGACGGCTTTCGACATCGAATCCTGGAGGCCGGGCTTGAAGTGCGGATCGCTGGAGAGTCCGGTGGTACCTCGGAAGAAGACGGCTATGCCTCGGCCTGCTGGGTCCTGGATCGTTTTCCGGACACCACTGCCATCTTTGCTGCGAATGACACGATGGCCCTCGGGGTGTTGGCAGCCCTCAAAGCGCGCGGGTTGACGGTTCCATACGACGTGTCCGTCCTCGGGTATGACAACTCCGCGCTGGCCAAGTCGCGCTTCCTCGACATCACAACGATCGACAGCCGCAATGACCTGGTGGGCGTTGCCGCTGCCCGAATGCTCCTGGCGCGGCTCGGGAATCCCTCGCTCGGTCCTGACCGGCAGTTGATCGACCCGGAACTGGTGGTTCGGAGCACAACGGGACCACGAAATTTCCAACGATAGAGACGTAAAAACATTCTGATGTCAGGACAAAGTCTTGACAAAGTGTGATCCGACTCACGATGATCTCTGTAGAGGGCCTCGAGTTCCTGCAGTGAGGCAGGGCAGCAACCCTTATCAAAGGAGATATATCGTGAAGAAGTTTTCCTGGCGGAAGGCGACCCTTGTGGCGGCCGTCGTTCCGATGCTGGCACTGAGCGCTTGCTCCAGCAGCGGCGGCAAGGCAGAGACCGCCAACACCGGTGCTGCGGGCCAGGTGGCCGGCACCGCCCGTATCAAGGTGGCACTGATCACCCACGCAGCAGCAGGCGACACGTTCTGGGACATCGTCCGCAAGGGTGCGGAGGAAGCCTCGGCGAAGGACAACGTCGAACTGCTCTACACGTCCGACCCGGAAGCGGGGCGGCAGGCGCAGCTGGTCCAGCAGGCCATCGACCAGAAGGTTGACGGCATCGCCGTCACGCTTGCCACGCCTGACGCCCTGAAGGACGTTCTCAAAAAGGCCAGCGACGCCGGTATCCCAGTGGTGAGCCTCAACGCAGGTGAGAGCATCTCATCGCAGTTGGGCGCTTTCACCCACTTCGGCTCAAATGAAAAGCTCGCCGGCGAAGCTGTGGGTACCCGGCTTGCCGGCGAGGGCTACAAGCACCCTGTATGCGTGATCCAGCAGCAGGGCCACGTGGGCCTTGAAGCGCGGTGCGCAGGCGTGAAGGCGAAGGTCGCCGGAACAGAAATCCTCTACGTCGACGGCAAGGACATGACCGCAGTGCAGTCCACAGCCACGGCCAAGCTGCAGGCGTCCAAGGACGCCGACGTCATCATTGGCCTCGGCGCACCCATCACCCTCACCCTCCTCAAGTCCGTTACCGACGCCGGCAGCTCCGCCAAGGTTGCCAGCTTCGACCTGAACGCCGACCTTGCGCAGAAGATCGTCGACGGCGCCGTCATTTTCACCGTGGACCAGCAGCCGTGGCTCCAGGGCTACATGTCCGTTGACTCGCTGTGGCAGGCCAAGCGTGGCGGCTTCAAGCTCGGCGGCGGACAACCCGTCCTGACCGGCCCGACCATTGTGGATAAGTCCAACGCGTCCGACGTCCTCAAATTCGCCCAGCAGGGCGTTCGCTAAATCCGGGAACCAGGCCGCGCGGCTAGTTCAGGCCGCGCGGCCTGACCAACAAGGCATTACCAACAAGGAGTCCTTCCTATGGCAAACACAGCAACCCTGCCCCCGGCACCCGCGCCGGCGGCCCCTGGGCGGCACGGCGATGAACGGATCGGCCGGCGCAGCCCGTTCCAGAAGCTCCTGGGGCGGCCTGAGGTGGGCGCGCTCGTGGGAGCGGTGGTCCTCTTCGTCTTTTTCGCACTCGTTTCGGGCACCTTCACGCAGCCCAACGCGCTGGCCACGATCCTGTATGGATCCTCGACCATCGGGATCATGGCGGTAGGCGTATCGCTGTTGATGATCGGTGGGGAATTCGACCTTTCCACCGGCGTGGCCGTGATCTCGTCCGCGTTGACGGCCTCGCTCTTCAGCTGGAACTTCTCAATGAACGCGTGGGTCGGTGTCGTGCTGGCCCTGGTCGTTTCCCTGGGCATCGGCTTCATCAACGGATGGATCCTCATCAAGACGAAACTGCCCAGCTTTATCGTCACCCTCGCCACGTTCCTCATGCTGACCGGTTTGAACCTGGCGCTGACCCGCCTCATCGGCGGCAGCGTGTCCTCGCCGTCCATTTCCAAGCTGGACGGGTTCGACTCTGCCCGGGCTGTCTTCGCTTCCTCCATCAGCATTGGCGGTGTTGAGGTCAAGATCACCGTGTTCTTCTGGATCGTCCTTGTTGCCGTCGCGTCCTGGGTCCTGCTGCGGACCAGGGTGGGTAACTGGATCTTCGCCGTTGGCGGCGACGACAACGCCGCCCGTGCTGTAGGGGTGCCGGTGAACAAGACCAAGATCGGCCTGTTCATGGCCGTTGGCTTCTGCGGCTGGATCCTGGGTATGCACAACCTGTTCGCGTTCGATGCCGTGCAGTCGGGGGAGGGTGTGGGCAATGAGTTCCTGTACATCATCGCGGCCGTGATCGGCGGTTGCCTGCTCACGGGCGGCTATGGCTCGGCCGTGGGCGGTGCGATCGGTGCGTTCATCTTCGGCATGGCCAACAAGGGCATCGTTTATGCGCAGTGGAATCCCGACTGGTTCAAGTTCTTCCTGGGCCTGATGCTGCTGCTGGCCACCATCGTCAACCTGATCGTCAAGCGCCGAGCAGAGCTCAAGTAAGGGGCAGATCCATGAATGGCAACCAGATTGACCAGCAAACGCTGCTCAAAGACGAAAAAGATCCCCTGACCCACACCCCGGTCCACTTGCTGTCACTCGAGGGGGTGGGCAAGCATTACGGCAACATCATCGCCCTGCGCGATGTCACCATGGCCGTGGACAACGGCCGCGTCACCTGCGTGCTGGGCGATAACGGCGCCGGTAAGTCCACCCTCATCAAAATCATTGCCGGCCTGCACCAGCATGACGAGGGCACCTTGAACGTGATGGGGGATGCCCGGAAGTTTTCCTCGCCCAGGGACGCCCTGGACGCCGGGATCGCCACTGTCTACCAGGACCTCGCGGTGGTTCCCCTGATGCCGATTTGGCGGAACTTCTTCCTCGGTTCCGAACTGACCAGCGGCTTCGGTCCGTTCAAGAGCATGGATGTCCAGAAGATGAAGGACATCACCAAGCATGAGCTGTCCGAGATGGGCATTGACCTGCGCGACGTGGACCAGCCCATCGGCCAGCTGTCCGGCGGTGAGCGCCAGTGTGTGGCTATTGCCCGTGCGGTGTACTTCGGTGCGAAGGTGCTCATCCTGGACGAACCCACCGCGGCGCTGGGCGTCAAGCAGTCCGGCGTGGTGCTCCGGTACATCCTCCAGGCCCGCGACCGGGGCCTGGGCGTCATCTTCATCACCCACAACCCGCACCACGCCTTCCCTGTCGGTGACCGGTTCCTGCTCCTCAAACGCGGCAAGTCCATCGGCTACTACGACAAGAAAGACATCACCCTCGACGAACTCACGGCCCAAATGGCCGGCGGCGCCGAACTGGCCGAACTCGCCCACGAACTCGAACAGCTCGGCGGACACGGTGAGATCGTCAAGGAAGTAAAAGCCGAAGTCGCGGAAGTAGCCGAGGTCAGCGAAGCCCGCTGACGCCTGGGTATCAGCGCAAGGAAGCCTGCCCGTCCTTACGCAACCGCGACCGGGGCCCGCCGGAACTCCGGCGGGCCCGGCAAAGGTGTCCGGCAGGCTGAATGGAAGCAAGAATCAGACGGGAAGAAAGCATGCCGATCCGAGTGGGCGTCATCGGCGCCGGCGTCATGGGCGCGGACCACATCAGGAACCTTAACACCAGCGTCAGCGGGGCGGAAGTCAGCTATGTGGCCGACCTTGACGCCGACCGGGCGGCAGCCGTTGCGCCACCGTCCGCACGCATAACCACCGATCCTTCGGAGCTCATCAACTCCAGCGAGGTGGACGCCGTGGTGGTTGCGTCGCATGATTCCACCCACGCCGGGCTTGTATTGGAGTGCTTTGAGGCGATGACTCCGGTGCTGTGTGAAAAGCCGTTGGCCCCTACGCTCCTGGAAAGCATCGAAGTAGTGGAAGCCGACGCCGACATGGTGGCCGCCACCGGAGCGTCGCTCTTGTCCCTGGGCTTCATGCGGCGGTTCGACCCGGGCTACCTGGCGTTGCGGGAGGCCGTCACTTCCCGTGCCCAGGGTGATCCCCTGATGGTCCACTGCACCAGCCGGACCGCCGCCGCCGGACCGGGAACCAGCTCGGAATCCGCGATCACCAATTCGGCAATCCACGAGCTCGACATCCTTCCGTGGCTCCTGGACTCGCCCATCACGGAAGTTTCGTGGCAGGCGGGCCGGAGTTCCCGGCACAGCCTGGAGGGACTCCGGGACCCTGCATTCATGCTGCTGAGGACGGCGGACGGCACGCTGTCCACCCTCGAGCTTTTCCTCAACGCCCGCTACGGCTACACGACTGGTTGCGAGGTGGTTTCGGAGCTGGGCACCACCGCCCTCCCTGAACCCCCTGCCCTCGCCCTGAGGGAAGACGGGCAGCGCCGCGCCGGAATCCCGGCTGACTGGCGACCGCGTTTCGCCGACGCCTACCGCCTGCAGCTGCAGGCCTGGATCTCTGCGCTCGAAAAGGGGGAACCGGCACCCCTGGCTACGGCACAGGACGGTTTGCGTGCCGCCCAGGTTGCCCAGGCCATGACACGTTCACTGCACAGCGATGGTGCCTTCACCAAGGTGGCCTACTGATGGTGCATCCATCGCTGCCCGCATCCCGGGTCAAAGAGCCACGTGATGCCCCCGTACTTCGCTGGGGCATCATGGGCCCGGGCTGGATCGCTGAGCGCTTCACGGAATCCGTCCAGGCGCACACAGGGCAGGTGATCGCCGCTGTCGGTTCCCGTTCCCTGGAACGGTCGAAAGCATTCGCCGATACTTTCGGCGTGCCGGCCGCCTATGGAAGCTATGAGGAACTGGCCTGTGCTCCGGACATCGACATCGTCTATGTCTGCACGCCGCACAACTTCCACCACGGGGCAGCCGTGCTCGCCGTCGACGCCGGAAAGCACGTGCTGGTGGAGAAGCCCATCGGTGTTAATGCAGGGCAGGCCCGGGACATCGCCCGCCGGGCCGGGACCGCCGGGGTGTTCGCAGCGGAAGCCATGTGGAGTTTCTTCCTCCCCAAGTTCGACGTCATCCGGCAGGTGCTTGACGACGGCATCCTCGGAACGGTCACTACCGTCTTTGCGGAGTACGGCGAACACTTCCAGGCAAGCCACCGCATTTTCGATGCCAAACTGGCCGGGGGACCGCTGCTTGACCTTGGCACCTACCCGCTTGCCCTCATTACCGAGGTCCTGGGATCGCCCACCGGCCTGCACGCGTTTGGCCAGCCGCACGAATCCGGAGTGAACGCGCAAGTGTCCGCCGTGCTGCAGTTCGCGGACGGAAGCCAGGCCATGACCAACACCCAGCTGCACAACTTCACGCCTGCCACGGCCACGATCGTGGGCACAAAAGCCACGCTGACTATCGACGGCCCCTTCAACATGCCGGGCGGGTTCGAGGTCCGGTTCCCCGACGGTAATCGGCTTCGCTACGACGAGCCGGCCGGAGCCCACTTTGAAGGGCTGCACTATGAGGCCGCTGCCGTCGCCCGTGCGGTCGCAAGCGGTGAAACCCAGGTTCCGCAACGCCCCCTTGCCGCCTCCATCCGGACCCTTGAGGCCGCTGACGAAATCCGCCGCCAGCTGGGCATAACCTTTCCCGGCGAAGACCGGCCCCTCTGACTGACCCATAGCACCATCGACCGAAAGGACAGGCCCTTGGCCTACATCGAACAGCACACCCTCCAGGCCTCCGTTCCTGTGCGCCTGGGCCTCATTGGCTCCGGCTGGATGGGAGCCTTCCACGGCGAGAGCATTGCACGCCGGATACCGGGTGCGGTCCTCGCTGCCGTTGCCGACCCCAACGTGGAGTCCGCATCCTCCGTGGCCGCGCAGCTTGGCGCTGCAAAGGTCACCGCGGACGCCGCGGACATCCTGGCGGACCCCGACATCGACGCCGTGATCATCGCCAGCCCTGCCCGCTTCCACGCCGACCTGATTTCCCGGGCCGCGGCCGCCGGTAAGCACGTGTTCTGTGAAAAGCCCGCCGGGCAAAGCCTGGCAGAGCTTGATGCAGCCCTGCTCGCCGTCGAAAACGGCGGCGTCCACTTCCAGATCGGCTTCAACCGCCGCTACGCAGCCGACTTCCAGGCGGCCAAGAAGGACCTTGCAGAAGGAATCGTCGGAGAACCGCAGCTCCTGCGCTCGCTGACCCGGGACCCAGGCACGGGAAGCATTGGGCACGCTGCCAGGATTCCCGCCTGGACCATCTTCCTTGAAACCCTCATCCACGACTTCGATACGCTCAACTGGTTTAACGAGGGAGCCGAACCTGTGGAGGTCTACGCCGTCGCGGACGCCTTGGTGGAGCCTGGCCTGCGCGACCAGGGGTTCCTGGACACTGCCGTAGTCACCATCCGGTACAGCAATGGTGCGTTGGCGGTAGCAGAAGCAAACTTCAGTGCGCTCTACGGTTACGACGTCAGGGGAGAAGTGTTCGGCTCCAAGGGCATGGTCCAGGCCGGACGGCCCACCGAAACGGCAGCCCTGCGGTTCACGGCAGACGGGCTCTCAGCCGACACTCCGCGGCTGAATGTGGAGTTGTTCCGTGACGCCTACACAGACGAACTCGCTGACTTCACCGCAACGGTGCGGGCACTCCGGGATGGCGACGTGCCGCCGGGCGCCTTCACCCTCACGCCTGGTGCCTCCGACGCCCACCGGGCCCTGGCCATCGCGCTCGCCTGCATCGAATCCGTCCAGCAGGGCCGGCCGGTGGCTGTTCCGGCCCGCGCAGCCGCAGGCGCTGCAAAGGACGGTGCCTGATGCGGCTGGCAGTCTGCGCGGAAATGGTCTTCACGGGTTTGCCGTTCACCGAACGGGTGCGGCTGATCTCCGAGGCCGGGTTCGACGTCGAACTCTGGGATTCGAGGACCAAGGACATCCGTGCACTCAAGGCAACGGGCGCCGAATTTTCCTCCATGACCGGCTACACCGCCGGCAGCCTCGTGGACCCGGACACGGCCGATGACGTGGTGCGCACGGCCGAAGCGCTGGTTCCCACCGCCCTGGAACTCGGCGTCAAGCGGATGGTGGTGCATTCCGCGGAGCTCATCGACGGCAAGGCAGCCAGGCCCGCCTACCGTTCCACCGGCAGCATGTGGATCACCGGAGCCCGGACTCTCGAACGCCTGGGTGCGCTCGGCGAAAAGCACGGGCTCACGTTCTGCCTGGAGAACCTCAACACCGTCCTGGACCACCCGGGGATCCCGCTGGCACGGGCCAAGGACACCCTGACACTGGTGGAGGCGGCGGGGCACCCGAACGTCAAGCTCATGCTGGACCTTTACCACGCACAGTTGGGCGAGGGGAACCTGATCGAACTGGTCCGCAGCGCGCTGCCGCATATCGGCGAGATCCAGGTGGCGGACGTCCCCGGCCGCTGCGAGCCCGGCACCGGCGAGGTCAATTATGCAGCAGTGGCCCGGGCCCTGGCCGCCGCCGGCTATGACGGAACAGTGGGCATGGAGGCCTACGCCAGCGGCGACGACGGCGCCGCGCTTGAGGCTTTCCGCCGGGCCTTCACCGTCCCCGGCCCCGTGACCGCCCCTGGGCCGGATTCAACCCCTGTTTCCGCGGGGGCAACACTGTGAAGCACGTCGTTCTTGGCCTGGTCGGGGTGGGGCGCATCGGAGTGATGCACGCCCGCAACATCGCATCACTCAATGGGAAACTGAATCCGCAGGGCATCGCCGTGGGGTTGCGGCTCACTGACGTGGCGGCGGACCACGCCCGATCTGTGGCGGCGGAACTGGGCGCGGAATACCTCCCCTCCGTGGAAGCCCTGATTGCTTCCGGCATCGATGGCCTGGTCATTGCCACCGGGACCGGAACCCACCCGGAGCTGATCCGTGCAGGCGTGGAAGCAGGGATACCGGTGTTTTGTGAAAAACCGGTGGCCATGTCCGTGGCTGATGCCCTTCCTGTGCTTGATGACATCCGGGACCGGCAGGGTGTGGTGCAGATCGGCCACCAGCGCCGGTTCGACGCAGGCTACCTGGAAGCGAGGCGGGCCTACCAGGCGGGGGAGCTGGGCTGGATCCATTCCCTGCGGGCAGTCACCTGCGACATGACCCCGCCGCCTGTGGAGTTCCTCGCCACCTCAGGGGGCCTGTTCCGCGACTGCTCCGTCCACGACTTCGACATCCTCCGGTGGTTGACGGGCCGCGAAATCGTGGAGGTCTTCGCCAAGGGGTCCAACAACGGAGACCCGGCCATCGGTGCCGTGGGGGACGTGGACACGGCGCTCGCCGTGGTGACATTCGACGACGGTACGGTAGGTACCGTTTCGGCCAGCCGCTACAACGGGGCCGGCCACGACGTCCGGCTGGAAATCCAGGGCTCGCGGAGCTCCCTCATGGTGGGCCTGGATGACAAGGCAGCCATGGCGTCCGCAGAGACCGGGGTAACGTTTCCGGCGGGCCATCCCCACCAGACATTCGCGGAACGTTTCGACCAGGCCTACCGCTCCGAGATGGAGGCCTTCGTGGAGGTCATCCTGGGGCAGCGGGAGAACCCGTGCACGCCCGAGGACGCGGTTGCGGCCTCAAGGGTGGCCGATGCAGCCCAGGAGTCGCTGGCGACTGGTTTGCCCGTGAGCCTCGCCCGGACAGCCCTCGCGTAGCCAGCCGGCTCTCAGCGCACAGCGGGGACAGTGGAGTTTCGCACCACAAGGGACGGGGCCAGTTTCTCGACGACGGCTGGCCCCGTCCGCCCGTCCAGGCGCTCAAGCATGAGCCGGGCAGCCACCCGGCCCAGTTCGCCGGCGTGCTGGTCGATGGAGGTCAGCCCGATCAGGGGAGATGCTGCCACTTCGATGTTGTCGCAGCCCATCACCGCCACATCCCCAGGTACCGCAATGCCGCGGGAGGCCAAGGCTTCCATGGTGCCCAGTGCGGTGAGGTCGTTATGGGCAAAGACAGCTGTGGGCCGGGTGCCGCCTGAGTCGAGGAACTGCTCCATCACCGCCCGGCCGCCGCGTTCGGTCATGTCGCTGTGCACGAGCTGCGGCTCCAGCCCGAATTCCCTCATCGCGTGCAGGTAGCCTTCCCGCCGGGCAGTGTAGGGGAGCCAGTCGGAAATGCCCATGTGCGCGATCCGCCGGTGCCCGAGTCCATACAGGTGCTCCACGGCCAGCGCTCCGGAACGGAAGTCGTCGGTCAGGACGGAATCGACGCCGTCGACATCCATCTCCCTTGTGATGACGACGCCGGGCGTCCCGCGCAGGGCGGCTGCCAGTTCCTCCGATGAGCCGGTGTAGCCGGCGAGCAGCACACCGTCCACGCGCAGGTCCACGAAGGAGCGGACGGCCTCCAGTTCGGTTCCGGGATCAGCGGAGCCGACGGCGACCATCACCTGGTTGCCGCTGCCCGCCAGTCCTTCGGTGATGCCGTCATAGATGTCGGCAAAGACCGAGTTGTGCAGGTCGAGGAAGAGGACGCCCAGTGTGTTGGTCCGGTGACTCGCCAGCCGGCTCGCCAGCCGGTTGGGGGAATAGCCCAGGGCGGCGGCGCTTTCCAGCACCGCCGCCCGCTTCGCAGGTGAGACCTTGGGCGAGTCCCGCATCACCAGGGAAACCAGGGCGCGGCTCACGCCGGCGTCACGCGCCACGTCCTCCATGGTGACTGAACGCGAGGCGGGGAACGTCTGCTTCACAGGGCCTCACTTTGCCTGGCGGAGCGGTATCAGGCGCCGAACGGCAGTCGGGGATCGATGTTCTGGCTTTCCCAGGTCTGCCGGACCCAGCCGTGGTGCGGGTCGTCGCTGATCAGCCATTCGCGCACGGGGCCCGGGCCTGCCATGACGTTCAAGTAGTAGAGGTCGTAGCCGGGTGCGGCCATGGCTGGGCCGTGCCAGCCGTAGGGGACCAGGACGACGTCTCCGGTGCGGACTTCCGCGGCCACGTCTATGGGCCGCTCGTCCGAGGCGTAGACGCGCTGGTAGCCGATGGCATCGGTGTCAGCGGGTGCGCCCAATCCGACTGAAACCTGGGTCTCGAAGTAGTAGATCTCCTCGAGGTGTGTCTCGCCGTCCTTCTCCTCGTCGTGCTTGTGGGGAGGGTAGGAGGACCAGTTCCCGGCGGGCGTGAGGACTTCGCAGACGATAAACCGGTCTGCTTCCAGGGCGGCCGGAGTGCCGAAGTTGTGGACTTGGCGTGAGCAGTTGCCGGCCCCGCGCAGTTCCACCGGGGTCTCCGCGGCGGACACCAGGCGGGTGGGGTACGAAGCCTTGGCGGGCGCGGTTGCCACGGCCACGCGTCCGCCGTCGGCCGAACTGATGCTCACGGCGCGCCCGGTGCCCGAGTACAGCACGTCGCTGGGGCCCGAAAAGGCCGAGCGGCGTCCCGCAAGCGGGTAGTCCGTGCCGTCCACGGTCACGGTAAAGGACCCGTTGAGGGGCACCACGATGCGTTCCTCGTCCGCTGCGGGAAGATCGACGGCGGCGCCCGCCGGCAGGGTGGCCACCTTCAGGCCAGTGTGTGCCCAGCCGTCCACGGTGAGGGAGGAATCGGAGGTTCCGATCGAAACGTCCCATTTGCCGTCGGTGGCGGTGCCCAGGGGGTAGACCCAGTTGGTCATGAAAAGTGCTCCTTGCGGTTAGCGCTGTACGAGTGTCATTTCGAAGCTGTAGGAATCGGCCCGGTATACGTGCTGGCCGGTTTCCACCCTGCGGCCGGTGTCGTCCACTGCCGTGCGCTCCATGGTGACCAGTGCTGATCCCGGCGCGGTGTCCAACATGGAGGCCTGGTACTCGTTGGCTGTCACTGCCCCGATCCGCTGGGTTGCCAGGCGGAAGTTGACCCCGCCCCGGCGGAGAATGGAATAGAGGCCCTCCGCGCCAAGGGTTGCCTCGTCCATGTCGGCGATGTCGTCGCGGACCCAGTTCTCCATCAGCGCCAGCGGTTTGCCGCCGACCTTCCGCAGCCGGGTGAAATGGTAGACCTTGGATCCGGCGGGAAGCTGGAGCGTGCTCAGGATGGCTTCGTCCGCCTCCACATGCGAGAAGCTCAGGACTTCGGTGGTGGGCTTCTTGCCGTTGTTGGTGAGGTCGTCGTAGAGGCTGGACAGCTCCAGCGGTCGCCGGACCTGGCTGGAGACCACCTGCGTTCCCACGCCACGTTTGCGCACCAGCAACCCCGAGCGGACCAGTTCATCCATGGCCTTGCGCATGGTGGGCCGCGAGAGGTTGAGCTGGGCGGCGAGGTCGATCTCGTTATCCAGCCGGCTGCCGGGCTCCAGGACCCCGCTGTAGATGGCGGCCTCGATGCCCTGGACCACCTGGTGGTACAGGGGGACAGGGGAGGAGCGGTCAATACTGAGACCCAAGTTGTTCGCCACGATGCGTTCCCTCATGTTGTTTGGCAGCCCCTTTGTCCAGCCAGGACGCCGGTGCCGTCGGCGCTAGGCCGCATATGTCCGCTTGATAGGACATACTTTCTCCCTTGATCGTAGCAGGCGTCCATGGCGGGTCAAGGGATCAGGCCATGCGACCTGCAAAGCCGGGACGAAACCCTATTTGTTCTGACATTAGGACTTTTGCTTGACCGTGGCGTTAGAGCGCTCTAAAGTGGGTGTCACGCATCACATTCCTGGCCGGTCGTTCCGGTCCCCGAGAGAATTTGAGAGGCAACAATGCTGTTGCAGAAACAAACCATGGGCGCCACCGGCAGCAGGCGCCGCGGATACCTTGCCCGGCTCACCGTCATCTCCACCCTTGGCGGCCTGCTCTTTGGGTACGACACCGGCGTCATCTCCGGCGCCCTGCTGTACATGAACGACTCCCTCAACATGACTTCCGTCGAGGAAGCAACTGTGGTGAGCGCACTGCTGTTCCCTGGTGCCGCCGTCGGCGCCCTCACCGGCGGCCGCATGGCCGACAAGCTGGGCCGGCGCGGCTCGCTGCTGGTCTGCGCACTGCTCTTCCTGGTCGGGGCCATGGGTTGCGCCCTTGCGCCCACCGTGACCTTCATGATTGCCGCCCGCATCGTGCTCGGCCTGGGCGTGGGCGCCGCCGCCGTGACCTGCCCGCTGTACCTGGCGGAGATGGCCCCCGCCAACCTCCGTGGCCGGATGGTCACCATCAACGAGCTCATGATCGTGACCGGCCAGATGCTCGCCTTCGCCATCAACGCCCTCCTGGACGCGCTCATCCACGACAACGAAGTCTGGCGCACCATGCTGGGCATCGCCTCCGTCCCTGCCATCGCACTTCTGGCGGGCATGCTGATGCTCCCCGAATCCCCGCGGTGGTACGCCATCCGTGGCCGCCTGGAAGACAGCCGCCGCGTCCTTAACCTGAGCCGCAGCCCGGAAGAAGCCGCTGCCGAATTCGAAGAAATTGCCTTGGCAGCGCGCACGGCGAAGGAAGAACGGGGCCATGCCCTGCGCGACCTCCGCAACAACCCCTGGATGCGGCGTCTGCTCTGGATCGGCATCGGCCTGGCTGCCGTCCAGCAGGCCACCGGCATCAACACTGTGAACTACTACGCCCCCACCATCCTGGAAAAGAGCGGGCTCGGCGTCAGCGCATCACTCGTTGCCACCATCGGCGTGGGCGTGACCTCGGTGCTGATGACCATCCTGGGCATCTGGCTGCTCGGCTTTGTTGGCCGCCGCCGGATGCTGGTCATCGGATTCTCCGGAGTGGTCGGCTCCCAGGCCCTGCTGGCCATCGTCTTCCTCCTCCCGCAGTCCGACCTGGCCAGCTACACCATCCTGGCCGCCATGATGCTTTTCGTGGCCTTCGTCCAGTGCTTCATCGGCACCTGCGTCTGGCTCCTGCTCTCCGAAATGTTCCCGCTGGCCATCCGCGGCTTCGCCATGGGCATCGCGGTCTTCGCACTGTGGACCGTCAACGCGGCCATCTCCTTCCTGTTCCCCATCGTGGTCAACGCGCTGGGTTCCACGGGCACCTTCGGCCTGTTCGTCCTGGTCAACCTCGCCTCCCTGGCCTTCGTCATCAAGTTCGTTCCGGAGACCAAGGGCCACTCGCTCGAGGACCTCGAGGCGCACTTCCGCGACGGTGAGGTTCCGGCAAAGGTCACCGCCTAACCGCTTCTCCACCTGGCACTGAACCAGCAACGCGGGGTTCGGACCCAGCTCTTCCGGTACCAACCGGAGGGCCGCGGTCCGGCCCCGCTTTTGCGCCGGTTGGCCTAGGCTGGCTCCATGACCAGGACCGGGCTGACCTTCGCCGCGAGGCAGCCATGAACTTCGCCGGAAGCCTTGGTCCCCGCCCCCGCAACCTCGAAGTCCAGGACCTGGCCAGCTTCGACCGCTTGGTGGCCGGTGGCGCCGTCAACCTGCACGGCTGGCATGCGCAGTCGCTGGACCTGCGCGGCCGGTCCGCGGCGCTCAAGAGCGTCAGCGTCGAGGGCGCGATGTTCCTGGGCTGCATCTTCGATGACGGCATGGAAACCAACCTCCGCAGCCGCGGCGCCCTCATCTTCCCCAGGCTTGAAGGCGTCCCGTTCGACCCGTACCGTGGTTCGTTGTATTCCCCGGCCGAACTGTACGCCGGACTGGCAACTTCGCCCTATGAGGAGCTGCCGGATGCGCGCATCTACCACTGGAGCATCCAGCCCGGCCAGCGCCACCGGGTGGACTCAACGCTGGCCTCGGCACTGCACGACCATGCAATCGGCGACGCACTGGATGAGCTGACCCGGTCCGGGGCCTGGCCCCGCCGGACCATCGTCGGCGTGATGGGCGGCCACGCGGCACCCCGCGGCAGCAGGGATTTTGCGGAGGCGGCCCGGCTGGGCAGGCTGCTGGCCCTCGACGGCCACTCGGTGGCCACCGGCGGTGGCCCCGGAGCCATGGAGGCAGCGAACCTCGGGGCCTACCTCAGCCAGGCGTCCGACGGCGACGTGCAGGCAGCCCTTGCCACGCTCGCCTCTGTTCCCGGGTTCCGTCCCTCGGTGTCGGCGTGGGCACGTGCGGCCGCCGCCGTCGTCGAACGCCATCCGGACGGTACGCCGTCCCTCGGGATCCCCACCTGGTTCTACGGACATGAACCGCCCAACTACTTCGCCACGCACATTGCCAAGTACTTCGCCAACGCCATCCGCGAGGCCATCCTGCTGGAACTGTGCCATGGCGGAATCGTCTTCCTGCCGGGAGCGGCCGGCACCGTACAGGAGATTTTCCAGGACGCCTGCGAGAACTACTATGGCGCCCGCGAGAAGGTGGCACCCATGGTGCTGGTGGGGCGCCGGCACTGGGAGCAGGAGTATCCCGCGTGGCCCATGCTCCGCAGCCTTGCCGCCGGCCGGGCCATGGCGGACTACATCCACCTGGTGGACACGGTGGAAGAAGCAGTGGAGGTCCTCCGGCAGCGCTGAACGCTGCCCGAGGACCTCCATGAAGTGTCCTTTGACTGGGACTAGCCGACCGCCGTGCCGAAGAGCAGGCCCAGCAGGTACGTGATGGCTGCCGCGCCCAGGCCGATGGCAAGCTGCCGCAGGCCGCGGGTCAGCGGGGAAGTGCCGGACAGCAGGCCGACGGCGGCACCGGTCGCCAGGAGTGCGATACCCACCAGTGCGCCTGCCACCACGAGGGCAGCGACACCGGTGAGGCCGAAAAGGAACGGCAGGATGGGGACGATGGCGCCGGAGGCGAAGAAGCAGAAGCTGGACAGCGCCGCGCCCCAGGCCGTGCCCACCGCTTCGTGCTGGTCTTCTTCCTCCGGCAGGTCCGGCTGCAGTGACAGGCTGGGATCGCAGTCGCAGGGCAGCAGGCCCATGCGCTCGGCCACCCGGTGTTCCGCCGCCTCCCGGGACATGCCGCGGGCCAGGTACACCAGGAGCAGTTCGTTGTGTTCGAGGTCAAGCTGGGGCGCGGCCGCCAGCGTGACCTGCGTGGGCCGGGTGGCGGCCAACAGTTCGCGCTGGGAGCGCACGGAAATGAATTCGCCGGCGCCCATGGACATGGCACCGGCCAGGAGCCCCGCGATGCCGCTGAGCAGCACCACGCTGCTGGCCACGCCGGACGCGGCCATGCCCATCACCAGCGAGAGATTGCTGACCAGGCCGTCGTTCGCGCCAAAGACCGCGGCACGGAAGGTGCCGGCCAGGCGGTTGCGGCCGCGGGTTGCCAGTCCCCGCACCACTTCCTCATGGATCTGCTCATCGGCAGCCATGGCGGCGGTGGCGTTCGGGTCCTTGGCGTAAGGGGAACGGCCCTCGGCGCGCTGGGCCAGGGCCAGGACGAAGACGGAGCCGAAGTGGCGGGCCAGGAACCCAAGGAACCGGCTGCGGGCGGACGCCCTTTTCGGTTTGCCCGCCTGGTCGCCCAGCAGCGCCAGCCAGTGGGCCTCGTGCCGGCCCTCGGCCTCGGCCAGGGCAAGGAGGATGGCCCGTTCCTCGCCCTCGCGGTTCTGGGCCAGGTCCCGGTAGACCGCGGCTTCCGCGCGCTCGTCGGCCAGGTACTGGCGCCACCGCTTGATGTTCGACGGCGAGGGCTGGGCTGGGTCGGCGGACTCCGGGGGCGTAGCGTGGGATTCGGGCTGGGCGTGCTGCGACACTGAAACTCCTGGGCTGGAAAGGGCATGAACTCGCGCCTTTGCCCTGCCAGCCTACTGCGGATTCCCGCGGATTTTTGGCTGGCAAACCTCGCTGGGAAGTTTCGGTTGACCGTAAAACCTGCGGTTCTCTGCATCGCCGTGATGCGGTCCTTGGGGGACTGTTGTGGCTATTGACCCGTCCGCCCGGCCGGTGCTGTGATGAAGGTGTGGCGCAGGCTGCGCCCTACCTGAAAGAGCACGTCAGGCGAACACACGGAGGTTGAATCATGAGCACCACCGGACAGCACCCGGACATGCCGCACCTGGACGCCGTGGAAGCGGACCCCGCCTACGATTACGCCGAGGATGCACCGGTAGACGACGCGGACTGGGACGCGGAGGACGACTTGATCGACGAGGAAGAGCCGGTGGTCCAGCCGGCGCCGGTAGTCATCGACGCCGAGGACCGCGAGGTCCCGATGGATGACGAAGAGCGCGACACGGGGGAGTAGGACTGACGACGGCGGCACCTCCCCGCGCTGTCGAGCAAAAGGAGGTGCCGCCGTCGTACTTTTAATCGCTGCAGGTCAGCGGCCGGCGGGGACTTCCTCGGGAGTGGCTTCCTGCTCCTGCCCGGCAACGCGGAGCTGCCAGGCGCGCATGATCGTGGGAGCGGTGGGACTCGTCAGCAGCGAGGTGGCGACATACACCACGGCGGAGGTCAGCAGGCCGTAGTAGATCGGTTCGTTGGCGTAGATGCCGTCCAGCGGGACCTCGGCGTTTATCTCAAGGATGATCATGGTGCCGAGGGTGACGACCGAGCCGACGGCCATCGAAGCAGCGGCGGCGATGCCGGTGCCGCGCTTCCACACTAGGCCGCCGAGGATCGCGACCAGCAGGCCGCCCACCAGGATGTCGTAGGCGATGGTGAGCGCGGCGACTACGTCCTTGGTGATGATGGCGATGACGATCGCGACGATGCCCAGGCCAAGGACCCAGAGACGGTTGGCCTTGACGTCGTGCTCCGGGTTGTCCGTGTCGTCGGTGCTGATGGTCTTGCCGAACCAACCGGCGACGAAGGGCACGACGTCGGCACGGGCCACCGTGGCGGCCGCGATCAGCGCGCCGGACGCTGTGGACATCATGGCGGCGACTGCGGCGGCCAGCACCAGGCCGCCGATGCCGATGGGCAGCAGGTTGGTGGCTACCTCCGCGTACACAACGTCCTTGCCAAGGGCCTTCACATCGATGGCGGGCAGCGCCACTCGGGCCCCCAGGCCGATCATCGCGCCGGCGGCGCCGTAGAGGATGCAGTAGATGCCCGCCGTCGAACCGCCCCACCGGGCCACCTTGGGAGTCTTGGCGGTAAACACGCGCTGCCAGATGTCCTGGCCGATCAGCAGGCCCAGGGTGTAGACCACGAAGTAGGTGATGATCGTCTGGACGCCGATGCCGTCGATCTGGAAGAAGCTGGCATCCACCCGGCTGCGGATTCCGTCGAGGCCGCCGGCGGCGTTCAGCGTGAAGGGCAGCATCAGGAAGAAGATGCCTACGGTCTTGATGACGAACTGCACCTGGTCGGCAAGGGTGATGGACCACATGCCGCCGATGGTGGAATAGACCACGACGATGGCGCCGCCGACCGCGATGGCCAGCGCCCGGTCCCAGCCGAAGAGGACGACGAAGATGGTGGCGTAGGCCCCGGTGGAGGTAGCGCAGAGCATCAGCGTGTACGCGAGCATGACGATGCCCGACGCCTCGGTGGCCCTGCTTCCGTAGCGGAGGGTGAGCATTTGGGACACCGTATAGATCTTCAGCTTCTGGATGGTCCCGGCAAAGAGCAGGCTCAGCAGCAGGACACCGGCGCCGATGGCCACCACCAGCCACATTCCTGAGATTCCAAACTTATAGCCCAGCCCCACGCCGCCCACGGTCGAGGCTCCGCCCAGGACGACGGCGGCCATGGTTCCGGTGTAGAGGAACGGGCCCAGGCGGCGGCCGGCCACCAGGAAGTCGCTGTTGTTCCGGGTGCGCGACTTGCCCCACCAGCCGAAGGCCAGCATTGCGAGCAGATACACCACCACAATGGCGATGTTGATGGCACTTGCATCCATAAAGGGCTCCTTGGAGCTGTTGGGGCCGGGTGTGGGACCTTGCGCGGGTACGCCCGGAACCGCCGCGGACAAATACGGGGACCGTCCTGTAATTGCCTTATAGGCAACAGGAGTTTCCAAAGACTAGGGTGTGACGTGGACGACAGTCAAGGAGGTCCCGCCTGCGGCGCGGGGTGTGTGGCATGGGCGCGTCACAAAAGCCGGGCCTATTAGGATGGCTCGAGAGTGGAGCCGGACTGCCGGCCATGAAAGGTTCGTAGATGAAGGCACTGCCAGTTGAGCCGAGCAATGTCCCTGTTGCCATTGGCTCCAGGATCCGGGCCGCCAGGCAGTCCCAGCGGCTCACCATTGAACAGGTGGCGGACGCCACCGGGTTGACCAAGGGGTTCCTCAGCCGGGTGGAGCGGGACCTGACGTCCCCGTCCGTGGCTTCCCTGGTGACGCTCTGCCAGGTGCTCTCCATCTCCATCGGCGACCTTTTCGTGGCGCCGGAAACCCACCTGACCAAGCGGAACGACGGTCCGCGCATCTCGCTCGGCGGCCAGGGCATCGTGGAGCGGCTTCTGACAGCCCGCTCCGAACGCCGGGTCCAGATCATCCAGGCGGTGATCGAGCCGCGCGGCCGCGGTGAGTCCGAGCTGTACGCGGTGGACTGCGACGTGGATGTCCTGCACGTGATCAAGGGGTCCATCAAGCTGATCCTCACCAATGAGGAATACGACCTCGACACGGGCGATACCGTGACTTTCCCGGGCCGGGAGCCCCACACCTGGGTCAATCCCACGGACAAGCCGGTCGAGGTGCTCTGGGTCCTGGTGCCCGCGGCCAGCCGCTGATCCGCTAATTGCACGCTGCCGGCCTTGATCGGCGTCACGTGGAGCACTCTTTGGGCGCTTGCCTGCCTGGCTTTCCTTTAGAACCCGGGTTTCCTACAGCTTCCGGCTGCCCAAAAAGTGCTCTGCGTGACGAGGTATCCCAGGGTCGGGTCGGTTGGTAAACACTTGGTGCTCATTGGAAAACCGGGGTGTATGATGGCCGTCACACCGTCCCTCAACTCCTCGAAGGAGTGGCCTCCATTGGAAGAGCTGCGCATTGAAGCCAACGGCCACCTTGGCCCCATCGATTCATCCCGGATCCCCCGCTATGCCGGAGCTGCCACGTATGCCCGCCTCCCGCGGCTGGACCAGGTGGCCAAGGCTGATGTGACAGTGGTCGGCGTACCCTTCGACTCGGGGGTTTCCTATCGTCCTGGTGCCCGCTTCGGGGCAAACCACGTCCGCGAGGCCAGCCGTCTTTTGCGCCCCTACAACCCCGCCTGGGACGTTAGCCCGTTCGAGAACATCCAGGTGGCCGACGCTGGGGACATGGCGGTTAACCCGTTCAACATCAACGAAGCAATCGAAACCATCCAGCAGAACGCGCTGGACCTCACGGCCGCGGGCAGCAAGCTGCTGACCCTGGGTGGCGACCACACCATCGCCCTGCCACTGCTTCGCGCCGCCGCCGAGCGCGCCGGTGGTCCCATCGCCATGCTCCACTTCGACGCCCACCTGGACACCTGGGACACCTACTTCGGCGCCGAATACACCCACGGCACGCCCTTCCGCCGTGCGGTGGAGGAAGGCATCCTGGACACCGAAGCCATCAGCCACATCGGCACGCGCGGCCCCCTCTACGGCAAGAAGGACCTCGACGACGACCACCGCTTTGGGTTCGGCATCGTCACCTCCGCGGACGTCTACTACCAGGGCGTCCTGGAAACCGTTGCCAAGGTCCGGGACCGGATCGGCAACCGCCCGCTCTACATCTCGGTGGACATCGACGTCCTGGATCCCGCCCACGCGCCCGGCACCGGGACCCCCGAAGCCGGCGGCATCACCAGCCGCGAACTCCTGGAAATCATCCGGGGCTTCCGCGGCATGAACCTGGTGGGCGCCGACGTCGTCGAGGTATCACCGGCCTATGACCACGCCGAGATCACGGGCGTTGCCGCCAGCCACGTCGCCTACGAACTGGTGACCCTCATGGCGGACAACGCGGCGCCCGGCAGCCGTTTCGGAGCAGGGACGGGATACCAGGCCCAGGCCCTCGGCCAGGAAGCCCGCCGCCCCGCCGGCTTCGCTGCCGCCACCAAGGAGTAGGCCGTGACGGAATTGGCCACGCCCGCCCCGGTACAGGCAGGCGGTGTCCGCAACGGCGGGGACCTCGTCGTCGAGACCCTTGAAGCGCTGGGTGCGAAGACTGTTTTCGGCATCCCCGGCCAGCATGCACTGGGACTCTTCGACGCCATGGGCCGAGGCAACCTGCACTTTGTTTCCTCCCGGGTGGAGAACAACAGCGCCTTTGCGGCGGACGGGTATTCCCGCGCCACCGGCGAGGTGGGGGTGCTGTTCCTGTCCACCGGCCCCGGCGCGCTGACCTCGCTGGCCGGCCTGCAGGAGGCCTATGCCACCGGCGTGCCCATGGTGGTGGTGGCCAGCCAGATTCCCCTGGAGGGACTCGGCGCCCGGCGCAAGGGAATGCTGCACCAGCTCGATGACCAGAAGGCCTCCGCCGCCAATGTCACCAAGAGCCAGCGGCTGATCCAGCACGCCTCCGGGATCCCGTCGGCCATCCAGGACGCCTGGACCGAGGCCATCTCCTCCCCGCAGGGCCCTGTGTGGCTCGAGATTCCGCAAAACGTGCTCCTGGATCCGATCATGGTGCCGCCGGTGGAGGACGCGCTCGCCGAGGCAGCGGACAACCCGCCCCGGATTGAGCTGGTCCGCGAGGCCGTGAAGTGGTTGGAAGCGGCCAAACGCCCCGCCATCATCGCCGGCGGCGGCACGCGGCGCGGCAAGGCGGAGAAGTCCCTGCTTTCCATTGCCGAAAAGCTGCGGGCGCCGGTGATCTGCACTCCCGGCGGCAACGGCGCGTTCCCGTGGAACCACGAACTGTCCCTGCAGTCCTGGATCGAGGACCGGCACATGACCGACCTCCTCGAGGACGCGGACGTCCTGGTGGTCATCGGTTCGTCCCTGGGCGAGGTCACCTCCAACTACTTCACCTTCGAACCGCGCGGCAGGATCATCCAGATCGACGCCGAGCCCCGGGTCCTGGAGTCCAACCGCCCAGGTTTGGGGATCCGCGCCGACGCCGGCCAGGCCCTCGCTGCCCTGGACGAGGCCCTGGACGAGGCCCTGGATGTGGCCGGTGAGGCGGTCGTTGAGCCGGGCAGGACAACCACGCCGGACTGGCACGGCAGCACCCCGGAAGAGCTGGTCAGGAAGTCACTCGCCAAGGTCCGGGCCCGGCTGGAGTCGCAGGACCTGGCAAAGGAGCTGAAGTTCATGGCCGACATCCGCGAGGCCGTGCCCGCGGAGATGCAGACGTTCTGGGACATGACCATCGCTGCCTACTGGGGCTGGTCCTGCTGGGACGCGCGTGACGGCCAGTTCCACTCCGCCCAGGGCGCCGGTGGCCTGGGCTACGCGTTTCCCGGTGCCATCGGCGCGGCCGTGGGCCTGGAGACGCTGGGCAGGCCGGCTGGTTCTGCTCGCGTACTCGCTGTCTCCGGCGACGGCTCGTCCATGTACTCCATCGCCGAACTCGCCACCGCCAAGCAGCACAACGTGCCGGTCACCTGGCTGATTGTGGACGACGGCGGCTACGGGATCCTGCGCGAATACATGGTGGGTGCCTTCGGAAAGGCCACCGCCACCGAACTCGCCCGGCCGGACTTCGTGAAGCTCGCGGAATCCTTCGGCGTACCTGCCGTCCGGGTGGCCCCGGAGGATGTGGGGGACGCGCTGAGGGCAGCATTCGCTGCTGAGGGGCCCAACGTCGTCGTGGTTGAAACCCTCCTGAAGATGTTCGGCCCCACCCACCTGGCCCCCTGACCCAGCCGCCACCTGCAAGCTCCCTCACTTCCTGGACCCCGTCCGGCTGAAGCGGGGGAGCTTGCTGTTTAAGATCAACCGCAACAACTTCGTTTCCCTAAGCAACCTTTTTCTGATACAGTTGCTTGCAGCAACTAATTCTTTAGGGAGCATCATGTCTGTCGCACCGGCCACCGCAGCCGATCTCGTCGGCCATATCTTTGACCTCCAGCGCGCACTGCGCTGCGTGACCATGGTCAACGTGAAGGGCCAGGACACCGGCATCGCCCTCCAGGGCGTGCTCAAGTTCATCGGCGAAGGGGAAACCCGCGCGGCGCACCTGGCGGAGCGCCTGGGCGTCAGCCCGCCGGTGCTCAGCCGGCACATCGCGGAACTCGCCGACGCGGGCCTGGTGGTCAGGACGCCGGACCCGGACGATGGCAGGGCCCAACTGCTGGCCCTGTCACCACGTGGCAAGGAGAAGCTCGCGGAGCTCATCCAACACCGGGCAGAGACGCTGCAGGGCTATCTTTCCGACTGGAACGAGGACGACGCCGTGGCAACGGCCGCAATGCTGAACAAGCTGACAGCTTCACTGAAGAATTCCATCCGGGCAAGGGCGGCCGGAACCACCACCGAACACAAAACGCAGGAGTCCATCAATGGCTAACGTCACCGCCGCCGCGGACCAGGAGCAGGAGCGCCAGCGCGAACGCACCGCCAGACAGGAATCGCGGCAGTCCAAGCGCCACGAACCCGGCGCACCCATGAACCACCGGCAGATCATGGAGGCACTGACCGGCCTCCTCGCTGCCTTCTTCACCGCCATCCTCAGCAGCACCATCGTTGCCAACGCGCTGCCCACCATCATGTCCGAGCTCAAGGGCACCCAGACGGACTTTGCGTGGGTCATCACTGCGGCGCTGCTGGCCAACGCGGCCACCACCCCCATCTGGGGCAAGCTCGCCGACCTCTTCGACAAGAAGGTCCTGGTCCAGCTGAGCATCGTGATCTTCGTTGCCGGGTCCGTCATGGCAGGTTTCTCCGAGAACATCCCGTTCCTGCTCACGGCCCGCGTCATCCAGGGCATCGCCATGGGTGGCCTCACCGCCCTGGCGCAAGCCATCATCGGCTCCATCATCCCGCCGCGCGAACGCGGCAAGTACTCCGGCTACATGGGTGCAGTCATGGCCGTTGGCACCGCCGGCGGCCCGCTGTTGGGCGGTTTCATCGTGGACAGCTCGCTGGGCTGGCGCTGGACCTTCTTTGTCTGCGTGCCGCTGGCCGTCGTCGCCCTGATCCTGCTCCAGATCACGCTGAAGATTCCGCACGTCAAACGCCCCGCCAAGATCGACTGGCTCGGTGCCATCCTGCTGACCTCCGGCGTCAGCCTGCTCCTGATCTGGGTTTCCTTCGCCGGCAAGGCCGACTACTACGACTGGTGGTCCTGGCAGTCCGCGGTCATGGTGGGCGGCGGCGTCCTGCTGCTTGCACTGCTGGTGCTGGTGGAGTCCAAGGTGTCCGCACCGATCATCCCGCTGAAGATCATCTCCGAGCGCACCACCGCGCTGGCCATCGTCGCCTCCGTGGCTGTGGGTATTGCCATGTTCGGTTCCTCCACCTTCCTGGGCCAGTACTACCAGGTTGCCCGCGGTGCAACACCCACCGAGGCCGGCCTGCTGACCCTGCCCATGATCGCCGGCAACCTTATCGGGTCGGTCGTCTCCGGCCAGCTGATCAGCCGCTACGGCAAGTGGAAGCGCTTCCTGATTGGCGGCACCGTCTTGCTGATCGGCGGCCTGGCACTCGCCGGCACCATGGACCACACCACCGAACTCTGGCTGACCGGCCTGTACACCGGCATCTTCGGCATCGGCCTGGGCATGCTCATGCAGAACCTGGTCCTCGCCGTCCAGAACACCGTCCAGGCCAAGGACATCGGCTCCGCCAGCGCCTCCGTTGCCTTCTTCCGTTCCGTAGGCGGTGCCATCGGCGTGTCCGTCCTGGGCGCGGTCATGGCCAACCATGTCAAGGACCTGGCCACCGACGGACTGTCCAAGCTGGGCATCCAGCCCGGCGGCAACAGCGGTGCCACGCTGGACCTCAAGGACCTGCCCGCACCGATCGCGGACGTCATGCGCGCCGCCTACGGTGACGCCACGGCCGGCATCTTCATGATCTCCGCCGTCGTCAGCGTGGTTGCCCTCATCGCCGTGATCTTCATCAACGAAGTCCCGCTGCGCAAGACCGTTGACATCACCCCCAAAGCCACCCTGCAGGCCAACGCCGCCGGTGAAGCGGGCATGACCGCCATGACCGGCCAGTTGCCGATGGTGTCCAGCTCGGCGCCGGACGGGGACGTTCCCGCCGGCGCCATGGCTGCCCGGAGTTCGGTGCGTGCGGCCGCGGCCCCCGCAAAGGTGTACGACGGCGGTGCTGCCGCTGCGGCAGCAGCGTCCGGGAGGGTTGCCACGGACGACTTCGAGGAAGCCTTCGCACGAAGCTTCCGCTCCGAAGAGCTGGACCTGCGGTCCGCTGACAATGCGGACAAGGCCGCCGACGCGATCGCCAGCGCCGCTGCGACCCTGCAGAAACTGCAGGACACCCAGCACCTGCTGGCCCGGCAGCAGGCTGAACTCGGAACGCTGGTGCTGGACATCCAGGAACAGCTGCGCTCCCAGCAGGACGTGGCTGCCCGCCAGGCAGCCACTGCGGCAGAGCTCAGCCGGCTGCAGCGAAAGCTCCTGAAGGAACGCAAGATCCAGGCGGCAGCGGCGCTGTACCTGGCCGGGCACGGCAAGCACAGTGCCGCAGCCCCGACACCGTCCACCGCAGGCGCTGCCGAGCCGGCCCAGGGACAGTAGGCGGAGAGCAGGCCGTCCCGGGGGCTGGCCAAGCCCTCGACGGACAAGCAGGAAAGCCGCAGCCCGTACCCGGAAAACCATCCGGATGCGGGCTGCGGCTTTCCTGCATGCTGCGCCTCGTTCGCCGCTTGAACCCGACATCGAACTGCCTGTTCCACTCGGAAAAGATGCTTCCACGGGACCCAATTGTCGGTGGTCATTACTAGAGTTGAGTCCATGCTCCTCACCCTCATACGGCGCTACTCCAAACCGTATTTGCCGTATATCGCTGCTGTCGTGATTTTCCAGCTCGCATCCACCATCGCCGCGCTGTACCTGCCCAGCCTGAACGCCCAGATCATCGACGAAGGCGTGGCCCGCGGGGACACCGATTTCATCTGGCGCACGGGCGCGGTGATGCTCCTGGTGGCCTTCGCCCAAGTGGCTGCGGCCATCGCGGGCGTCTACTTCGGCTCCCGCACGGCCATGGCCGTGGGCCGGGACCTCCGCCGGGCCGTATTCCGCAAGGTCACCAGCTTTTCCGCCAGGGACGTCAACGCGTTCGGCGCCCCCACGCTGATCACCCGGGGCACCAACGATGTCCAGCAGGTGCAGATGCTCCTCCTGATGGCGCTGAACTTCATGGTGGCCACTCCCATCATGTGCATCGGCGGCATCATCATGGCGCTGCGCGAGGACCTCAATCTGTCCTGGCTGGTCTGGGTGTCCGTCCCCCTCCTGGCGGTCGTGGTCGGATACCTGGTGGTCCGGCTCATGCCGCTCTTCCGCTCCATGCAGCGGAAGATCGACCGCATCAACGCCGTCTTGCGCGAACAGATCATCGGTATCCGCGTGGTCCGGGCCTTCGTGCGCGAACCCTACGAGACGGACCGCTTTGGCGGTGCCAACAAGGAACTTACGGACGTCTCGCTTCGGATCGGGGCCCTGTTCGTCCTCATGTTCCCGGCCATCAGCATGATCCTGCACCTGTCCACCGCCGCCGTGCTCTGGTTTGGCGGGCAGCGGGTGGACGCCGGCGCCATGCAGGTGGGGTCGCTCACCGCGTTCCTGCAGTACCTGCTGCAGATCCTGATGGCCGTCATGATGGGCACCTTCATGGCCATGATGATCCCGCGCGCCTCCGTTTGTGCCGACCGCATCGGCGAGGTACTCGACGTCGAGCCCTCCATCCACGACCCCCGACGCCCCGAAGCCCCGGCGTCCCTGACCGGGATGGTGGAGTACCGCAACGTGACCTTCGCGTACCCAGGCGCCGAGTCCCCGGTGCTCAGCAACATCAGCTTCACCGCGCGGCCGGGACAGACCATCGCCATCATCGGGTCCACGGGCGCCGGTAAGACATCCCTCCTGTCCCTCCTGCCACGGCTCTATGACCCCGTCGAAGGCCAGGTGCTGCTGGACGGTGTGCCTGTGGACAGGCTGGAACGTGCCGAAATCACCAAACGCGTGGCCCTGGTGCCGCAGCGTCCGTACCTGTTCTCCGGCACCATCGGGCACAATCTCCGGTTCGGCAAGACCGAGGCAACGGACCAGGAACTGTGGGACGCCCTTCGGGTAGCCCAGGGCGAGTCCTTCGTCCGCGACAAGAAGAACGGCCTGGACTCCCGGATCTCCCAGGGCGGCACCAACGTCTCCGGCGGCCAGCGCCAGCGCCTCTGCATCGCACGGGCCCTGGTGACCAAACCGCGGGTCTACCTGTTTGATGATTCTTTTTCCGCCCTTGACGTCGCTACTGACGCCCGGCTCCGCGCCGCCCTCAAGCGCACCACCTCAGATGCCACGGTGATCATCGTGGCCCAACGGATTTCCACCATCACCGAGGCCGACCAGATCCTGGTGCTGGACAACGGACGCATCGTTGACCGCGGCACGCACGAAGAACTCCTGGAAACCTCGCCCACCTACCAGGAAATTGTCGAATCCCAGCTGAGCGTGGAGGAAGTGGCATGAGCCCCAGCAGGAAGGACACCGCTTCCGTGGAACAGACCACGCAGCCCGCACCGCCGCCTGAAGACGATGACTACTTCGAGGAGGAATTCACGCCTTCCGAGGCGGACGGGGACATGTTCGGCGGCATGCCCGCCAAGAAGGCCCAGTACTTCTGGCCTTCAGCAAAGCGGCTTATGGGCCTGCTGAAGCCCGAGGCTATGGGCATTTACGCGGTGGTGGGCCTGGTGGTCATTTCCGTGGTCCTGAACGTGATTGCGCCGAAGATCCTTGGCCAGGCCATGGATGTCATCTTCGCCGGGGTCGTGGGCAAGCAACTGCCTGCCGGCGCCAGCCAGGAGCAGTTCGTGGCAGGCCTGCGCCAGCAGGGCCAGGACAACTTCGCCGACATGGTTTCCAGGATGGAACTGGTGCCCGGCACTGGCATCAACTTCGGCAAGCTCAGCATGCTCATCGCCATCGTCCTGCTCATGTACTTTGTGTCCAACATCTTCATGTGGCTGCAGGGGTACGTGCTGAACCGCATCGTCATGAAAGTGATCCGGCGGCTCCGCGACGATACCGAAAGCAAACTGAACCGCCTGCCGCTGAACTACTTCGACACCCGGCAGCGCGGCGACGTGCTGTCCCGCGTGACCAACGACGTCGACAACATCCAACAGGCACTCCAGCAGGCGTTCGCGCAGCTGGTGAACTCCGTGCTGACCGTGGTGGGCATCGTGATCATGATGTTCATCGTCTCCTGGCAGCTGGCGCTGATCGCCCTGGTCGCGCTCCCGCTGTCCGGGGTGGCGGCCGGCCTGATCGGTGCCCGGAGCCAGAAGCTCTTCGCCGCCCAGTGGAAAAACACCGGGTCACTGAACGGCCAGATCGAAGAATCCTTTTCCGGCCACGACCTGGTCCGCGTCTTCGGCCGGGACGCGGACATGCTGGCCCTGTTCGAGGAACGCAACGAGGCGCTGTACAAGGCAAGCTTCGGGGCGCAGTTCGTCTCCGGAATCATCTTCCCCGTGATGCAGTTCGTGTCCTACCTCAGCTACGTGGGCATCGCCGTGGTGGGCGGACTCCGGGTGGCTTCCGGCGCCATGTCCCTGGGCGATGCCACCGCGTTCATCCAGTACTCCCGGGAGTTCACGCAGCCGTTGGGCCAGATGGCGGGCATGGCCAACATGCTCCAGTCCGGCGTTGCTTCCTCGGAGCGCGTTTTCGAATTCCTGGACGCCGACGAACAGGACGTTGAAACGGCCACCGAACACCTGCCCGGCAAGACCGACGGGCACGTGGACTTCAGGGACGTCACCTTCAGCTACACCCCTGACAGGCAGCTCATCGAGAACCTGTCCTTCACCGCAGAGCCGGGCAACACAGTGGCCATCGTCGGGCCCACGGGAGCCGGCAAAACCACCCTGGTGAACCTCGTGATGCGCTTCTACGAGCTCAACGCCGGCTCCATCACGCTGGACGGGGTGGACATCACCCACCTCAGCCGCTCCGAACTGCGCTCCAAAGTGGGCATGGTGTTGCAGGACGCGTGGCTGTTTGGCGGGTCCATCTACGACAACATCCGCTACGGCAACCTTGACGCCACAGAGGAGCAGGTCATGGCAGCCGCCAAGGCCACTTTCGTGGACCGCTTCGTCCGGGCCCTGCCCGAGGGCTACAACACCGTGATCGACGAGGAGGGCAACAACGTCAGTGCCGGCGAGAAACAGCTGATCACTATCGCCCGCGCGTTCGTGGCCAACCCGTCGCTGCTGATCCTGGACGAGGCCACCAGTTCCGTGGACACCCGCACCGAGCTCCTGGTGCAGAAGGCCATGGCGGCGCTGCGCTCGGACCGGACCAGCTTCGTCATCGCGCACCGGCTCTCCACCATCCGGGATGCCGATACGATCCTGGTTATGGAGAACGGACGAATCGTGGAACAGGGCAACCACCAGGTGCTGCTCGCTGCCGGCGGGGCCTACCACCGCCTCTACATGTCGCAGTTTGCCGGTGCGGACGCCGGGGACGCGCCGGTTGACGATTCGACGGCGGTGCGCAGCTGAGCGCGCACGGCAGCCAGCGGATCGAGGTGCTGGTGCCGATGCGCTGGGGCGACATGGACGCCTATGGCCACATCAACAACGTCCAGATCGTGCGGATGCTGGAGGAGGCCCGGATCGCAGCTTTCGGACCCCCGCGCGGTGCGGGCCTTCAGGGCATTGAGCCGCCGGTGTCGCTGTTCAACGATGTCCCAACCGGGACGCTTGCCCTGGTGGTGGACCACAAGATCCGTTACGTCCGGACACTGGAATACCGCAACGTTCCGGCGGTGGTCCAGGTATGGATCGGCGCCGTCAAGGGCGCCAGCTTCGACATCCACTACCTGCTCCAGGACCCCGTCACGGGGGAGGATTGCGTGAAGGCAAGCAGCCACCTCGCATTTGTGGATGAGGCCACGGGCCGGGTGCAACGGCTTACGCAGGAGCAAAAAGACCGGATGGCCCCCTACAGGCACTAAGACTCTGGACAGGACTGCACCGCACCCACTGGACTGGAACCACGTTTGTACAGCGAAAGGAAGCCCCATGGCCAGCAACAAGAACCGTACCGCCCGGAAGAAGAAGACCTGGAAGGAAATGTCACCTTCCGCCAAGGTGGGCACCATTGTGACGGCGTTCGTGCAGCTGTCCCTGCTGGTTGCCGCCCAGCGGGACATTTCCCGGCGGCCGGCAGAACTCATCAACGGGCCCAAGGCCGCATGGCGGGCGGCGTCCTTCGTCAATTTCATAGGGCCCATGGGGTACTTCATCTTCGGCCGGAAGCACTCCGCCACCGGCAAGTAGCCCTGTCCGGCGGGAGGACGGCTGCCCGGGTGGAGCGGCCGCCCAGCTTGACCCTGTAAATTTGAGGGCATGACCCCCACTGCCACTGTTGCCATGACCCGCGCCCTCGGCATCTCCAAGGAGATTGAGGATGCGGCGTGGTTCGTGCTGGGTCCCGGCCTCCAAGGCAAGGCCTCGCCCCTGGACGGCCGCACCAGGACATGGTCCGTTCCCGCGGCGACGGAGCTGCTGGACCGGCTGGATCGCGGCATCGCGGACCCCAAGGCCCCGATGATGACCAACCTCCGGGAAAACCTGGACGGTGCCACGCGCGGGGCCAAACAGCTGGCCGTCGAGCTGCTCTTCCTGCAGTCACTTCCGCTGGCCCACGAAGTGAAGTCACTCAAGGTCAAGCGCGCCCGCGTGGCCGAAGCCGCCGGCTGGCTGGAGCCGCCGCTGGAGCTTCCCGAGGAGTTGTACGCGGGGATGACCGACCACGGCGTGATCCGGGACCGGACCGCCGAATTCAACTGGACCATCTGGGACCACCTGAAGTGGCTGTGCCGGTTCGTGCGGAACGTCGCCCAGCGGCCGGCCGCGGTGGTGCAGGCGGCCATCAAGGACCCCTTGCAGTTCCACCGCCTCGCCGCTTCCACGCCCGACGACCAGCCCGCCATCCGCCGGAGCATCGAATTCCTGGCCTGGCCCAGCTACTTCGAGCCCGTGGTGGCGGACGTGGAGCGGCAGGAGATCCGCGACGCCTTCGCCTCCCTGGTGGGCGGGGCCAAGGGCGACACCGAAGAGGACATCACCGCGGACATCCACCGCATCCGGCTGCACCTGGACGAACAGGCGGGCCAGCGAATCGACTGGTACTCGCGCCAACTGGTCAGCCAGTGGCGCAAAGTGGGCGACCCCGGCCGGCGCGCCTGGCTGCTCCGGACCCACAGCGACCACGCCGAGCTGCTCACCGCCTGGCACGGCGAGGAGAAGGTGACCCTCGACGTCGAACATCTCCGGACGCTGGACCCCGGTGTCACCGCCGGCCTGGTCCAGCACGCCGTGGACGAGGACTACAAACACCTCGGTTACGTGGAACGCGAGGACACCAAAACCGCGGTCTTTGCCTTCCTGACCGTCATGAAGCCCGGCGACCTGGTGCTGTACCAGCACGCCGGAACCGTACGGCTGGGCGGCGTCCTGGGCGAGCCCGAGTACAACGACGACAACCGGCGCCTGCGCCGCAAGGTGCGCTGGTTCGACGACGGCCACACCGCCACCACCCTTCCCCGCCACGTTCAGCGTCAGCTCGCCACTCCCGGCATCGTGGTGGACGTGACCCGCGTGGTCCAGGCGCTGCAGGCGCTGCTGCCGGCCGAGGCGGAAACCGAGCCCGACGGCGATACGGACGGCGCCGCCGTCGTCCTCCCTGTGCAGGAGGGCTTCCGCCCGCTGACGCAGGAATTCGCGGCCTCGCTGCACATGGAGCTGGAACCGCTCCAGGAGATCGCCGACCTGCTTGAGGAGAACCGCCAGATGGTCCTCTACGGCCCTCCCGGCACGGGCAAGACCTACCTGGCCAAGCACCTCGCCGCGGAACTGGCGGATGACACCACGGACGAACGCGTCAAACTGGTCCAGTTCCACCCGTCCTACGCCTACGAGGACTTCTTCGAGGGCTACCGGCCTGATAAGACGGACGAGGGGCAGGTGTCCTTCAAGCTGGTGGCCGGGCCGCTGCGCAGGCTGGCGGAGGAAGCCGCGAAGCCAGGGAACGAGAAGAAGCCGTACTTCCTGATCATCGATGAGATGAACCGCGCCAACCTGGCCAAGGTGTTCGGCGAGCTGTATTTCCTGCTGGAGTACCGCGATGACCGGATTTACCTGCAGTACAGCCCCAACGAGCCGTTCACGCTGCCGGACAACCTCTACATCATCGGCACCATGAACACCGCGGACCGGTCCATCGCCATGATGGACGCGGCCATCCGTCGCCGTTTCTCCTTCATTGAGCTGCACCCCCAGACGGAGCCGGTCAAGGGCTCCCTGCTCCGGTTCCTGCAGGCCAGGCAGCTGGACACCACGCCGGCGCTGCTGCTGGACGCACTGAACGGCGCCATTGACGAGTGGGACCGGGACCTGATGATCGGCCCGTCCTACTTCATGAAGCCGGCAGCCCAGACCCCTGCCGGATTGCGGCGGATCTGGAAGTACGAGCTCATGCCGCTGCTGGAGGAGCACTACCACGGGCAGCTGACGCGGGCGCAGCTGGAGGAGCGGTTCGGGCTGGACCAGCTGCTGGGACGCATTGCAGCGCGCTGACCCCAGGACGTCCGTCCGGCACCTGGTCCTGGACGAGCTGTCCAGCGGGATGGTGGAACGGTTGGATGCGTCCACCGCTTCCACCCTGAACTCCAGTGGCCTGGCCAAGGCTTCCCCCATGGGGCTGGGGCTGTACCGGATCGAGCCGGTGGGCAAGGTGGGCTCGGTGCGCACCTCAACGGTCCAGCTGGACGTCCGGCCCAAGGACCGGCTGGGGCTCAGCCGGCTCCTGTTCCTGCTCAGCTACGCGGGGGAGCAAGGGTTCAGGCCCGAGCTGGTGGCGGCGGACGAAGACCGGGAGCTGTGGAGCGCGCTGGCGGAGTCGTTGGCCCAGTTGGCCGAGCGGGCCCTGGGCCGCGGCGTCCTGCAGGGCTACCTCACCGTGGACGAATCCCTGCGCACCGTCAAGGGACGGATCCGCATCTCGGACCAAATCTCCCGCCGCCCCGGGATGCTGGTTCCCCTGGAGGTCTCCTATGACGAGTTCACCGAGGACATCGCCGAAAACCGGCTCCTGCGCGCAGCCCTGGAACGGATGGGGCAGGTGCCGGGGGTCCGGCCCGAGGTTCTGGGGCGGCTGCGCCAGCTGAAGGGAAAGCTCGACGCCGTCACCCGCCTTCCAGCGGGCGCTCCAGTGCCGCCGTGGACGCCGACCAGGATGAACCTGCGTTACCACGCAGTGCTGCGCCTGGCGGAGCTGATCCTGCGCAATGCCTCCGCGGAAGCGGGTGCGGGGAAGCAACAGACGGCCTCGTTCGTGGTGGACATGGCGCAGGTTTTCGAGGACTTCGTGGGAACGGCACTGCGCAGTGCGATGGCTTCCTATCCGGGGGAGCTGCGGCTGCGGTACAACGCCCTCCTCAGCGAGGCCGTGCGCGATTCCGACCGGCTTTCCGTGCGCCCGGATGCCGTCCACATGCTCGGCGGACGCCCGGTGGTGGCCTACAACGCCAAATACCGTGCTGCGTCGGACGCCGGCGCGTCGCTGACCGCCGACCACTACCAGATGCTGGCGCACTGCACCGCCCTGGCCGTGCCCACCGCCTGGCTGGTCTACGCGGGAAAGGGCGAGATGAAACTCCGCCGCATCCTGAACACCGACATCGACATAGTGGAGTTTCCGCTGGACCTCAGCCAGCCGCCGTCGGCCATCCTGGCATCAATCCGGGAGCTTGCCTCCCAGTCCTGGGGCGAGGTGCTCAGGACAGCGGGAGATTGAAACTGCCGAAAGTCAGACCGGTACCCGGAAGGTAAACGTCGTCCCCTCGCCCAGCGTGCTGTCGACGTCGATGGTCCCGCCGTGCGCCTCCACGATCGCCTTGCTGATGGGCAGGCCCAGGCCCACGCCGGGAATGGCCGTGCGCCGGACGTTGCTGGTGCGGAAGAACTTGGCGAAGACCTCGGACGCGTCCTCCGGGCTCATGCCCATCCCGGTGTCCGTGACCCGGCAGGCCAGGTGCCCGTCTTCCTGTGCCAGCGATACCACTACCTCGCCGCCGTCCGGTGAGTACTTGATGGCGTTGGACACCAGGTTGTCCAGGACCTGGGAGATCCTGGCGCCGTCCACGCGGGCCTCCAGCCGTTCCGGGGTTTCCGCCCGCAGTTCGACGCCGGCTGCTGCTGCGCGGGGCATGGCCGAGGACACGCTGCTGCGCACCAGTTCGGCAACATCCGCGGCGTCCGGCGAGACGATCAGCTGGCCGTTCCGGCTGGCCAGCAGGTCTGACACCAGGGTCAGGAGCCGCTCGGAATTCCGGTGGATGATCTCCAGCATCCTGTGCTGGGGCTGGTCCGGTTCATCGGCCAGCAGCATCTCCACGTAGCCCAGGATGGACGTCAGCGGGGTGCGGAATTCGTGGGAGACGCTCGAGACGAAGTCGTCCTTGGCGGAGAGCGCGTTGACCAGGTCCGTGACGTCGCTGAAGGCGATCACGGAGCCGGTGAAGTTGCCGTCGGAGTCCCTCATGGCCCGTGCCGTGGTCACCACCGCCCTCTGGTCCTTACCGTCGCCCAGCCAGACCAGGTAATCGGTGAAGGTTTCCCCCAGGACGGCGCGGCGCACCGGTCGCTCCTGGACGGGGACCAGGGTTTTCCGGTCCGGCCCGTAGACCAGCAGCTGTGGTTCATTGGGGTCCGCAACGTTCCTTGGCCGGGCCAGTTCATGGTTGGCCCGCTGCTTCCGGTTCATCAGGATGTCATGGCCGTCGGCATCAACAGCAAGGACCCCCAGGTGCACGGTGTCCAGCACCGTGTTCAACAGGGATTCCTGGCGCTTGCTGGTGCGCAGGTTGGCCTGGAGCTGCTCGTCCTTTTCTTCGAGCTGCTCCTGCTGGCGCATCATGCTCAAGGTCAGGACGCTCACGGATACACCGATGCCCAGCATCATGACGGGCAGCAGCAGGGAACGGGCGAAGTCCTGCGGCATGTAGTTGCCCTTCAGGAGCAGCGGCACCCAGATGATGGCCAGCGGGCCAAGGAAGGAGAACCACAGGGCAGCGCGGGGGTAGTACCCGGACGCACAGAGCCAAATGACGGGGAACACGGCAAGGAGGGTGATGCCCGTCAGGCTTTCCTGGCCGCCTTCCCTGCCCGCTGCGATGGAGACGAAGTCCAGCAGCGGGATCACCAGGAAACTGGTGTAGGGCAGGCGTTCCCAGGGGATGGCGTAGCAGAGCGCCATGAGGGCCAGCTGCGAGACGAGGAACGTGACGAACAAGGGGCTGTTCATCGTGGCTGGGAAGAATGCCCACATGAGCACGGCCGTCAAGATGGTGGTCACGAACAGCGGCATCTGGCTCATGGCCACCCGGTCCGTCAGCCGGTATTCGTGGAAGGGCCGTTTGAAAAACTGCAGCCTTCCCGAGGACCAGGCCGTGCGGCTGCTCATGGCTCGGAGGACGCGGACGTCGTGGTGTGCGGGACCATACCAGCAGGATATCCGCAGCCAGCTATACTTCTGACGTTGGCACTGAGGGGGCTCTATGAGTGAGGCACGTGTGGGTCTGGTCATCGAGGATGACCACGACATTCGGGAACTGGTTCGCACTGTGCTGACCCAAGCTGGATTCGACGTGTCCGTCGCCAGCGGCGGCGCCGAGGGCGTCCTGATGGCCAAGAGCCTGAATCCCGATGTCATCACCCTTGACCTGGGCCTGCCGGACATCGACGGCTTTGAGGTCTCGCGGCAGATCCGCGAGTTCTCGGATGCCTACATCGTGATGCTGACGGCGCGCACCGAGGAACTGGATACCCTGATCGGGCTCGAGTCCGGGGCTGACGACTACCTCACTAAGCCGTTCCGGCCGCGGGAACTGCGTGCCCGGGTGGCGGCCATGATGCGCCGGCCGCGGTCCGTTCCGGACCCGCGCGAGGTTGCCGTTGACGCTTCCGCTGACAGCGCCGCCCACCCCGAGCGGGGGAACTTCAACCACAACGGGCTTGAACTCAGCTACGCCTCCCGCACCGTCATGGTGGACGGCAAGGAGATGAACCTGACCCGCACGGAGTTTGAACTCCTGTACGCGCTCCTGGAAGCCGGGCGGACGGTCAGGACGAAGTCCGACCTGGTACGCCGGCTCCGGGATGAGGATTACGACGTCGGCAGTTACATCAGCGAGGCCGACGAACGTTCCGTGGAGGTCCACATGGGAAACCTGCGCAAGAAGCTGGGTGACTCGCCGCAGCAGCCGCGGTGGCTGCAGACAGTTCGCGGGGTGGGCTACCGCTTGGCGCCCGGGCAGCACTGAGCCTGCAGCCGGTGGGTGGTTTGGCGGCTGCACTGGGTAACGGGCCGCAGATATGTGGCCGCCAACCTGGGTAACGCTACCGCCATGTCAGCGTGGCGGGCCTCCGCCCGGATTTCGTTCTCCAACTCGAGGGCCAGTCCTGCCAGGCGCTCCGCCCCCACCATTTGGCTCGAGGTCTTCAGGCTCAGGACCGCGTCGATGGATCCCTCAAGGTCTCCGGTGGTCAGGGCTAGCCGAAGCCGGTCCAGCCGCTGCGGCAGGTACGCGATGAAGTTTCCCACGAAGACCATCGTGTACCCCTCTTCCTCCTCGAGTTCTTCGCGCAACCGGTCCAGGACGGACTGGTCCACCAGCGGCCTCGGCGCATCGTCTGACGTGCTCATGACACTCCTTTCCGCCGGAATCGCGGTCCCTGGAATCAACGCGGTTGTGCGTGGCTGCTTGCTGTTTTTTCAGGTTAGGACCGTGTGCCTGAGGTGGCAGGAGACCGGGCAAGAATTGTGGTTTTCTTGATGGGAGTGCGGTGTTTGGCCGAGTAGTGGGGCCGAGGACCTCAGGTGTTCTTCGTCAGGCCGGCGTCCAGGAAATGGACCAGCTGGGCTTCGAGGGCTGAACGGTCCTTGAGTTCGCATTCCCAGACGGTCAGCACCTCCCAGCCGGCCGCTTCGAGCTCGCGGCGCTGGCCGGCGTCCCGCTCGCGGGTCCGGGTGCGTTTGGCAGCCCAAAAGTCAGCATTGGCTTTGGGGGCGTGCAGGCCCACCCTGCAGTCGTGGAAATGCCAGAAGCAACCGTTCACGAAGATCACCTTGTGGCGCCCCGCGAACACGAGGTCAGGATTGCCGGGAAGTTTTTTGCTGCCGGACCTTCCGTGCAGGCGGTAGCGGTAGCCTTTGGCGTGAAGGAGCCGGCGGACCAGCAGTTCGGGTTTGGTGTGCTTGCCGCGGATCCGGGACATGTTCCAGCTGCGTTGCTCTGGGGTGAGCTTGTCCGCGCTGGTTGCGTCGGTGCTGGAAGTGTCCGGCATTCCTCCAGTCTAGGAGCGCCTAGATCTCCCGTTCCGGTTGTTCGCCGAACACGAAGTGCCGGCCGCTGACCGACTTCGGCTGGATCTCCACATAGAAGTCCTTGAGCGTGGGTACCCACGTCTTCAGGCCAAGCTCTTCAATGGCTGCAAGCTCACTCGAGTTGCTGAGGACCCGCGCTGTTCCCCGGAGGACAACGGACCAGGCCTCCTGCGACAGGATGCCGTCGGTTTCGAACAACACCTGGTCGTTGATGGTCAGTTGTGCGAGCTTGTTCCCGGGCGCCGTGCGCAGGTAGAGCTTCCGGTTGGACGTCACATAGTTGACCGGGAAGATGTCCGGTTCCCCTGCAACGGAGACCACCAGCCGACCATGTTGGGTTGCAGCAAGGAGGCGCCATGACTGATCATCATCAAGTTCCAGGACGGGATTGCCGTCTGCGTGTTCAAACATCATGCGGCCATTCTTCACAGCCGGGCAGGAACGCACCAGAGGCCGGAGGCCCCTTTACGAAGCGTTCCTGCCTTTACCGGGCGTTCATGCCGTGCCGCGCGCAACTGGCCCACCACCCCATGGGCGAGACCTGGACTTTGAGCCGGCGCCCGCAGGACGCGCAATAGCGCGGCGGTTCCAGCTGCAGAAGGTCAGCGCACCTGGAGTGCTGGTACGACGGCGGTGCGTCGCCGCCGTCGTACTTTTCCTCCTTGGGCGCGTCCTTCTGCCGGGAGGACGGCTGAAGCGGAAGGCCGCAGAGTTCGCAGTAAGGGGTTTCGGCCGTGTGGGGCTGGCTTTGGGTGCTCATAGGGTTTTCTGGAGTTCCTTGATGGGCATGTTGAGGTCCACCAGGAGGTCGAGGTCGGCGGCGGCGGGGCGTCCCAAGGTAGTCAGGTAGTTGCCCACGATCACGGCGTTGATGCCGCCGAGCAGGCCACCGCGGGTGCCGAGGTCGCCGAGGGTGAGTTCCCTGCCGCCGGCATAGCGCAGGACGGTGCGGGGCATGGCCAGCCGGAAGGCCGCGATGGCGCGCAGCGCGTCTTTGCCGTCCATGATTTCCTGCTTTTCCAGCGGCGTACCGGGTCTCGGGTTGAGGAAGTTGAGGGGAACCTCGTGCGGCTCCAACGCTGCAAGCTGGGCGGCGAGCTCGGCGCGCTGCTCCAGCGTTTCCCCCATGCCGATCAGCGCGCCGCAGCACAGCTCCATTCCGGCGTCCTTGACCATGGCGCAGGTCTCCAGCCGTTCCTCATACGTGTGGGTGGTGACCACGTGGGGGAAGTAGCTGCGCGCGGTTTCGAGGTTGTGGTTGTAGCGGTGCACGCCCCATGAGGCCAACTGGTCCACTTGCTCCTGCGTGAGCATGCCCAGGGAACAGGCGATGTTGATGTCCACTTCCTGGCGGATGCGGTCGATGGCGAACTTGATTTGGTTCATCAGCTTGATGTCGGGCCCCCGGACTGCCGCCACAATGCAGAATTCGGTGGCGCCGGTTGCGGCGGTTTCCTTTGCGGCCCTGACGAGCTCGGGGATATCCAGCCAGACGCCGCGGACGGGGGAGTCGAACACCCCGGACTGGCTGCAGAAGTGGCAGTCTTCGGGGCAGCCGCCCGTCTTGATCGAGATGATGCCTTCAACCTCCACGTCCTCACCACAGTGTCGCAGGCGCACCTGGTGGGCCAGCTCCAAGGCGGCCGGGAGGGCGGCATCGGGGAGGCGGAGGACTTCCAGGAGCTGTTCCTCGGTGAGGCCGATGCCCATTTCGAGGACCTGTTGGCGGGCTGCTTCCAGGATTGGGTGGCCCTGGTGGTTTGGGGAGAAGTTCATAGCCGTCCTTTTGGCTTTGGGATATGTCTTCTTTGACGCTAGTTCCGCTGTGCCATCCCGATTTTGTGGGCTGCCCACAATGCGTGCGGGCACCTTTTGTTGACAATGTGAGTCAAGGCTTTACAGAGCTGAAACAAAACGGTGATCAGCCTGTCTTGTCGGGTGGATAGCGTCGGTCGCAACCTTCGAACCTCGAACGAAAGCGACGCACCAAAATGGCCAATGACTCGGAGACAACGCAACTACTGGAACCGTCCGCACCGCCGGGTGCCGCCGTCGTCGGACGTTCTCCGGCAATCCCCACGGCGGGCAACACCTCAGCTCTGAACGCCACCAAAGAGAGTCTGGAGGACTACACTCTGCGGTTCGCGCCGCGGTCGTACCGCAAATGGAGTGCAGGTGTGGTGGCCACCAGTGCGCTGGGCGGCATAGCCTACCTGGCGGACTTCTCCATCGGGGCGAACATTGGCATCTCCTACGGCACGGTCAACGCGATCCTGGGCATCCTGGTGGCCGCCGTGGTCATCTTCGCCACGGGCTTTCCCCTGGCGTACTACGCGGCCCGCTACAACATCGACCTGGACCTGATCACCCGCGGCTCCGGCTTTGGCTACTACGGGTCGGTGGTCACCAACGTCATTTTTGCCACGTTCACTTTCATCTTCTTCGCGCTGGAGGGCTCCATCATGGCGCAGGGGCTGGAACTGGGGCTGGGGATTCCGCAGTGGCTGGGGTACTTTGCGTCGACGGTCATCATCATGCCGCTGGTCATCTACGGCATGAACACGCTGGCGAAGCTGCAGGTATGGACCACTCCGTTGTGGCTGCTGCTGATGGTGGTGCCTGTCGGTTACCTGCTGATCTCGCACCCGGAGAGCATCGACAGCTTCTTCGCGTACACCGGTGCGACAGGCGACGGCGGCCCGAATCTGGCCTCCGTCATGCTCGCCGCCGGCGTGTGCCTGTCCCTGATGGCGCAGATCGCCGAGCAGATCGACTACCTGCGGTTCATGCCGCCGCGCACCGACGCCAACCGGGGCGCGTGGTGGCGGGCAGTGATCCTGGCCGGGCCGGGATGGGTGATTTTCGGGGCGATCAAGCAGATCGTCGGCCTGTTCATCGCCATCTATCTCATTGCCACGCTGGACCCTGCCGCCTCTTCCACGGCGAACGAGCCCGTCCACCAGTTCCTGGGGGTGTACCAGGAGATGATGCCCGCGTGGCTGGCGATGACGCTGGCGGTGGTTTTGGTGGTCATCTCACAGATCAAGATCAACGTCACCAACGCGTATTCCGGCTCCCTGGCGTGGACCAACTCCTTCACGCGCATCACCAAAACGTACCCCGGCCGCATGGTGTTCGTGGCCGTGAACCTGCTGATCGCTCTGGTCCTGATGGAAGCCAACATGTTCGACTTCCTCAACACCATCCTCGGTTTCTACGCCAACTGCGCCATGGCCTGGGTGGTCACCGTGGCGTCCGACATCGCCATCAACAAGTACCTGCTCAAGGTTTCCCCCAAGGTGCCGGAGTTCCGCCGCGGCATGCTGTACGCGGTGAACCCCGTTGGCTTCGTGTCCATGCTGGTGTCCGCAGGGGTTTCGATTGCCGTGTTCTTCGGGGCCTTCGGTGCCGCGATCCAGCCGTACTCACCGATCTCCGCGGTGGGGCTGGCGTTGGTGCTGCCGCCGGTCCTGGCCGTGCTGACCCGCGGTAAGTTCTACCTGCGGCGGATTGACGATGGAATCGACCTACCGATGTTCGATGGCGACGGGAACCCGAGCGACGCCAAGCTCCTCTGCCACGTGACCGGCCTGGAGTTCGAACGGCCGGACATGGTGCGCTCCGCGCAGGACGCGGCCGACGGCGGCCCGCAGTATGTTTCGTCGCTCGCCTTGTCCACGGACAAGACGGGGGAGTTGGTGCTGCCCGCCCAAAAGTAGGGTTTTTCTTCTGAAGGAAGCCGGTGCAATTCCTGCACCGGCTTCCTTCATGAATTTTTGCTTTCCGGGCTGGTGGTAGAACGTTTGGCGGTGCCTGTGGATAAGCCTGACCACCGGATTGTGACGTGGGCTACCCTTAAGGCACTGTTCGGAGCAAGCCGTCTTGAAAGTACTGGGGGAATAGCGGCCCATGACATCACAGAGCTTTTTTACTTCCCGCTTTTCAGGGTCCAGTGTTGCGCGGTCCCGTGTTGGGCGGTCAAGTGCGGCGGCGGCGCTTGTTATTGGTTGTGCGCTCGCTTTGTCCGGCTGCAACTCCGGCGGCTCGCCGGGGCCGGGCAGTACTTCGTCCCAGGTGGCTGCCGAGACACCTACTGCCAGCGCCACGGCTACTCCCACACCCACGCCAACAGCCGTCTATAAGCCAGCCGACGCGACCGGTCCCGCCCAGAACGTCCCGGTCCCCGTGCTTCCCGAGGTGGCCAAGACGGAGACGAAGGAAGGGCTTGAGGCGTTCACACGGTACTGGTTCGAGCTCCTGAACTATGCGTACCAAACAGGCGACATAGCGCCTGTTCAAGCTGTAACTTCACCAGCCTGTGAGTTCTGTTCGAACATTACTAGTTCCCTGACAACGAACTACCGGGGGGACCGGTGGCTTGCTGGAGGCAGAATTACAATTCCAGCCGCAAGCACCTCTTTCGAGCGCTCAGCAGACGCCAACTACCAAGTGATCCTCCAGGTTCTGCAAGACACGATCACCTATTATGAGAGAGGCGGATCAGAATTTAGGGCGGCCACGAAGTCGTCAAATACCGGCAATGTAATTCTGGTTGGATTTGAGAACTCGGCATGGCGTGTCAACGGCCTGCACCCGCTTCGCTAATGAGTACTTCAAATGTGGGCCGGGGCGTTGTACAAACTGTTTTGGTTTTTGTCATCATGCTCACCGCGCTTCAACCGGCGATCGCAGATAGCGGTACTGATTCCGGTTTCATCGACAACGGGGTGGGCGTTGATACTTGGGTCGTTGACAAAAACACGGGTAAGGGGACCTTGGAAACGCCAAGCTCAGGAGTTGACGACCCCAACGAGTACAAATATGAACTTCAATGCCATCTCGGCGGGGGCGACTTTGATACGCCCTGCCTTGCCCGCCAGCTCGACTGCAAGGACCGGGAGGACGGCGCCAAAGGCATTCCGGTCATGTGGCTGTCACGGCCGCGAGGCGTACCGGGTGCGGTGTGGGCGCATCACTCCGGCCCTACCTGCCTCTATGATCCGAAGCCCGAGGACCTCCTGCCCCGGATCGCCGCGGATATCCAGCGGCAGTTCCAGAACCTGCCGGTGAACGCCGGGGTGGTCGTGGCCCAGCCCAGCCCCAACACGTTGCGCGGCGCCGAGACGAACTTTTACGCGGAAGCGGTTGAGCAGCAGTTCGACATCACCATGTTTGGCCAGAAGGTTCACGTTGTGGCGACGCCGGTGCAGTACACGTGGAACTACGGTGACGGCACAGTGTTCGGCCCGCAGCCTTCCATGGGCGGCCCGTTGCCGCAGGATCGGTGGGGCGAGAAGACCCGGACCAGCCACGCGTACGCCTCAACAGGGGATTTCCAGGTTGTCCTGACCACCTCGTTCCAGGGCACCTACTCGGTTAATTCCGGGCCGCCGCTGCCGATCCCCGGTCAAGGCCAGTTCAACGCCCCACCCCAAGGGATCAGTGTGTGGCGCTCGCTCACCCGCAACTACGCCGACGACTGCAACACCAATCCACAGGGCCAGGGATGCCCGGGTGTTGGAGGATAGCCCAGGAACAGAAGGGAGCATGTGATCCCGATCCCACCGGTCAAAGACCGGAATAGTTGCACGGGCCCCAAAGTTGGCAAAGACAGTACGTCTTCAGCCTTCGAAAGGAACTGCGCATGCTGTTTTCTCCACTCACCCTCGGCGAACTTGAACTTCCCAACCGACTGGTGATGGCACCCCTGACCCGCCTCCGCGCGGGTGAGAAAGGTATCCCCGGCCCGCTCCTGGCTGAGCACTACCGCCAGCGCGCCTCCCTGGGCCTCATCGTCAGCGAGGGCACGTACCCCGCCCCTGCCGGCCAGGCGTACCCGGGCCAGCCCGGCATCGTCACCGAGGAACAGGTTGCCGGATGGAAGAAAGTTACCGACGCCGTCCATGCCGAGGGCGGGCGCATGTTCGCTCAGATCATGCACGGCGGCCGGGTGTCCCACTCCGACATCACCGGCGGCCTGCCCATCGTCGCTCCCAGCGCCGTGGCCATTGGCGGCGTGGTCCGGACACCGGCCGGCAAGAAGCCGTATCCAGTTCCGCACGCACTGACCACCGACGAACTCCCCATGGTGATCCAGGAGTTCGTCAACGCTTCCCTGAACGCCATTGAGGCAGGGTTCGACGGCGTGGAGCTGCACTCGGCCAACGGTTACCTCCTGCACGAATTCCTGGCGCCGAACTCCAACGTCCGGACGGACAGCTACGGCGGATCGCCCGAGAACCGCGCCCGCTTTGTCATCGAAACCATCAATGCCGTGGTGGCAGCCCTGGGTGCCAACCGCGTGGGCGTGCGGATCTCCCCTGAGCACAATGTGCAGGGCATCGCGGAGACGGACGCGGCGGACGTCCGCGCCACCTACGAGGTCCTCGTGGACAGCATCGCACCGCTCAACCTGGCATACCTGAGCATCCTGCACCACGAGCCGGCGGGCGACCTTGTCCAGGACCTCCGTGCGCGCTTCGGCGGGACCTTCCTGGTCAACACCGGCTTCGGCGTCATCACCACACGGGAAGAAGCCGTGAACCTGGTGGCGGAAGGCCACGCTGACGCCGTTGTAGTGGGCCGGCCCGCGATCGCCAACCCGGACCTTGCACGGCGCTGGAAGGAAAGCCTCCCCCTCAACGAGCCGGATGCCTCCACGTTCTATGCGGATGGCGCCACTGGTTACACGGACTACCCGCTGTACCAAAGCTAAGCGCGGTCCCACCAGCCAACCTGCTGAATAAGACGACGACGGCGGCACCCATCACGGGTGCCGCCGTCGTCAGCTGTCAGGGGTGCTGGTCCCGGGCAGCGGCGCCGAAGGCCATCCGACGACCTCCGGCTCAAGACTTGTGTGGCCCGCCGGACTCCACTGGAAGCCGGCGGTGATCAGATGCTACTCCAACGAATGGACTCTTACCAGAGCCAGTTTTGCCACCTGGGAAGTTGGCTACAGAACAGCTTCGCGGCCAGTGCCTTCCTTCATCAGCAGGCGCCCGTCCTCAATCGATACCAGCACGCTTTTGGGTTTCCCACTGACCTTGGTAATGGCCTTCAGCCCCCGGTTGGTAACCTCGACTCCCACCTGTGCGCCCTTTGCCGGTAACTCCACGGACACCTCGGATGCGATGCCGAGCAACGGGTTGGTGGAAACCCCCAGGTCCCGGCGCACCTCCTTGCCGTTGACCGTCACGGTGATGTTGGCCTCGTCGAACCCCTCCTGAAAAACCACAAGCAGTTCCCGCATGATCGCCTCTTCCTCGAGCGTCGGCGCCAGTAACGGCATGTCCACTACAGCACTTTGCAGGGCCCAGCGGAATACCCTTTCTTTCCCCGCTGCACCCTCGTCAGCACACCGTTCGGTGGAGCCCGGCTGGCCGGTAGGGCAAGATGTTCTGGTGACTCAACTGCCTGCTCCCTCCGCCGTTCCCACCTCCTCCCGCGCATCGGAGGAGGACGCAATCTTCGACCAGATCGCTGCCGAGTTGGGCGTCAAGGCCTGGCAGGTGAAGGCGGCGGTTGGATTGCTCGACGGCGGGGCGACGGTCCCCTTCGTCGCCCGGTACCGCAAGGAAGCCACCGGCACGCTGGACGACACCCAGCTTCGCGACCTCGACGAACGGCTGCGCTACCTCCGCGAACTGGCAGACCGTCGTCGTGCAGTCCTCGAAGCGATTGAGGGGCAGGGCCAGCTGACGCCTGAACTGCGCAAGGCAATCCTGGCAGCGGACACCAAGTCGCGGCTCGAAGACATCTACCTGCCGTTCAAGTCCAAGCGCCGGACCAAAGCCCAGATCGCCCGGGAAGCAGGTTTGGAGCCGCTCGCGGACACCCTGCTGAAACGGCCGGACCTGGATCCCGAACACGAGGCCGGGAAGTACCTCAACAGTGAGCACGCCATCGGTGACCCCGCCGCCGCGCTCGCAGGTGCACGCGCCATCATGGTGGAGCGGGTGGCCCAGGACCCTGACCTCGCCGCGACCCTGCGGGACAGGATGTGGACCCAGGGCAGGATGGTCTCCCGCGTCAAAAAGGGCAAGGAAGCCGAAGGCCAGAAATTCGCGGATTACTTCGAGTTCGCTCAGGCACCAGACCGGATGCCCTCGCACCGGACACTCGCGCTGTTCCGCGGCGAGAAGGACGGCGTCCTTGAACTTGACCTCGCCGAAGCCGACCCGTCGGACGACGCCGCCCTCACCGCCGCCCGCGCCCGCTACGAGTCCGCAGTGGCCAGGTTCCTCGGGGTCGCCGACCGTGGCCGTCCCGCCGACGCCTGGTTGATGCAGACAGCCCAGGTGGCCTGGCGCTCACGCGTGCTGGCCCGGCTCACCTCCGACCTCCGCGCCAGGTTGTTCGCAGCAGCTGAGGACGAAGCCGTCAGGGTGTTCGCCGCTAACCTCCGCGACGTCCTGCTGGCCGCCCCTGCCGGCAACCGTGCCACCCTGGGCCTGGACCCCGGCCTGCGGACCGGGGTAAAAGTCGCGGTGGTGGACGGCACCGGCAAGGTAGTGGCCACTGACACGGTCTACCCGCACGCCCCGGCGCGGAAATGGGACGAAGCCCTGGCCACCCTGGTGCGCTTGGCGCGGCAGCACGCCGTCGAACTTGTGGCTATCGGCAACGGGACGGCGTCGCGCGAGACAGACAAACTGGCTGCCGAACTGATCAAGCTGCTCCCGGAGGTGGACCGGAAACCCCAGAAAATCGTGGTGTCCGAGGCCGGTGCGTCCGTCTACTCCGCCTCCGCGCTCGCCGCCGCTGAACTGCCGGGAATGGACGTTTCGCTGCGCGGCGCCGTGTCCATTGCCCGGCGCCTGCAGGACCCGCTCGCCGAACTCGTCAAGATCGATCCCAAGTCCATCGGCGTGGGGCAGTACCAGCATGACGTGACAGCGTCCAAACTGGACCGCAGCCTGGACGGGGTGGTGGAGGACTGCGTCAATGCCGTGGGTGTTGACGTCAACACCGCCTCGCCCGCACTGCTGAGCCGCGTGGCCGGCGTCGGCCCCCTTCTGAGCGAAAACATCGTGGCCTACCGGAACGAGCACGGACCCTTCAGGAAGAGGACCGACCTCAAGAAAGTGCCGCGGTTGGGCGCCAAGGCGTTCGAACAGTGCGCAGGATTCCTGAGGATTACCGGGGGAGCGGAGCCCCTGGACGCATCAAGCGTGCACCCCGAGTCTTATGCGGTGGCGAGGAAGATCCTCGTGGCCGCCGGTTCGGCACCTGCCTCCTCCCTGGATCCGCAGAAATTCGTGGACGGCTCGGCCGGCCTTCCCACCGTCAAGGACATCCTCGCTGAGCTGGATAAACCGGGACGCGACCCACGTCCCGCCTTCACTACCGCCACGTTCTCGGAAGGCGTTGAGAAGATCTCGGACCTGGTGCCGGGCATGGTTCTCGAAGGAACGGTAACCAACGTGGCCGCGTTCGGCGCATTTGTGGACGTTGGAGTCCACCAGGACGGCCTGGTCCACGTGTCTGCCCTGTCCAACCGCTTTGTGTCCGACCCGCGCGAGGTGGTGAAGTCCGGCCAGGTGGTCCGGGTCAAGGTACTGGAGGCTGATCCGGAGCGGAAGCGGATTTCCCTGACGTTAAGGCTCGACGACGAACCAGCCGGCGGCGGTGCAGGTTCCGGGCGGCGGGACGCAGACGGCCGAAAGGCTGGGCGCGTTGGACGCCCCGACCGCCAACAAGCGGGGCAGCAGGGATCGACCACTGGTGGTGGCCGGCCGGGTCCCAAACCCCAGCCCGCCAATACGGCCATGGCCGAGGCACTCCGCAAGGCCGGCCTGGGCAAGTAGTCCGCGGGCCTTTTGACGGTGGCGGCTTTTCTGCAAGGGTGGGGTATGACCTACTTCCTGGAGTACACCGTTCCTGTTGCCCCCGGTGATGCCGAGTTCGCGTTCCCCAACGATGAGATCAACGCAGGCACCACGGTCCCGCTGACCCAGACGGAGGCCGACGTGGTGCACACGACGGTTCTTCCGGCGCGTACCGGGATTATCGGCGCAACGGTACCCGAGGCGAAGCTGGAGGCCGAGCAGCTGATTACGCACAGCCGGGCATCGGAGGGGGCCTTGTACTTCGATCCCTCCGACTCCCTCCAGGCTGGTGTGGGTACGTTGGTGAGCAGGTTCAGCGAAGGCCAGGGCTGGCAGGATGTCCAGGAGACTGGTCGCTAGCCGGCAGTCCCCAGGATGCGCGGCCTGCCGAATCTTGTCCGGACTCCAGGGGAGTAGAGGACCGACTCTGGCGGGCCGCTGACGCTGATGCCGGCAGCTCTCACCAATCCATCGCTGAGATGGTGGACCTCGGCGCCGAAGAGGGGCCATTCGTGGTGGGTGTTCGGAACGTAGATGGTTCTGCCCCGGAAGCGTCCGTGCATGCCATACCTGGCGGTCAGGAAGATGGACAACGGGTCGGCAGCCGCGGTCTGCAGCCTGGGAATGACCACGAACTTGCTGCGGGCGGCGGTGGCGCCAAACCGGTGGACCGAGTAGCCGACCGGAAGTTCCCCGCGCTGCCGGCTGTGGTCCGGCTGCTGCCATCCTGACGCCCGCTGTCGCTGCCCGGAAAGGGTTGCACCTGCAAAATACGCGACCACACGTAAGGGATTCCGGCAGCCCGGGTGGCCAGCACGACCGGCAGCCGGTTTGCGTCCAGGGTCAGGAACACCACCCCGCGGGTCCCATCCGGCTCACGGGAGTAAAGCCGGACATTGACCTCGTTGAAGCTTCCGAGGTAGGGAATGCCGGGACCGTGGCCGAGCCCGGCCTGCACCATGCGGAATCCGATGAGACCTACCCACGAACTCCCGTCGAAGACATCCGGTTGGAGCCCGTACGGCATGAACGTGGCCGCTAATGCTTCAGGGATCCGCCAGTGGAGGAACACTGCGTCAAGCCACCGCTGGTCGGAAAATACCGGCGTTGGCAATTCCGGCGGGCGCGGCCACAGGAAAGCCGCAGTCAGGTTCTTGGTCAACGTTCTTCCGCTCCTTTCTGGCCTGGCGCGACGGAGACCCGGATCATTGGGCCAGGCAGCGCTTAGCTCAGCGGGCGTGTGTCTTCGGGTAGCTGGCCACCGGCGAGAAGCTTGGCGGCTGTGTCAGCCAGGGCTGTCAGGGCTACCCGCTGCGTCCAAGGGCCGTACGAGATGCGTGCAACACCCAGTTCCTGCAGCTTGGCCGGCGGCAGGGAGCCGGGGACGCTAATGACCGAGATTTTGTTCCAGCCGATGCCCTCTACCAGTGCGGTGACCGTGGGCTCGTCCAGGAGCCCAGGGACAAAAACTGAGGTGGCGCCGACGTCCAGGAACGCCTTGCCGCGTTCGATCGCATCTGCAAGTACATCCTGAGGCTTACGGTCCTTCCCCTTGAGGAATGCGTCGGTCCGGGCGTTCAGGACGAAGCCGACTCCTTCTGCAGCGCCGGCATGAACAACGGCTGCCATCTGGTTGACGGCATCTGTCAGCGGGCGCATCTGGTCCTCTATGTTTGCGCCGACGATTCCGACTCCGATGGCCTTGCGGATGGTCTCGCCCGGATTGCCGTAACCGGATTCAAGATCGGCGCTGACAGGAAGGTGGGTGGCTGCGGCGATGCGCCCCACAAAGCCGATCATCTCGTCGACGGGAATGTTCTCGCCGTCCTGGTAACCCAGTGTTGCGGCGATGGAGTGGCTTGCCGTTGCCAGGGCAGTGGTTCCAGGAACGTCCGTTATGACTTTGGCCGTGATGGCATCCCACACGTTGACCACCTGGAGGATCTCAGGGGCCTCGTGGAGGCGGAGAAGTTCGGTGGCTTTTGCACTGCTGGTATCGGTCATGGGTGAAGCCTAACGGAGACTCTTTGGACACTCTTCATTGTCGTTGGTGGGGTGGTGGGGGTGGTTTGAAGTAGTGGTTTTGTTGGGGTGTTTGGGTGGGGTCGATGTGGGGTGGGGGGATGAATGTG
>NZ_JBPFDN010000010.1:0-172118 GCF_059414985.1 Arthrobacter sp. SAFR-044 | reverse complement strand
ACAGCGGCCTGCTGGTGCTCGCGGATGTCAACGCCACCAGCCGGTACTGGCACTACTACAGTCCCAGCAGCGGCGGCGGCAGTGGAAGCGGTGACACCACCGCTCCGACTGTGGCGGCTACCTCGCCGACTGCCGGTGCCACCGGTGTAGCGGTCACGGCCAATGTAACAGGGACCTTCTCGGAAGCGATGACTGCATCAACCGTCACGTCGACCACTTTCACCCTGGCGGCGGGCGCGACTGCCGTCCCGGCCACCGTGACGTACGACAGCACCAACAAAGTGGCGACGCTGAACCCGAACGCTGACCTGGCGGCGGGGACGACGTACACGGCGACCATCAAAGGTGGCACCAGTGGGGTGAAGGACACGGCCGGCAACCCTCTGGCCTCGGACAGGACGTGGACCTTCACCACCGCGGCCGCGGCGGGCGGGGGCGGCACACCGCAGACCGTCACCCTGACGGCAACAGCTGACACCTATGCGTCCAGCGGGTCGGCTGGATCGAACTTCGGCACAAGCACCCTGCTGGGGGTGGACAACAGCCCCGTGGAGGTGACCTACCTCAAGTTCGACCTCTCACAGTATTCGGGCAGGACGCTGCAGAGTGCCACCTTGCAGCTGCGCAGTGCCGGGAGTGGTTCCACGGGTACCCAAAACGTCAAGGTGGTTGCAGATGACAACTGGACCGAGGCGGGGATCACGTATAACAGCCGTCCGGCGCTCGGAACCATTATTGGCAAGCTTGGCCCTACAACAACCAACACCAGCTACAACATTCCGCTGACCGTGAGCGGACTGTCCGGAGAGCTGGGCCAACAGCTCTCGCTCGGCCTGGACTCGAGCAGCAGTGATGGCCTGGACCTCAACTCCAGGGAAGCGGGCGGCACCGCGGCACCCAAGTTGATCCTGACCCTGGGTCAGTAAACCGGCCGGCAGCCAGGAACAGATCGGGACCCCGTCCAGCAGGACGGGGTCCCGATCTGTTCAACCGACCACCAGCTGTACGCCCCGCCCATCAGTGACCGCGGGGCTGGGACGTCCGGGCAGTTGCTGGCCCGCATGTCTGGTTCCTGCTAGTCGTCCAGCAGCGCGATGAATTCCCGTGCCTGCTTCAGCGAGATATCCGAGTGGCGCGTCAAAGCGTTGGCAGCGGCCTCGGTATCGCCACTCCGGGCCAGCGTGCGGATCCTGCCGTAGATCTCATCATTGAGCATGTTGCTGCTGACCTCGCGGGTTACGTCGCCTTTGCTCGCGATCGCCCGGTAGCGGTACGGGAACCGCTGCGGCTCGTCGTCGTCCTCCTCAACCACCTGCGCCTGCTCCTGGCTCCGGTAGGGCTGGGGATGGGCGGCCAGGGCGCCGACGGCGTCACGCGAGGCACGCAGGCCCTCGCCGGTGACCTCGTAGTAGAGCTTGATGGCGGCCATCGCCTGGCCCTGCGCGATCAGGGCATAGATCCTCCGGTGCTGGTCCTCCGACAGCCTGTTCGCAGCTGCCTGGGCGAGCTCCTGTGGTGCGGCGGGCTGTGCGGACGGGGCCGTGCCGTGCGATGCCCTGCGGTTGCGGGCGGCGCGGTATGCCACCATAACCAGCGCAACCACCGCGAGCAGGATAAGGACCGGGACCACAAGGGATTCCATCTTCATGAGCCGTTCTCTGTACTTCCTGGCCGTCGCCAGGTGCGATTGCCGTGCTGGTCGCCCGCGCGGATATATTCCTGCTGCTGGTTGTGTTGCTGGGCGTTTTGGCTGGGGTGGGTAGCCGCCGCCAGGCGGGCACGGGCTGCGGTGGCCGCCTGGACCTGGGCTGCGTAGTGCCTGGCAGAGCGCTCGGCGAGTTCCCGCTGGTATTTTTCGGCTTCTGAGGTTCCCGCATCACGCGGCCGCAGTGCGGTAGCAACGCCCCACATGAGCGCTACCAAAACTATCGCCGGCAACAGCACCAGCAGGAGATCGCCCATATGTAGAGCTTAATCCACATCGGGTTTATCCACAGCAATATTCACTACCCCGCATACAGGCGCGGACGGGCCGCCCTTGGACTTCCGGCACGGAATATGAGATGCGCCACGAGCTCGCACACTACCCGTTCCGGAAGGTCCTTCAGCCTTCCTCCCCCTAGCGGTCCCGTTCCGTACCTGTGGATGAAATTCCCGCGAAGAAATATTTACTCCACATGGCAGCCAAGGAGTTTTCGCAGGTCAGGCGCGAATCACCAGCCAAAGAAAATTAGTATCCACAGACTTCCCCACAGGCTGTGCACAAGCTATGCCCCATAGTGCACAGGTTATCCACAGCTCCTGCGGGATGCTGGCTTTGCGGCTGGCGTCCCGGCGGCTAGCGTAGCGGGGTACCTGTTCTCCGCAGCCGAAGCAGGTCCCACTGTTTCGGTTTCCGGGCCCCTTCGCACCGCTGCCCGCCTCTGTCTGTGGAAAAGCTGTGGATATTGGGGATAACTCCGGAACGGAGCCGGTTTCCGGACCGCGGCACGTGAATGTCAGGGCCTGCGGGTAGACCTTGATGGGTGGCGGATCCGGTTGTCGGAGGCCGCGAACAGGATGGATCACCGGGCGGCACACCCGGTACAAATGGAGGACGGCAGCTTTGTCAATCGCGCATCTGGACCCTGTCGAGGCAACCCGTGGATCGGACGCGAGCCGGAAGCCGCCCCAGGATATAGCGGCTGAACAGTCCGTCCTGGGCGGAATGATGCTGTCCAAGGACGCCATCGCGGACGTTGTCGAGATCCTCCGCGGCCAGGATTTCTACCGGCCTGCGCACGAGACCATTTATGAGGCCATTATTGACCTCTATGGGCGCGGGGAGCCCGCGGACGCGGTTACGGTGTCCGACGAGTTGACCAAGCGCGCCGAGATCAACAGGATCGGCGGCCCGGCCTACCTGCACGAACTGATCCAGACCGTGCCCACTGCCGCCAACGCCGGCTACTACGCCGAGATCGTGGCCGAGCGGGCAGTGCTTCGCCGCCTGGTGAACGCCGGCACCAAGATCGTCCAGCTGGGTTACGGCTCCGACGGCGAGGTGGAGGACCTGGTCAACCAGGCCCAGGCGGAGGTTTACGCCGTTGCCGAACGCCGCACCGCCGAGGACTACGTGGTGCTGAAGGACGTCATGGAGTCCACGGTGGACGAAATTGAGGCGTCCGGCCACCGCGGTGAAGGCATGACCGGTGTCCCCACAGGCTTCTACGAACTCGATGAACTGACCCACGGGCTCCACCCCGGCCAGATGATCGTCATCGCTGCGCGCCCCGCCGTGGGTAAGTCAACCTTTGCCCTTGACTTCGCCCGGTCCGCGGCCATCAAGAACAACCTCTCCACGGTGATGTTCTCCCTGGAAATGGGCCGGAACGAGATCGCCATGCGCCTTCTGTCCGCCGAAGCCACCATTGGGCTCCAGGACCTCCGCAAGGGAACCATCAAGGACGAGCAGTGGTCCAAGATTGCCACCACGATGGGCCGTATGAATGATGCCCCGCTGTTTATCGACGACAGCCCCAACATGTCCCTTATGGAAATCCGGGCCAAGTGCCGGCGCCTGAAGCAGCAGCATGACCTCAAGCTGGTCATCCTCGACTACCTGCAGCTCATGAGCTCGGGCAAGAAGGTGGAGTCCCGCCAGCAGGAGGTTTCCGAGTTCTCCCGTGCGCTGAAGCTCCTCGCCAAGGAACTGCAGGTCCCCGTCATCGCCCTGTCCCAGCTGAACCGTGGATCTGAACAGCGCCAGGACAAGCGGCCCATGGTGTCGGACCTCCGTGAGTCCGGTTCCATCGAGCAGGATGCAGACATGGTCATCCTGCTCCACCGTGAAGACGTTTATGACAAGGAATCACCCCGCGCCGGGGAGGCGGACATCCTGGTGGCCAAGCACCGTAACGGCCCCACCAAGGACATCGTGGTGGCGTTCCAGGGCCACTACTCCCGCTTTGCCAACATGGCCGGCGACGCCGGTGGCGGAGGCTTCTAGGCGCCCTCGCCTCCTGACTGGGACGCGGCGCTGCCGGCAGGTCCTGCTGCGGCCAGCAGATGGTTCGGCAGGCGGTTCCCGGGGGCCGTGCCCCGGATTTCAAGGAGTTCGCGGGCGTGGGCGTGGAGCCGCTTGTCTTCCTCGCTGACCGGCACCCAGGCCGGAACGGGCACGGAGGTGCCTTCGTCGTCGCGCGCCACCATCACCGTGAGGCAGTAGGTGGTGAGGTTCAGTTCCCGGCCCTTGGGGTCGCCGGAACGGACGTGGACGGCGATGTGCATGCCCTTGGTCCCGGTGTACACCAGACGGGCCTCGACCTCCACCACATGGCCAATGAGCAGGGGCCGGTAGAAGCGCACGCCGCCGGAGAAGACGGCCACAGTGTCCCTGCCGCAGTAGCGGGAGGCGCACACGTACGCGGCTTCGTCGATCCATTTCATGACGATGCCGCCGTGGACCTTGCCGCCCCAGTTCACGTCGGTAGGGGCGGCCATGAACCGCAGTGTCACGCGTTCGGCCGTACCCGCGTCGGTATATTCCTGCCGGTTCATGGCTTCCACGATCTGCTCCCTGACCTTGATCCTGGCCAGTGCGTGGTCCCGTTGCTCAATCTCCGCAGGGGTTGTGGGTTCGAACTGCTCCACCGGGATGGGCTTGCCGTCCGCGCCCACCGCCACGAAGATCACCATGCACTGGCTGCGCATGGTGGCTGGCCCGCCCTTCGGATCGCCGGAGGAGACCACGGTGTGGATGTGCATGGAGGACCGGCCGGTGTAAACGATGGTGGCCTCAACTTCCACCATGTCTCCGCTGTTGACGGGGTCAGCGAAGTGGATGTTCCCCACGTACGCGGTCACGCAGTAGGACTTGGCCCAGCCCACCGCTGCGGCGTAAGCGGCCTTGTCCACCCACTCGAGCACCGTGCCGGCATCGACTGAACCACTGTGTCCCACGTCGGTGGGGGCGGCTAGGAAGCGGAGGGTTACCGAGTTGGGCCGGCGGGTCTCAGTCATGCTGCGATCCTACTGGCGGCCCCGGTTACCGGCCGGTTGGTGCCGCAACAAAGCGAAGCGCCGCTTAAAGTCCGACGGCGGCAGGTCACCTTGGGTGAGCTGCCGCCGTCGGGCTGGGGCATGGGGGGTTACGCGAGGACCGCGAGCCGGGACTCAGGACGGCGGCCGAAGAGGGCACGGTCCAGGGAGAGCCGCCCCGCTCCGGTGAGGGCCAGGGCGAAGGAAGCCGCGGCCAGCAGGAGCACGAGTTCGTACCCCCCGTTTGCCGCGAAAACGCCGGCCTGGACGTGCACCAGGAACAGGGCGCCCAGCATGTCCAGGACAAGCAGGGCGGCCACCACGCGGGTGAGGATCCCCAGGATCAGGGCAATGCCGCCTGCCAGTTCGAGGACGGCGATGGCGGGGGCCACGACGTCGGCCGCCGGAACGCCCATCTTGGCGAAGGAGGCCTGGGTGCCGGCGATGGTCCATTCATTGAACTTCTGCCAGCCGTGGGCTGCGAAGAGGAAGCCGAGGATGATGCGAAGGGCGGCAAGGGCGGTGGTGGTCAGTGCTGACTTGTTCATGGATCCACTGTCCCCGAGCAATAGTTGAACTGTCAACTAATATGCTGAAAGTGTGGGCTTTGTCATGCCCGGGCCTCGTCGGCTGGCAGCCGCGGTTAGGCTGGCAACGTGCCCCAACAACCTGCGCTTGCCCCCGCGGCCGGGACCCGCGGCCCAGCCCGCGAAATCCTCCGCCTCGCCGTCCCTGCCTTCGGGGCGCTGGTGGCTGAACCCCTCTTCCTGCTGGCTGACTCTGCCATCGTGGGGCATCTTGGCGTCGCCCAGCTTGCCGGGGTGGGACTGGCGTCCGCTGTGCTGCAGACCGCCGTCGGGCTGATGGTCTTCCTGGCGTACTCCACGACGCCTGCCGTGGCCCGTGCCATCGGCGACGGCCAGTTGGGCAAGGCCCTCGCCGCAGGGCGCGACGGCGTGTGGCTGGCAACGCTGCTTGGTGTGCTCCTTGCGATGGCCGGCTTCGCCGCTGCAGAGCCGCTCATTGACCTGCTGGGCGCGGAAGGCAGCGTGCGCACCTTTGCCGTCGAATATTTCCGCTGGTCCATGCCGGGCCTGGTGGCGATGCTCCTGATCTTCGCCGGCACCGGCGTGCTTCGCGGACTGCAGGACACCCGGACCCCGCTGGTGGTGGCAACGGCCGGATTCGGCGTCAACATTTTGTTGAACCTGTGGCTTGTCTACGGCCTGGGCTTGTCTGTGGCCGGATCGGCGATCGGCACCAGCCTGGCCCAGTGGGCCATGGCTGCCGTCTACGTCGTGATGGTGCGCCGGAACGCGGTGCGGCACGCCGTCAGTCTTCTGCCCAGCTGGCGGGGCATTCTTGGCATGACCCGTGTTGGATCCTGGCTCATGCTGCGTACACTCAGCCTGCGGGCAGCCATCCTGGCCACGGTGCTGGTGGTGACGGCCCAGGGTGAGGTCAACCTCGCCGCCCACCAGCTGGCCATGACCATCTTTTCCTTCCTGGCTTTCGCCTTGGATGCCCTGGCTATCGCCGCGCAGGCGCTGATCGGGAAGGAGTTGGGTGCTTCGAATGCCGGCAGGGCCCGACTTCTCACCGGCACCATGACCAAGTGGGGCGCAGGGTTCGGCGTGGTCACGGGCCTGCTGCTGGCCGCAGTTGCCCCCTGGGTGGGGGCCGTGTTCACTCCGGATCCGCAAGTGCAGTCAGTGCTCACCGTTGCGCTCTGGGTCCTGGCTGCCGGACAGCCCATCGCCGGATATGTCTTTGTCCTGGACGGTGTATTGATAGGTGCCGGGGACGCACGGTACCTCGCTCTCGCCGGGCTGGTGAACCTCGCCGTCTACGTGCCGCTGCTGGCCGGGGTGGCGCTCTCCGGTGCCACCGGCGCCGCAGGGCTGGCCTGGCTCTGGGCCGCCTTCGGCGTGGGATACATGGCCGCCCGCGCCCTGACCCTTGGCCTTCGTGCCCGGTCTGACCGCTGGATAGTGCTGGGGTCCGCCTGAGGCGGCATTCCAGGCCGGCACGGTGGCCGGGTTCGACCTTCCGGCAGCCGGCACTAAACTGGACCGGTGACGCAACCATCCACTCCCGCGGGCGCAGCCCCGGGAACTGCCCCCCGCAACGACCTCTGGAAGCCGGTCCTGCTGCGCGCGGCTGCCGCGCTGGCATTCGGCGCGATGACGGTGTTTTGGACTTCGCCTTCCGTGGAGGTCATGGGCTGGGCCGGCGGCCTCTACCTCCTGGCGGCCGGTGTGGTGTCCCTCCGGACTGTCCCCGCAGCGGGTTTCGCGCAGAATTCCACGCCCGGAAAGCTGCTTTCCGCCGGCGGCGCCGTCCTGGCCGGTGCCGGTTTTGCGGTGATCCTGCTGCACAGTGACCTGTTGTTCGGGGTGATCGCGGCCCTGGGGCTGGGCGTTGCCGGTGTCCTCGAACTCGCCTGCGGCCTGCAGAACAGGGGCCGCCACGTCCTGGCCCGCGACTGGATGGCGTCCGGAGTCATCGGCATCGGAACGGCCGTGCTGCTGCCGTTCTTCATCAACCTCGGAGCCCACGCCCTGCTCGGCGTAGCCGGGGGAGGAGCCATCATTTCGGGCGTCCTGTGGGTCCTGTCCGGCCTGACGCTGCGGCACGATGCCCGCCCCGGCGCAGGAAAGCCGTAAACTAGGAGGAGCGCCCTTCTACTTTCTGTAGAAAATCCGGCGCGAAACCGCAATTCGTAAACCAGGCCGGCCGCGCGCCGCCTGCAGGGAGGAACCACTGTGGCTGACCAGCATCAAGGAAAACCGCGCAAGCTGCGGACCTCGGTGAAGGGGCCGCTGATGTTTTCGGCATTCTGGGCCGTCGTCGCCTTCGTGGCAGTGTTGATCTTCGCCTCCGGGGGGAGCGCCCGGGCGCCCCGCTTCGACCTCGCCTTCACGGCCGCCGGCATCGCCTTCATCGTGACCCTGGTGATCGCCGCCATGCTGTCGATGAGCTACAAGGAGAACGCCGAACACCTCGGCAAGGGGTCGGGCGTGAACCTGAGCTCCGCGCCCAAAGCATCTCCCCACGGAGGGTCCGGCCACGGCTTCGGTGCTCCCGGCCGCGAGAACCCGCCGGCATCCGGCAACGGCAGTGACGGCACGCCCCAGCGCTAGCGGCAAACCAGCGTTAAGGGCCAAGCGCAGGAAGACCCTGCTAATTCGCGGCCGCCTGCCTGGCACGGTAGGCCGCAACATGCGCCCGGTTGGCACAGTTTCCCGTGTCGCAATACCGCTTTGACCGGTTCCGGCTCAGGTCCAGCACCGCCGCATCGCAGTCTTCCGACTCGCACATGCGCAGCCGCTCCATCTCCTTGCTGCGGATCACGTCAGCAAGGGCCATTGCCGCCTCGGTGCTCATCCGGTCCGACAGGGGAGCTTCCGGCGCCGTTGCATGCAGATGCCAGTCCCAGCCGTCGTGCTTCATCAGCTGAGGCAGCGCATTCGCGTCCCGCAGCAGCCGGTTAACCGTTTCAACGGCGGCATCCTCATCCGCGGTCCAAACCGCTGCCAGTTCACGTCGCAACTGCAGCACGCTTTCCAATTCCGCGGCATCGCGGCTCCGGCCGCCGGAGAACCCTTCAGCGGCCAGGAAGGCGTCCAGATCTGCCACGGAAGCCAGTCCTTCCCTGCCATTCGCGGAAGTGTTGATGAGGTTCACCACCGTACGCAGCGCCACTTCAGTGTCAGGGGCGAAAACCATGTTGACTCCTTACAGCACCCAAGCGTAGTGTCATGAGCATTACCCCACTTTACTCCTGACAGGAGGCGACGGTGCCTGCCGCCAACAACATCACCCCCACCCCGGAACTGCGCACCGGGCGCCCTGGCTTCCTGGCGTCCGGGCTCGGAACCGCACTGTTCTCTTCCGCGGTTTTTGGCCTGTCCGGGTCCTTCGCCAAGTCATTGCTTGAGGCCGGCTGGTCGCCGGGAGCTGCCGTCACCGCCCGCCTGACTGGTGCGGCGCTGATCCTTGCACTGCCCGCTGCCTTTGCGCTCAAGGGCCGCTGGCACAAATTGCGGGACAACTGGCTCACGATCGTGTTGTTCGGGCTCATTGGTGTGGCGGCCTGCCAGTTGTTCTACTTCAACGCGGTGGCCCGGTTGTCCGTGGGAGTGGCCCTCCTGCTGGAGTACCTGGCCCCGGTGATCATCGTCCTGTGGCTCTGGGCCGCGAGCCGGCGGCGTCCCAGGCTGCTGACGGCCGGCGGGACACTGCTGTCCCTCGCCGGGCTGGTGCTGGTCCTTGACCTTACCGGCGCCGTGAAGGTGGACCTCATCGGGGTCCTTTGGGGAATGGCGGCCGCCGTCTGCCTGGCCATTTATTTCTTCATCACCGCCAGGGAAAATGACACCCTGCCCCCCATTGTCCTTGCGTCAGGGGGACTCATGACTGGCGCTGCCGTGATGTGGCTTGCTGCCGCAACGGGCCTGCTGCCCATGACATTCAGTGCCGCGGACACCACGCTTGGCCCCTGGACCACACCCTGGTGGGTGTCCCTTGCGGGACTGGTGGTGCTGGCCACCGTGCTGGCGTACGTCTCGGGCATCATGGCCGCGCGGGCCCTCGGTTCCAAAGTGGCATCCTTCGTGTCGCTGACGGAGGTCCTGTTCGCAGTGCTGTGGGCATGGCTGCTGCTCGGCGAACTGCCCGGCGCCATCCAGCTCCTGGGCGGTGTGCTGATCGTCGGCGGGGTCATCCTGGTCCGGGTGGACGAGCTGCGTGCCGCCGCATCCCCCGGCGAAAAAGGTGCAGGTGTCACGGCGTCACCCTTGGAACACGCGAACGACGTCGAGCCCGTCCCTTAGCCACGCCCGTCACCTGCGCTTCGCCCGTGCCTTAGCCGTACCCGCCCGGGAAGCCGGCCACCGGCAAGGCGGGCCGCCGCCTTGCCGGTGGCCCTGCACCCCCAGGCGCCGCCGTCGGACGCCAACAAAAAAGGGCAGGGACACCGGTTGGTGTCCCTGCCCCGCCCGCTGCGGTAAGCCTAGTGGGAGGCCTGGCTCTGCTCTTCGGCGTTGCGCTTGGCCTGCGCGCCCGCTTCCTTCAGTGCCTCGGCAACCTTGGTGAGCATCGCCGTGTGGGTGCCGGACCATTCGTTGCGGAACTTGGTGGCGTCCGGGCCTTCCCAGTTGGTGCTGCTCAGGACCTTGGTGAGAGTGGATTTCTGCGTCTCGATCTCGGACGCCCCTGCCTGAAGCTTGCTGCCGAGCTGGCGAAGCTGCTCAACGTCTGCACCCCAAATAGCCATCAGTTTCTCCTTGTTGAAATCGTGGATCCGAACCAGATCGGCATCCCCAGCGGCCCCCCGGCTCATCCGGAAGATCCATTGCCTAAAACCTATCCCGGACCCCAAAAAAGTGTCGATGGGCAGCCCTGCCCATGCCGGGCTCCCCATGGACGCCGGGCGGAGGCCATGAAAAAGGGGTCGATCCCAGGCGTTGGAAGAGCCTAGCATGGCGGTATGTGCCGGAATATCCGAACCCTCCACAACTTCGAGCCGCACGCCACGTCCGAGGAAGTGCACGCAGCCGCCCTGCAGTATGTCCGCAAGATCAGCGGCAGCACCAAGCCGTCAAAGGCCAACCAGGAGGCCTTTGACGACGCCGTCCATGAGATCGCCCACATCACACAGCACCTGCTGGATGCGCTGGTAACGCAGGCGCCGCCCAAGGACCGGGACGCGGAAGCGGCCAAGGCCAAGGCGCGCGCCGCAGTGCGTTACGGCGCGGCCTGAGCCTCGGCCGACGCACTGCTGCTATTTCCCGAAGCTGCGCAGGCGCAGCGAGTTGGCCACCACCAGGACGGAACTGGCGGCCATGGCAGCGCCGGCGATCATCGGATTGAGCAGCCCCAGGGCGGCCACCGGGATGCCCACCGCGTTGTAGAAGAACGCCCAGAACAGGTTGGTCTTGATGGTGCCCAGGGTCTTCCGGGACAGCTCGATGGCCTGTGCCACCTGGGCGAGGTCGTTGCCCATTACCGTCAGGTCAGCGGCTTCGATGGCCACATCCGTGCCGGACCCCATCGCAATTCCCAGATCGGCCTGCGCCAGCGCCGCGGCGTCGTTGACGCCATCCCCGGCCATGGCCACCGTGGCGCCCCCCGCCTGGAGCTTCCGGACTGCCTCGACCTTCCCTTCCGGCAGGACGCCGGCGTAGACGTCGTCCGGGGCGATGCCGACGGCGGCAGCCACCCGGGCGGCGACGGCGGCGTTGTCCCCGGTCAGCAGGATGGGCCGCAGGCCCAGTGCCTTCAACCGGTCGACGGCGGCTGCGGACCCTTCCTTGACGGTGTCCCGGAGGCTGATGATTCCGGCGGCTTTCCCATCCATGGCAACGCAGATGGCCGTCGCTCCACCCTCCTCAGCGGACGACAGCAGGGCCCGCTGGCCGGCATCCAGGACAATCCCGTTCTGCTCCAGCCAGCCGCTCCGCCCTGCCATCACGGCCCGGCCCCCGACGGTTCCCGAGACTCCGCCGCCCGGGGCGGAACTGAAATCCTGCACGGATGGCAACGGGCCGGCGTCGTCCGTTGCGCCCATCGACGGCGCCCCGGCAACTGCTGCCGCCGCGATGGCGCGGGCCACCGGGTGCTCGGAGGCGGCCTCGACGGCTCCGGCCAGCCGGAGGACGTCCTGGTCCTGGAACCCGGGGAACGCTGCCGTCGCATCCACGGCCAGCACGCCCGTGGTGACGGTGCCCGTCTTGTCCAGCAGGATGGTGTCAACGGTGCGGGTGTCTTCAAGGACCTGGGGGCCCTTGATCAGGATGCCCAGCTGGGCTCCCCGGCCCGTGCCCGTCAGCAGGCCCACCGGGGTGGCCAGGCCGAGTGCGCAGGGGCAGGCAATGACCAGCACGGCGACGGCGGCCGTGAACGCCTGCCGCAGGTGGTCCCCGTCAGCGGCCGGGCCGGCGAGGAGGAGCCAGAGCACGAACGTCAGGACGGCAAGCGCCAGGACCACCGGCACGAAGACCGCGCTGATCCGGTCTGCGAGCCGCGCGATGGGTGCCTTGCCGGTCTGGGCCTGCGACACCAGCCGCGCCATCTGGGCGAGAGTGGTTTCGGAACCAACCCGGGTGGCCCTGACCAGGAGGCGGCCGGAGGTGTTGATGGTGGCGCCGGTGACGCGGCTGTCCGGTCCCACCTCCACGGGGACCGATTCACCGGTCACCAGGGAGGCGTCAACGGCCGAGGCCCCGTCCACCACTACGCCATCGGTGGCGATCTTCTCTCCCGGCCGGACCACCAGGACGTCGCCCACCTGGAGCTTGTCGGCGGAAATTTTCTCCTCGTTGCCGTTGCGCAGGACAGTGGCATCCTTGGCACCCAGGTTCAGCAGGGCCTTGAGGGCATCACCGGCCTTCTGCTTGGCATTGGCCTCCAGGTACCGGCCCAGGAGCAGGAAAGTGGTGACGACGGATGCCACCTCGAAGTACAGGCCGCCGGACATGCCCTCCATGCCCGGGTGCTCGGTCATCCGCGGGTCCGCCAGCAGCTGCCAGGCCGAGAACAGGTACGCTGACGCCACCCCGAGCGACACCAGGGTGTCCATGGTGGAGGCGAGATGCCTGGCGTTGATGGCCGCGGCACGGTGGAAGGGCCATGCAGCCCACGTGACCACCGGCAGCGCCAGCACTGCCGCCACCCACCCCCAGTTGGGGAACTGGAACGCCGGGACCATGCTGACCAGGAATACCGGGGCCGTCAGGGCTGCGGCGAGGATGAGGCGCGGGCGGAGCAGCGATGCGGGGACCGCAGCGGCTTCAGTGGCAGGCCCGGCTTCCGGACCCTTAGGGTGTTGGGCGCGGACCGTTGCCTTATAGCCGGCCGCTTCCACCGTTGCTGTGAGCTGTTCGTCGGTGACGCCCTCCGGGACCGTGACGTATGCGGACTCCAGTGGCAGGTTGACCGTTGCGGCCACACCGTCGAGCTTGCCGAGCTTCTTTTCCACCCGGTTGACGCAGGATGCGCACGTCATCCCTTCGATGTCGAGTTCGACGATGCGGGTGCCCGGCGGGCGGAGCAGTTCCTGGTGGCTCATGGTCGGCTTTCCGGTAGTGGAAGGGTTTCTAGGCTTCGTTGGCTACCACCAGGTAGCCGGCCTCGGCTACGGCTTCGCCGATTTCCGCAGGGGAGAGTTCCTTGCCCGAGGTGATGGTCACGGTGGAAACGCCGCCGGCGTTCAGGTCCACGTTCACTGCTTCGACGCCTTCAAGGGCTTCGAGTTCTTCGCTGACTGCCGACACACAGTGTCCGCAGGTCATGCCGGAGACGCTGATGGTTGTGGTGGTGGGGGAGGTGGTGCTCATGGCTTGCTCCTTCAGTGGGGCCGGCGGTGGCCGGGGTGGGATGGGGTGGTGTCAGCGAAGCAGCCGGCCGATCGCGTCGGCAGCTTCCTTGACCTTGGCATCAATGGCTTCTGCGCGTGCGTCGGGGTCCGGTTCGGAGGCTGCCCCCACCACGCAGTGGCCGATGTGTTCCTCGACCAGGCCGAGGCTGACAGCATGCAGGGCCTTGGTGACGGCGGCAACCTGGGTGAGGATGTCGATGCAGTACTTGTCCTCATCCACCATCCGGGCGATGCCGCGCACCTGGCCCTCGATGCGCTTCAGGCGGCGCAGGTACGCATCCTTGTTTCCCGTGTAGCCATGTTGCGGGGCGGTGCCATCCTCGGTGGCCGGCCGCTCGGCCGCGGAAACGGCTTCTTCCATAGCGTTCATGCAGTCAACTTATACCCGGGTGGGGTATCTTGGCAAGTACCCCTAGGGGGTATCATTGGCGCGGTGGGGTCCGACTCACCCAGGTTTCCTTCAGGGCACAAAAAAGCTCCGGAGTGCGTTATTGGGGGATACGCACTCCGGAGCAGCTTTTGGGCAATTCCGGCTTCCATCTCTCTGGATCGGCCTTGCTGAAATTAGCTTACTGGCAGGTACGGCACTGCGCCAGCACCGAGAATAACTACTTTCGCTTTACTTTAGCCGGGCCCCGCAGGGAGGCATCCGCGTCCCTGCCCGCTGCTCATGGCCGGTCCTCGTGGGCGGCCATCCGATAGGGAACCACCAGCACCGGCCGGCTTTGATGGTGGCTGAGCCAGGCCCCCACGGATCCACCCAGGGCCTCCGAGAGCCGGTGGGACAATCCCCGTTCCGAGGTGCCCACAATGATGATGGTGGCGTCCACTTCGGCTGCCAGCTGCCCAAGGGCACGGGCCGGATCCCCGGTGAGGGTACGGAAAGACCACTCGGGGCGACCGCCGCCCGCCGGCAGCTTGTCCACCGTGGCCTGGACCTGTGCCTTCAACTCCGCGGCCAGTGCAGGCATGTCATCATCAGCGTCGGGGTGCCGCGAAAGGCGGTGGGCGGAGCGGGCGGGGTCCCACTCCACAAGGTAGCTGGCTTCATCTACGTACGCGCAGACCAGGGGTGCGGCCAGCCGGGCAGCCAGGGCGGCCGCGGCCTCGATCACCTCCGGGTGCTGTTTGGGCATGAGTCCCACCAGCAGCGGGGCCCCGTCGAAGTGTTCCCACATCATGCTGCCCATTGTCCGCCCGCCCACGGCGGGGTGAACAGGTACGTTAGGCCCGGGCAGCCCCTTGACTGCCGGACCGGGTCGCTAGGGAACTGCGGGGAACGCGGTCACCACCACGTTCTTGCCCCACGGATCCTCCGTGTAGCAACTGATGAGGACCAGGCGGTTGGGCACCATGTCCCAGACCGGACTGTCCTTGAGGCTTGACTTCAGATAGGTGGTGACGCTGTCCACCCGGTAGCTGATGGTTCCGGCCGGAGTCTCAACATCAAGCCGGTCACCAACGGCCGCCGCGGAACTGAGATGGTTGAAGGGAGCGTCCGCGCCTTCCCAGCTGTGGCCGATGACGTAGGTGGTGTTGCCAGAGCCTTTCCCTGGCGTGCCGAAGGCCGTCAGCCAGTATCCGTCCTTGGTGGCAGGGGGCTCGATGGTGCGGCTGGATTGGGCTTCGCCGTCCAGGTCCAGGGGCTGGATAGCGACGTCGAAGGCGGCGGCCGGATAACGGATGTGCAGTGGAGGGGCAGCCGGTGGAAGGTCAGGTGCCTCCACTGCCGGCCGGGCCGGGCTTTGTGCAGCGGCTGCCGCAGCGTGCGGCACACCGGTCTCCGCCATGGGGGCCGCGCCGGCGGACCCAGCAGTGCCGGGAGCCGAAGCGGAGCTGACGGGGACAGCCAGCAGCGGTGAGGGATGGAACAGGGGAGCGCCAATGGTGAAGGACAGGAAAGTGAGGACACCACACCAAAGGATGGCGAGGTCGCCCCGGTTCCACCGCCGCCAGCCCGGGCGTCCCGTGACGCGTCGCCTGGGCGCCGCGTGCCGGCGTCGATCCTGTGGCATGGCATGTCCTCCCGGGCCGGGCTGGATTGGAAGGAAGGCGTCCTGCCGGGCACTGGCAGGACGCCTTCCTTGTCTGGAGCCACTGGAAGTGGCGGGTTATGGGCTAGCCGTCGGTGTGCAGCAAACGTGGCCGACGGCGGACGGCCACCGCTGCTCCTGCGGCCGCCAGCGCTCCCAGGCCTGCGAGCCAGCCGGGCCCGCCGTCGGCGGCACCCACTGCCGTCTGGGCGTTGTACCCCTGGTTCGTTCCCACGCTGACGGGAGTTGCGGCGGGAGCTGCTTGGGGGGCTGCCTTGGGAGCAGCGGCAGCCTGTTTGGCGGGTGCGGCCTGGCCCGAGACAGCGGCCGGTGCCACCGCCGGCGGTTCCACCGCAGTGGTTTCCGGTTGGACAGCGGGCGGTTCCTGAACAGGCTGGTCGACGACGACGGGCGTTTCCTCGGCCGGCGGAGTCACCACAGGAGGTTCCTCGGCGGGAGGTTCGACGACGACCGGCGGCTGCTCGGCAGGCGGTGTCGCCGGAGTTGTGGCAGGAGGATCCACCACAACGGGCGGGTCAATCACTTCGCCGGGCGGCAGTGTCGCACCGCACTCGTTGACGTAACGAAGCTTTCCCTCGTTGGTCCAGTTCTTTCCCTCCGGCAGTTTGGTGGTTGGAGGAATGATGTCATCAGGGTGCTGGTCGTGGCCGCCGGTCCCGTTGGCGTTGAATGACATCTGGGTGAGGGTCTTTCCGTCCCAGTGGCAGGCCACCACCTGGTCAGGGGCGGCTATGGCAGGCGCTGTGAGGCTGATCAGGCCGAGCCCAACCACCCCCAGTGTGGCTAAGGTGCGTTTCATGATTTCTCCCCATATATGTGTGAAACGGACCATGGCGAGGACTGGCCAGCAGTAGCGCCCTATGCCCCAGCAACACGGTCAGCTTGCTTTGAGATTTCAGGCTAGGGGGACCGCTTGACGCAGTCGCCAGTAGGGGATACTCGTCTTTCCCGGGCACCTGCCGGCCAAGTTACCTGCCGGTACCCTAAAGCCGGCCTTGGCCACCTGCTTCCGCGCCAGGACCTTGTCCGCCGCTTGGGCCGCGCCTAACGTTTTAAGTGCAGCAAGGAGGGAAAATCGTGGAAATCTTCATGTGGTGGCTGGACCTGGACCTGGCCAGCAAGGAGTGGTTGCGGCAAAACCTCCATGCGGAGGAACTGCCGCTCCCGGTGCTTCAGGGGATCGCGGAGGCGGGCGGTCCGCATCCGGGCAATCCGGCCGCCGTGCTGACCGCCGCTGACTGGGACTTCATCGAGACCCAGTCGGAATTCGTGGACTGATCCCTCCCGGTCTGCGATTGGGGAAACGCAGGGGGCGGAAACCGTTGCGCCTTGGCCCCTGACGGTGGTTGCATGGTCCGCATGGCAACGGCGGCAGAATCCTTCATCCTGGCAATCGGCACCAAGAAAGGGCTGTGGCTCGCCACCAGCCGCGACCGGCGGGAATGGTCCTTCACCGGCCCGCATTTCCTCATGGCTGAAATCCCCAGCATCGGGATCGATACCCGGGAGGGCCGCACGCGGATCCTGGTGGGGGTCCGCAGCCCGCACTGGGGGCCAACGGTTGCACACTCCGATGACCTGGGCGCCACCTGGTCCGAGCCCGAGCATGGCGCCATCACGTTTCCCGAGGACACCGGCGCCGCCCTCGACCGCGTATGGCAGATCTACCCGGACGCAGAGTCCCGTCCCGGAGTTGTGTGGGCGGGGGCCGAGCCCATCTCCGTCTGGAAATCCACCGACGGCGGCGAGCACTTCGAGTTGAACCGGGGCCTGTGGGACCACCCGCACCGCAGTGAATGGGGAGCGGGCTATGGCGGTGCGGCGGCCCATTCCATCGTCGTGGACCCGGTGGGCGAAACCGTGCACGTCGCCATGAGTACCGGCGGGGTTTACCGCTCGCTCGACGGCGGCACCTCCTGGGAAGCGCGCAACAAGGGCATCTCGGCCTACTTCATGCCGGACCCCAACCCGGAGTTCGGCCAGTGCGTGCACAAGATCGCCGCCGATGCCGCCGTGTCAGGACGCCTCTACGCCCAGAACCACCACGGGGTCTACCGGACGGACGACAACGCCGACAGCTGGAGCTCGATCGCCGACGGCCTGCCCGCGGACTTCGGCTTCGTGATGCTGACGCATCCGCGCCGGGACGGCACCGCCTGGGTGGTTCCGCTGAAGGCCGACGGCGAACGCATCCCTCCCGACGGAAAGCTCGCCGTCCACCGCACGGACGACGCCGGGACCACCTGGACCCGGCTCAGCGCCGGTCTCCCCGAGCACGAGTACAACAGCGTGCTGAGGGACGCCGCATCGGTGGACACCGCCGAACCCGCCGGCGTCTACTTCGGCACGCGGGGCGGCACCGTCTATGCCAGTGCGGACGAAGGGGACACCTTCAGGGAAGTGGCGTCGCACCTGCCGGACGTCCTCTGCGTCCGGGCAGCAGTGGTGGCCGGTGCCTGAGATCTCGTTGCTGCTTCCCAGTGTCCTGCAGCCCCTGGCCGGCGGCCAGTCGGTACTGTCCACCCCAGCCGACGGGCCGGTAACGGTAAGGCGCCTGCTCGACGCGGTGGCATCGGACTATGCCGTGCTGGGCCGGCGGCTCCGTGACGAAACCGGGGCGCTGCGCAGATTCGTCAACATTTACGTCGACGGCGACGAGGTGCGGCGGCTGCAAGGCCTGGAGACCGAGGTCCAACCCGGCCAGGAGGTGCTGGTCATCCAGTCCGTTGCGGGAGGCTGAGCTGCCCATGGAGCCCTGATCGCAAACCAATCCAAAGCATCACGGACGCCACCGTCGAGTGGCTGCATTCGCCGGTACATCATTGGCAGGACCAAAATTAGGGACGGGTTGCGGACAGTCCTTCCTGACTACGCCCGCCACCCCCTCCCCGCACCGGCTATGCCACCCGCCAGACGCTGCACTCGTCCGTATTGACTGCCTTGCGCACGCCGCTGATGCGGTCCAGGATCCAGACCACGCCGATTCCGGGCGCTGTTTCCTGGACGCTGCCGCGGCGGATCACCACGTCGTCATAGGAGGGCCCCACCGACAGGCGGGCTTCGATTTCATCGCCGCGGTGGAGCTGGTCCAGGGCACGGACTCTTGTTACATGCGTGGTCGCTTTCTTCAACATCGCGGGGCCCTCCTGGCTGGAGCTGATGCCGGCTCTTGCCTGCACTACCAAGTCTGGCCCGGCAATGTTGCGTACTGGTTTCCCCGCGGTTAGGGCGCGGTTAGTTCTTCGCGCCGCCCCGGTTTCAGGCTGTTGCCCCGCTCCGGTAGGCCGCAAGGAAGGCGGAAATCCTCCGGACGGCTTCCTCGATGTCCAGCACCGAGGGAAGGATGACAAAACGGAAGTGGTCCGGCGCCGGCCAGTTGAAGGCCGAGCCGTGGGAGACCAGGATCTTTTGGTCCCGGAGCAGGTCCAGGACGAATTTCTCGTCGCTCTCGATCGGGTACAGCTCCGGGTCCAGCCGCGGAAACAGGTACATTGCGCCCGACGCCGGGACGCACGTGACGCCGGGAATGGCCGTCAGCAGTTTGTGGGCAAGGTCCCGCTGCTCACGCAGCCGGCCACCCGGCTTCACCAGCGCATCGATGCTTTGGTAGCCGCCCAGGCATGTCTGGATGGCGTGCTGGGCGGGAACATTGGCGCACAGGCGCAGCGAGGCCAGCAGTTCCAGGCCTTCACGGTAAGCGGCGGTGGCGGCCAGTGGACCGGTGATGGCCACCCATCCGGCCCGGTAACCGGGCATCCGGTAGGCCTTGGACAAGCCGCTGAAGGTCAGGCAGCAAACGTCCTCGGCCACGGCCGCGGTGTGGATGTGCGTCGCACCGTCGTAAAGCACTTTCTCGTAGATCTCGTCGGAGAACAGGACCAGGTTGTGCTTCCGGGCAAGGCCGGCGAACTGTTCCAGGATGTGCCGGGGGTAGACAGCCCCTGTGGGGTTGTTCGGATTGATGATCACAATGCCCTTGGTGCGGGTGGTGATCTTCGCTTCCACATCGGCCATGTCCGGCCACCAGTTCTCTGCCTCGTCGCAGACGTAATGCACGGGCTTGCCGCCGGTCAGGGTCACGGCGGCAGTCCACAGGGGGTAGTCAGGTGCCGGGACCAGGATTTCGTCGCCGTTTTCCATGAAGGCCTGCAGGCACATGGAGATCAGTTCGCTGACGCCGTTGCCGACCACGATGTCCTCGACCCCGATGTTCATCAGGCCGCGGGTCTGGTAGTACTGCGAGATGGCCGTCCGGGCCGTGAAAATGCCTTTTGAATCGCTGTAGCCCTGGGCGCCGCGAAGGTGGTGGATCATGTCCACCACCACGGACTCCGGTGCCTCCAGCCCGAAAGGTGCCGTGTCCCCCAGGTTCATCTTGAGGATCCGGTGCCCTTCGGCCTCCATGTTTTTGGCGGCCTCAAGGATCGGCCCGCGGAGTTCGTAGCGGACGTTCCGGAGTTTGCTGGAGTGTTGCATGGCGCGCATGGTTGATCTTTTCACAAAGCACGACGGCGGCGGAGGCTACGGGGCCAGCCGGTCGCCTTTCCGGTGCACGCGGAACCAGCGGTAGCCGTAGCGTCCCAGCTCCACCTGGAAGCCGCCATCGGGATCCAGGGCGGCGTTGCCGCCGTCGAACAGGTCCAGCAGCATGGCACCCCGGAATGCCTGCGGCCCGTCCCCCGGCCCCACCTTCCCGCTGACCTTCACCGGGTCCTCGCCGAAGTTGTGCAGCAGCACCAGCGTGCCGCCGTCGGAACTGCAGGTGTGGGCGAACACCGCAGGCTCGGGCTGGTCGATGACCCCAAAGACGCCCCAGCCCAACTCGGGCGCCTCCCGGTAGCGCGCGATCAGCGTGGCCATGAAGGTGAACAGCGATGCCGGGTCGCGCTTGCCCGCCGCCGCGTTGACGTTCTCCGGCCCGTACTGGCCCCGCACCAGCGGGGCCACCAGGTCCGACGCCTTGGCGCTGGAGAAGCCGCCGTTCTTTTCGCTGTTCCACTGCATCGGCGTGCGGACCGCGGCCCGGCTCTTCTGCCGGAGGTCCTCGCCCATGCCGATCTCCTCGCCGTAGAACAACACGGGCGTGCCGGGCAGGGAGAACATCAGCGAATACACCATCCGGAGGCGCTCCGGGTCCCCGCCCAGCATCGGCGGCAGCCGCCGTCGCAGGCCCCGGCCGTAGATCTGCATGTTCTTCTCCGGCCCGAACGCGGCGAACACCTCCTGGCGCTCGCCGTCGCTGAGCTTGTCCAGGGTGAGCTCGTCGTGGTTCCGGACGAACATGGCCCATTGGTTGTCCGGATGGATGGCCGGCCGGCTCTTGAGCGTCTCCGCCAGCGGCCGGGCGTCCTGGCGGGCCAGCGACAAGTAGATGTGCTGCATGGACATGAAATCGAATTGCATGTTCAGCTCATTGCCCTCCGGCCCGCCGAAGTACTCGAGCTGCTCCTTGTACGGCAGGTTCACTTCGCCCAGCAGCACGGCACTGCCGTTGCGCCGGCTTACGAAACTGCGCAGCGCCGCCAGGTAGGCGTGCGGATCGATGTTCGCCGCCTCGTCCTTTGGCTGCCCGCGCGTCTCCAGGAAGAACGGCACGGCATCCAGCCGGAAACCGTCCAGCCCCAGCTCCAGCCACAGCCCCATCGCCTTGGCAATCTGGTCCCGGACCTGCGGGTTCATCACGTTCAGGTCGGGCTGGTGCTTGGCGAACATGTGCAGGTACCACTCGCCAGTGGCCTCGTCCAGGGTCCACAGCGAGTTTTCCTCCCCGGGAAACACCACTTCGGAGGACGTGTCCGGGGGCGTGTCCTGCCGCCAGACGTAGAAGTCCCGGAACGGGTTGTCGGTGGACTTCCGCGCCTCCACGAACCAGGGGTGCTGGTCCGAGGTGTGGTTCACCACGAAGTCCGCGATCAACCGCATGCCGCGGTCCTGTGCGGCACGGATGAACTCCACCAGGTCGCCAAGGGTCCCCAGCCGGGAGTCGACCGCGAAGAAATCCGTCACGTCGTAGCCGTCGTCGCGGTCCGGGGACGGGTAGAACGGCATCAGCCAGATGCACGTCACGCCAAGCGCGGCGAGGTAGTCCACCCGCTGGGTCAGGCCGGCAAAGTCACCGGTGCCGTCGCCGTCGTCGTCAAAGAATGTCTCCACGTCCAGGCAGTAGATGACGGCGTTCTTCCACCACAGGTCCGACGTCTCCGCGATCCTCATGCCGGAGCGTCCGACGCCGGTATGGCACTTGCACGGACCAGTTGCGGTTCAGCGGGGGCTCCGGCAGCCGTGGTTCCAAGGGTGCGCAGCTGCGGCAGGACGTCCGCGCCGAACGCATCGATGAAGGACGCCTGCTCCTGGCCCACGAAGTGCAGGTACAGCTCGTCGAAGCCCAGCTCCGCATACCCGCCCAGCCACTCCACGTGCTGCTCCAGGCTGGCGGAAACGTTGACCGTGCTGCGGACCTGCTCCTCGTGCACATGCTCGCCCACGCTGTCGAAATGTCCTGCCGTGGGCAGGTCCCAAGGGATGGGCGGCGCGAACGTGTTGGTCCGCCACTGGTCCAATGCGATATCAAGGGCCTCATCCTCTGTGCCGGCCCAGGACAAATGCACCTGCAGCACGGCCTTCCCCCTGCCCCCGCTGTCACGGTAGGCGGCCAGCATATCGCGCAGCTTCGGTGCGGGCTGGTTGACGGTGACCAGGCCGTCCGCCCAGGCCGCTGCCCGGCGCGCCGTGTCCACGCTGATGGCCGGTGCGATCAACGGCGGCGGGGTTTCAGGGACATCCCAGATCCGCGCCTGCTCCACCGTCACCAGGCCCCGGTGGGTGACCTCCTCGCCGCGGTGCAACCGGCGGATCACGTCCACGCACTCCTCAAGCCGGCGCTGCCGGATGTCTTTCGGTGGCCAGGGATCACCCGTGACATGCTCATTCATGTTTTCCCCGCTGCCCGGCGCGAACCAGAACCTGCCCGGAAACATGCCGGCCAGCGTTGCTGACGCGTGCGCGATGATCGCCGGGTGGTACCGCTGGCCGGGCGCGGTCACCACTCCGAACCGCAGGCCGGTGGTGGCCAGCGCTGCTCCGAGCCAGGACCAGGCGAAGCCGGAGTGCCCCTGCCGCGCGGACCACGGCTCGATGTGGTCCGAGCACATCGCCGCATCGAAACCGGCGCGTTCGGCGTGCTGGACGTCCTTCAGCAGTTGGCCGGGGCTGATCTGTTCGTGCGATGCGTGAAAACCGACAGTGACCATCGATAACCTCTACCGTCCCGCACCCTGCCCTGTCGAGGGTCCGCCGGAAAACCGGTGCGGGCAGGGGCTGCTTGTCAGATAAGTTAGAGACTTGTGGTACTGCATTCCGGCTCGCGGCGGAACGCGTGGGACGGGAAGGGGAGTACCTCGATGGGCGGTGTGCTGATCGGCCTGGCGGTGATTGGCGTCGTCATTGCCGTTGGTTATGTCGCCGCGCGCTGCGGCCTGGGCGATGAACCCACCATCTCGGCGTTGACCCGTACCGCCTTCTTCATCACCAACCCGGTGCTGCTCTTCACGGTGGTGCTGAAATCCGACCTGTCCGTGGTTTTCTCGGCCTTTGTTCCGCTGGCCATGATCACCGCAGCCGTCACCGCGCTGTTGTATGTGGCTGCCAGCCGGATCTGGTTCCGGCGGCCGCTCGCCGAGACGGCGGTGGGTGCGATGGCGGGCTCCTACGTCAACGCCAACAACATCGGCATCCCGATCACGCTTTATGCCCTTGGCGACGCCACCCCCGTGGCCCCGGTCCTGCTGGTCCAGCTGCTCCTGTTCGCCCCGCTGGTCCTGACCCTGCTGGACCTTTCCGCGGCCGGGCGGTTCTCACCGCGGCTGATGCTGACGCAGCCCTTCCGCAACCCCATGATCATCGCCTCGCTGCTGGGCGTGGTCCTCGCGGCGTTCCACGTGAAGCTGCCGGACCCGGTGATGGCACCGCTGACGCTCCTGGGCGGAGCGGCCGTCCCGGTGGTGCTGCTGGCTTTCGGCATGTCGCTGCAGGGCACCAGGATGCTCCGGAGCGGCGGGCACACGGCTGAGATCCTCACTGCCACGGCGCTGAAGTCCGCCGTGATGCCGGCGGTGGCGTTCGTCGTCGGACGTTTCCTGTTCGACCTGGACCACCGCATGCTCCTGGGCGTGGTGCTCATGGCGGCGCTGCCGTCGGCCCAGAACGTGTTCCTGTTCGCCAGCAAATACGGGCGCGGCGTGGCTGTGGCGCGCGAAACGATCCTGCTCTCCACGGCGGCTGCCGCGCCGGTGCTGGTGCTGATCGTTTGGCTGCTGGCGGCCTGACGCCGGGCGCGCCGCCCTACCGCGCGGGCCACCGGCCGGGCAAGAATGGGCACATGGAACTTCCCGTGATGCCGCCCGTCCCGCCCATGCTCGCCAAGGCCATCAGCGGCATCGACGGAATCCCCGGAGGCGGGGACCTCAGCTACGAACCCAAGTGGGACGGCTTCCGATCCATCATTTTCCGCGACGGCGATGACCTGGAGATCGGCAGCCGCAACGAAAAACCCATGACCCGGTACTTCCCGGAACTCGTAGCCGCGCTCAAGGAGAACCTGCCGCCGCGCTGCGTGGTGGACGGCGAGATCATCCTGGTGGGGGCGTCCGGGGACAGGCTGGATTTCGACACGCTCCAGCAGCGCATCCACCCCGCCGCCAGCCGGGTGAAGCTGCTGGCGGAACAAACCCCGGCCAGTTTTGTGGCTTTCGACCTCTTGGCACTGGGCGATGAGGATTACACCGGCAGGCCTTTCTCGGAGCGGCGGGCCGCGCTGGAGAAGGCGCTCGCGGCCAGCAAGGCGCCCGTCCACCTCACCGCCGCCACCACGGACAAGGAAACGGCCGCGCACTGGTTTGAACAGTTCGAGGGGGCCGGACTGGACGGCATCGTGGCCAAGCGGCTGGGCGGCCGGTACGAACCCGACAAGCGGGTGATGTTCAAGGTCAAGCACGAGCGCACCGCCGACTGCGTGGTGGCCGGCTACCGCCTCCACAAGAGCGGGCCCGACGCCATCGGCTCGCTGCTGCTTGGCCTGTACAAGGACGACGGCGGCCTGGCGAGCGTGGGCGTGATCGGCGCCTTCCCGATGAAGCGGCGGCAGGAGCTGTTCCAGGAACTCCAGCCACTGGTCACCGACTTCGATAACCACCCCTGGGCCTGGGCCAAGCAGGAGGAAGGCGAACGGACGCCCCGCAACGCCGAGGGCAGCCGCTGGAGCGCAGGCAAGGACCTGTCCTTCGTTCCGCTCCGGCCCGAACTGGTGGTGGAGGTCCGCTACGACCACATGGAGGGCGACCGGTTCCGCCACACCGCGCAGTTCAACCGCTGGCGGCCGGACCGGGACCCCGAATCCTGCACCTACGCGCAGCTGGAAGAGCCGGTGAACTTCGACCTCGCCTCGGTGCTGGAGACCGGCCGGTAGCCGCAGACTGCGTGTCCACACGGCAGGTCCGCCGCGGTTCGTATCCAACCAGATACGGACGCCATGGACCGGGGATACCATTGTTGAAGCGTTCTCGAAGATGGCACCGTTTGGCTTCCCGCAACGAGACGGATCCTTACACCAGGAGATAAGTGCTGTGGCAGAATCACCGACCAAGAGCCGCTTTGCGCGGGATGAATCTGCCAAGATAAATGCCCTGCTGTCGGATCACCCAGTGATCGCAAGCATCAAGGATGAGGACGGTTTGCGGGCGGTTCTGACAGCCCCATGCCCTGTTGTCTTTGTCCTCTTTGGATCCGTGATGTCGATCAGAGGGATCGTGGAGACGCTCAAGGCGGCCGGCAAGACGGTCTTTGTCGATGTGGACCTCCTTGATGGTTTCGCCAGCAAGCCGGTCGTGGTCGATTTTCTGAGGGCGAACACGCATGTCGACGGCATTCTCAGCTCAAAGGCTGCCATGGTACGTGCGGCAAAGACGGCGGGATTCCTGTCAATTCACCGTCTCTTCCTGATCGATTCGTTCAGCTACAACAATCTGCCCAAACAGGTCTCCGTATCGGGCGCAGACGCCATCGAGATCCTGCCGGGATGCATGCCCCGAGTAATCTCATGGGTTTGCGAAGACATAGATCTCCCGCTGATTGCTGGTGGACTGGTATGTGACAAGGAGGACGTGATCGGCGCGCTGGGTGCTGGTGCCACAGCAGTGGCTTCGTCCAACCGGGATGTGTGGCTCATGTAGCGAAAAACAAAACTGCCCCTAGGCAGACCTCCGGCCACATGCTAGAGTCCTTTTCAACTTAAAACTTCATACTTGTTCCGGGCTCTGCCCGTGACGGTTGCTCAAAAACTAGAGAACAGCGACCCCCAATTCCAAGGGGATCGCTGTTCTCTTTTTTTGTGCCTTTCCTGAACAAGGTGGAGGTTGAGTCAGCCCGCAAAAGCGCGAACGCCTAACACGAACGGAAACATAAGAATTGACAACCCTCAAACGCGAAGAGATCGTCAGCGCCTACGCCGATATCCTGGGCAGCGACCGCGTAATTACCGATGAGCAGACGCTGCGGGAGAACAGCGTCGACCGCTATTACAAGGTCGAAAATATCTTTGGTATCTATTCCTTGCCTCTGCCTGCGGCAGTCGTAAAGCCGGGTACTCCGGAAGAAGTTTCATCAGTACTAAAGCTCGCGAACGAATATGGAATCAGTATCGTCCCCAAGACTGGAGGCTCAGCAACGGAGGGCGGCCTTGAAACCGTCGTTGAAAATTCTGTCGTTGTTGACGGGTCATTGATGAACGAGATCATCAACATTGACACCGAAAATATGCTGGCGACCGTCCAGTGCGGCGTTCGGCTGCAGGATCTTGAGGACGAACTTCGAAAGATCGGCTACACGACCGGCCACTCCCCCCAGTCGAAGCCAATTGCACAGTTCGGAGGGCTCGTTGCAACGCGATCCATTGGACAGTTCTCGACTCTCTACGGTGGCATCGAGGACATGCTCGTCGGCGTTGAGACGGTGTTTGCCAATGGTGAGATTTGCCGAATCAAGAATGTTCCGCGGCGGGCGGCCGGCCCGGATATCCGTCACCTGGTGCTGGGAAACGAGGGTGCCCTCAACTTCATCACGGAGGTAAGCGTCAAGATCTTCCGCTACTTCCCCGAAAACAATCGGTTCTACGGATATCTGCTGGACGACATGAAGACGGGCTTCGAAATCCTCCGGGAAGTAGTCACGCAGGGCTACAAGCCTTCTGTTGCCCGCCTTTACGACAAAGAAGATGGGCTGTACCACTTCGGGCACTTCTCCGAAGGCCGTTGCGTACTGATTTTCATGGCGGAGGGCCCCCAACTCATCGCCGATGCCACCGGTAAAGCCATTGAGCAAATTGTCTCCTCCTTCACTGCTGCAGATCGGGTTGCAGACTCGCTGATCGAGGACTGGTTTAACCACCTGAACTGGGACGTCTCCAAGATCGAAGAGGAAAGGGTGGAAATTCGCGAGACCCTGAATAACGGCTTCACCACAGAGATCTCCGGAAACTGGAGTGTCATCAACGACATCTACATTAATGCGCTCACAAGAATCCGGAACGAAGTGCCGGCGCAATTCAGCCTCTTGGGCGGCCACTCCAGCCACAGCTATCTCAACGGAACAAATATGTATTTCGTCTATTACTACAAAATTGACGTGGACCCCACCGAGGAACGCACGGTTTACCACGACCCCATCCAGAACATAATCGTGGAGGAAACGCTCAAGCTCGGCGGTTCAATGTGCCATCACCATGGCGTGGGAAAGCACCGGACGCACTTTCTCGCAGAAGAATACGGTTCCTCGCTGTACATGCTGGAGACCCTCAAGTCTGCCTTTGACCCGAATGGCATCATGAATCCAGGGACAATCTTCCCGCTCTGATCCAGCCCAGAATCAACTCAGAACCAGGGAGTTTGTATGCCCGATTTGAACATTGCCGAATTTCAAATGAGTTTCTTCTCATTGAAAGGCAAGAATGCGATCGTAACCGGAGGCAACACCGGTCTCGGTCAGGCCTTTTCACTTGCGCTGGCCAAGGCAGGCGCCAATGTGCTGGCTGCCAGCATCATGCCTGATGATGGCAGCACGGGGACCATGGTCGAGGAAGCCGGCGCAAAATACGCCTACGTCAAGTCCGACATCACGGTGGAGGGAAACCCTAAAAAGGTTGTGGATGCCTGTATATCCGAATTTGGGAGCGTGGATATTCTCGTCAACTGTGCGGGGCGAAGCATCAACGAACCCGACGTCCTCAACTACACCCGTGCGCAATGGGACCCCATGGTGGCGCTGAACCTGACAGCCGCCTTCGAAATGTCACACGAGTGCGCCAAGTACATGGTTCCGCAGGGCAGCGGCAAGATCATCAACATCTGCTCGGTTTTCACATTCCTCGGAGGGCAATGGTCGCCGGCCTATGCAGCCACAAAGCACGGTATTGCAGGATTCACCAAGGCCTACTGCGACGAGTTGGCCCAGTTTGGTGTGCAGGTTAACGGCATTGCACCCGGCTACTACGCCACAGAACTAACCACTGCGACCAGAGCTGATCCTGAAGCCAACCGGCGGGTCCTGGACCATATCCCGGCGAACCGCTGGGGGCAAACCCAGGACCTCATGGGCGCGACAGTATTCCTGGCCAGCCGGGCGTCCGATTACGTCAACGGTCACATCCTGAGCGTCGACGGCGGTTACCTGGTGCGCTAGGCGCCGGCAACGCAGATGAGGAACATGACATGACCACCAACTACATCATCGGACTTGATGGTGGATCCCAAAGCTCAAAGGTAGTCATCTTCGACACCAACGGCCGGGTCGTGTGCGAGGCAAGTGAGCCCCTGGCCCCCATGCACACGCCCGGGGCGGGTATTGCGGAACACCCGAACGACGACCTCTATGACTCCATCGTTGCCGCGGCCGCCCGGGCGATGAGGGCTTTTCCTGGAAATCGCAAGGACATCATTGGCGTGGGGTTGTGCACCATCCGGTGTTGCCGGGCACTGGTTCGCAGCGACGGGACCCTGGCCGAGCCTGTCCAAAGCTGGATGGACCATCGGCTCTCCAAAGCGTATGAACACAACAACGACGACGTCGCTTACGTCACCACCGCTTCGGGGTATCTCATGGGCCGGCTCACTGGGGGGCTAACGGACACCGCGGCCAACTACATTGGACCCTGGCCCATGGATGGCCGGACATGGGACTGGTTTGACGATCGGGAAAAGTTCGAGTCGTTCAATGTGCCGCGTGACATGTTGTACCGGTTGCAGATGCCGGGCGACGTCGGCGGCTTTGTGAACACCACCTTTGCGGAGCTCACAGGGATCCCACAGGGGATACCTGTGGTCCACACCGCAAACGACAAGGCTGCCGAGGCATTGGGTTCCGGCCTCCGCGACGACGCAACCGGCCTGGTCTCGCTGGGCACGTACATTGCCGGCATGGTCGTTGGGAAGGAATTTGCGGCCGAGCCGCGGACATACTTCTCGAACTTCGCGTCAGAGCCGTACCGCTACATATACGAATGCGGCGGCATCCGGCGGGGCATGTGGACCGTCTCCTGGCTACGGGACCTGTTTGGTGCGGAGAACGCCCTTGCTGCGGCGGAGGCCGGCACCAGTGCCGAGGAGCGCTTAAACAGGTTGGCTTCTGACATTCCCGCAGGAAGTGACGGCCTGCTGTGCGTTCTCGACTGGCTCGCACCGCCGAACAAGCCCTTTAAAAAGGGAATGTTCATCGGCTTCGACGAACGGCATGGTTACGCGCACATGTACCGCGCCGTCCTGGAAGGCATCGCCTTCACAATGAAGCGAAACATGGCTGCCATGACCGCCGAACGAGACATGGATCTTAGGACGCTGGTTATCTCAGGTGGCGGCTCAAACAGCGATCTCATCATGCAGATCTTCGCCGACGTCTTCAATATGCCAGTGGTCCGGAATGTTGTCCGGAACGCCGCCGGTCTCGGTGCTGCCATCTGCGTTGCCGTGGCCTGTGGAATTTACCCGGACTTCGACGACGCATCTGCCCATATGGTTCGGCGAGAGGACCGATTCGAACCCGACCCGCAGAACGCCGCGCTGTACGAGCAGTTGTGCACAGTTGCGGCCGAAATACCGATGCACACAGACCCCATTTTGGAAAAAATCCACAAAATACTATCTGACAAATAAGGAGCTGCTCCATGCTCAAGCTCGGCAAATCAAAGAAGATTTTTCAGCTTGTATTGCTCATACTCGCGGCGGGCTCAATCTATCCGCTTGTGTACCTTCGACAAAACTTTGAATCCACTATCCTGTCCGTCTTTCATCTCAGCAACTCAGAATTGGCGGGCCTCTACTCGATGCTCGGGATCATCTTCGTTATCGGCTACATACCAAGCGGATGGTTGGCCGATAAGGTCCCGGTGCGTTACCTCATCACATTTTCGCTGGTTCTCACCGCAGTGACTGGCCTGTTCTACGCGCAGGTACCGGACAAATCCACTCTCGTCTACGTATACCTTGTCTGGGGATTTGCCACAGTCTTTACATTCTGGAGTGCAATCCTTAAAACTGTCAGCCTTCTCGCGGATAAGAACGAGGAAGGTACTTACTTTGGTGCGCTTGACGGCGGTCGGGGACTGGTGGAGGCAATTCTGGCCAGCTGCGCAGTCGGTCTTTTCGCACTGTTTGCCGGAGATGGCACCTCCGACATCACGCAGACCAAGGCAGGCTTCCAAGCTGTGGTCTATATGTATTGTGCAGTGCTCGTCGTTATCGCCGTCCTGGTCTTCTTCGTACTTTCCGACGGTCAGCAAAAGGACGCCAGGTCCCAAGGAGAACCGGTTGAGTCGACTTTGGCCGCGGTACGGCGAATCCTGAAAATCCGCGAGGTGTGGGTGATGAGCCTGGTTCTCTTCTGTGGCTACACGCTGTTCTGGGGACACTACTACTTCTCCGGGTTCCTCAATGTGAATCACGCCGTGAGCCCGGTGAATGCGGGTGTAGTGACGGTAATCGTCCTGTGGATGCGTCCAATCGGTGGGTTCGGAGGAGGGTTCCTCGCAGACAGGCTCGGCAAGAGCCGGGTACTGGCGGTCTCAATGGTTGTCGCAGCTCTCGGGTTCATTAGCCTGAGCCTCCTGCCAAGCGGTTCGAATGCCCTGGCCTACGTGCTGGTGGTGGTTGTTGGCCTCTTCCTGTACGCAATCCGCGGGATCTACTGGTCGCTGCTTGATGATTGCCGTGTCCCTGCCGCGGCGACTGGTATCGCCATCGGCATCATTTCATTTGTGGGTTATCTGCCTGACATTTTTATTCCGCAGATCAGCGGCGCGATTTATACCGCCTTCGGTGACGATGTGGCAGGAGCAAACAACTTGTTCTTCCTTGTCACTGCCGGCATCGGGCTGGTTGGCGCGGCGGCTGCCGGTTACTTCGCAGTTCTGATGAGGAAGCGCCGGAATTTTGAGACAGCCAGCGACATGGAGGCATCGCCAACCACGATCTAGCCTGCTTTTCACTGGTCCTTCCGGATGTCACGACGAAGCCCGCCATCCCTGGCCATTCCAGGGGTGGCGGGCTTTGCCTGTTGCGTGACTCGGGGTGGACCGCCGCTACTTCAGGCCGAGCTGCTTGGTGGGGGCCCGGAAGGATTCCTTGGCGGTCAGGGCGGACACGGCTGCAACGGCGCAAATGATGGCAGTGAAGATGCTGATTTGCACCCAGCCGCCGGGCTTGATGCCGCCCATGGCAGCCACGATGGCCGGGGCGAACCCCGCCATCAGGAAGCCCAGCTGTGTGCCGATGGCCAGGCCGGAGAAACGGACCTTGGTGCTGAACATTTCAGCGTAGAAGGAAGGCCAGACGGCGTTGGCCGCTGCGTAGCCGCACGAGAAGTAGCCGATGGCGGCCAGGAACATCAGCGGGACGCTGTGGGACTCAAGGCTCAGCAGGAACACGGGGGTGAGGACCGCGCTGGCCAGGGCGCCGTAGATGAAGACCGGCTTGCGGCCGATCTTGTCTGCCAGCATTCCGAAGAGCGGCTGGGTGCCCAGGGCCACGACGTTGGCAGCAACCACCAGCCACAGGGTAGTGGTGCCGTCCACGCCGGCCACGGTCTTGGCGTAGCTGATGGCCAGGGTGCCGAACACGGTGGAGACGGCGGCGATGAAGGCGCAGCAGATCACGCGGAGCACGTCGCGCCAGTGGCCCTTGAGCAGGTCGGCCACGGGCAGCTTGGCGATCTGGGCGTTCTTCCGTGCTTCCTCGAAGGCGGGCGGCTCGTGCAGGGTGCGGCGGATGAGGAACGCCACCACAACCACCGCGGCGCTCAGCCAGAACGGGATGCGCCAGCCGATGCCGAACTTGATCTCGTCCGGCAGTGCCAGGACGGGGATGAACACCAGGGCCGCGAGGATCTGGCCACCCTGGGTGCCGGTGAGGGTCCAGGAGGTGAAGAACGAGCGGCGGTTGTCCGGAGCGTGCTCCAGGGTCATGGAGGAGGCGCCGGCCTGCTCGCCTGCAGCGGAGAGGCCCTGGCACAGGCGGGCCAGCACCAGCAGCGCCGGAGCCCACCAGCCGACCGTGCGGAAGTCGGGCAGGCAGCCGATGACGAAGGTGGAAGCACCCATGAGCACCAGGGTGAACATCAGGACTTTCTGCCGGCCCACCCGGTCACCGAAGTGGCCCAGGATGACGGCGCCAATGGGCCGCGCCACATAGGCGAACCCGAAGGTTGCGAAGGACATGATGGCGGCGTTCGCATCGGCATTGGGGAAGAAAACCGTGGGGAAGATCAACGCTGCGGCGGAGCCGAAGATGAAGAAGTCGTAGTATTCCACGGCGCTGCCCAGGAAGCTGGCGAGGGCGGCCTTCTTGGGAGTCCCCGCGGAGGTGAGGGCACCCGCCCTTGCTGCCGGAAGTGTCTTGCTCATGGTGTTCCTTTGGTGTGACGACATTGTCGCTGATGGATCTGGGGCGCGGCCGCCCATGCCTTGATGCGGGCGGGGGATGCGGCTGGAGTCCGGTCGGAAGACCCGGCCATAGTAGCCACATGGTGGGAGCTACTTTTGCGATACAGAAACTATGCCTGTGAGGGCAGTCACCTGTCAAGAAAATAATCACTATCTAGAAATAGTTCTCACATTGTGGCAACATCGTCACTATGAGTGTGAACCAAACCACAGCGGCCGATGAAGAATCCGCTGCTGCCGGCCGCCCAGGAGGGCCCGTAAATGCCATGCCGCCCGAAGGCAAGGTTGGCGCCCGTCCCGCGGAGCGCACGGATATGGTGGGCAAGGCCCTGGGGCTGCTGGTCCTTCTGGGCGATGAACCCCGCGGCGCCAGTGCCGCGGAGATCTCGCGCCGTGCCGAGCTTCCCTTCAGCACCACCTACCGCCTGCTGGGCTCTCTCACCCGCGACGGCTTTGTCGACTACGAGCCGGATGGCCGCCGCTACCACCTGGGCCTACGGATCTTCCAGCTGGGACAGCGCGTCTCCAACCACCACGGCTTCGCGGGCACGGCCATGCCCATCCTCCGCCGGGTCACCGAACAGACCGGTGAGGCCACCATCCTCAGCGTCCGCGACGGACTGCACCATCTGACCGTCAGTAAGGTGGATGGACCGCAGACCTTCCGCGTGACCAGCGACCCCGGCCACCTGGGCTCGCTCTCGTCCACCGCGGTGGGCAAGGCCCTGGTGGCATTTGCCGAGGACGCGGAACGCGAAAAACTGCTGGCCGAGGTCCCGCTCGAAGCGCTCACTGACAAATCGATAACGGACCGCGAAGCGTTCAAGACCGAAATCGAAAAGGTCCGTCGGCAGGGATACGCCGTCATGGACGAGGAGAACGAGGCCGGAATGCGCGCTGTGGCCGTTCCGCTGCTCAATGACCAGGGGCACGCCTTTGCCTCGCTGGCAACTGCAGTGCCGGTCTTCCGGCTGGACCTTGAGGGGCTGGTGGCGCACGTTCCCCTGCTGCAGGAAGCCGCTGCCGAACTGGCGGCCAGGCTGCCGCAGCGGTAGCAGAACCCGAAATCAGGACCGGCCCGAAAACTACTTTTGTTCGTATGTAGAACATGAGTGCGATAAGTGAACATTTGTTGTACCGTAATCCCTACCACCTGCAATGCGGCTGAGTTCCGCGCCTGGTGCCGTACCAAAGGAGCTGCACGCATGAGCAATCGAACTGAGTCCTACCTGGTAGGACTGGTTGGTGATGGCGTTACGCCATCGCTCACGCCGCCCATGCACGAACGGGAAGGCGACGTGCAGGGCCTGCGCTACCTGTACCGGCCCATCGACCTGCTGGACCTGGGGTTGACCGGGGAATCCGTGGGCGCCATCCTGCACAGCGCCCGCACCCTGGGCTTCAACGGACTGAACATCACCCACCCCTGCAAGCAGCTGGTCCTGGAACACCTTGACGAGATCTCACCTGACGCGCGCCGGCTGGGCGCCGTCAACACCGTGGTCATCCGCGACGGCCGGTTTATCGGCCACAACACAGACTTCTCCGGCTTCGCAGCAGCCCTCGCGTCCGGCCTCCCCAACGCCCGGTTGGACCGCGTGGTGCAGCTCGGCGCGGGCGGTGCCGGGTCCGCCGTCGCCTACGCCCTGCTCAGTGCGGGAGTGAAATCGCTGGACCTGGTGGACATGGACCCCGAACGCGCTGCGGCGCGGGGCGCCGAGCTGCAGGGCTTTTTCCCCGACAGCACCGTCACGGCACGCACGACGGCGGAGCTGCCGCAACTGATGCCGCTTGCCGACGGCCTGGTGCACTGCACCCCCGTAGGCATGGTGGCGCACCCCGGCGTCCCAATGGACCTGGACCTGCTCGAGCCCCGGCACTGGGTGGCGGACATCGTCTACCGCCCCATCGACACCGAACTGGTCCGCGGCGCCCGCGCCAAGGGCTGCGAGGTGCTGGACGGCGGCCGGATGGCCGTGGGCCAGGCCGCCGACGCCTTCCGGATCTTCACCGGGCTCGAGGCGGACCCGGCGCGCATGCGCAGCCACTTCCTGGAGCTTGTGGCCGCCGAGGAGGTGGCCGCCTGATGCGCACCGGAATCGCCACGGTTTGCCTCTCCGGCACCCTGAAGGAAAAGATGCAGGCCTGCGCCATCGCCGGCTTCGACGGCATCGAGATCTTCGAACAGGACCTGGTCACCTCCCCGCTCAGCCCTGAGGACGTGCGGAAGATGGCCGCCGACCTGGGGCTTGGCCTGGACCTGTACCAGCCGTTCCGGGACTTCGACGGCGTCACGCCGGACTTGCTGAAGGCCAACCTGCGCCGCGCGGAGGCCAAGTTCAAGCTCATGGCCCGCCTTGGCATGGACACCATCCTGGTGTGCTCCAACGTTGCCACAGCCACCATTGACGACGATGCCGTCCGCGCCGAACAACTGGCACAGCTCGCAAACCTGGCGGGGGACCACGGCGTCAAGGTTGCTTACGAGGCCCTGGCCTGGGGCAAGTACGTCAACGATTACGAGCACGCCTACCGCCTGGTGGAAATGGTGGACCACCCCAACCTGGGCACCTGCCTGGACTCCTTCCACATCCTCTCCCGCGACTGGGACACCGCGCCTATAGAGAACATCAACGCGGACAAGATCTTCTTCGTCCAGGTGGCGGATGCCCCCAAGCTTTCCATGGACGTGCTGTCCTGGAGCCGGCACTACCGCGTGTTCCCGGGTGAAGGGCAGTTTGAGCTGGCCAAGTTCATGGGCCACGTGGTCCGCGCCGGCTACACGGGCCCGGTCTCCCTGGAGGTGTTCAACGACGTCTTCCGCCAGTCCGACGTCGAACGCACCGCCGTGGATGCCATACGCTCGCTGATCTGGCTGGAGGAGCAAAGCGCCAAATGGCTCGCCGGCGCCGAAGCCGCGCCCGGCAACGCAGGCGCGCTCCGCCGTCGTTATCCCATGGAACTTGCCACCCTGCCCAAGGTGAACGAGCCCGCAGGTTTCAACTTCGCCGAGGTCAAGGCGGACGACACCGCCCAGCTGGAGAAGCTCCTGGGCCAGCTCGGGTTCCAGTTCGAGGGCCGGCACCGCACCAAGGACGTGCAGCTCTGGACCATGGGCCAGGCCCGGGTCATCATCAACGAACAGGCCGCACGGCACGCCGACCCGGCCATCGCCGCGCTGGGGTTCGACGTCGATTCCCCCGTGATCGCCTCAGCCCGCGCCCAGCAGCTCAAGGCCCCCGTGGTAGCCCGCAAGGTCCAGGCGGACGAGGAAGTGTTCCAGGGCATCGCCGCGCCGGACTCCACCGAGATCTTCCTCTGCCAGGGCAGCCCGGACGGCACCGCCGCGTGGACGCACGAATTCGGGGAAGGGCTGGAACACCCTTCGGGAGGAGCCAGCGCGGTCATCGACCACGTGAACCTGGCCCAGCCGTGGCAGCACTTCGATGAAGCCGTGCTCTTCTACACCAGCGCGCTCGCCCTCGAACCGCAGCCGTTCGCGGAAGTCCCAAGCCCCAGCGGCCTGGTGCGCTCGCAGGTCATGCAGACCTCCGACGGCGCGGTGCGGCTGGTCCTGAACCTCGCCCCGATACAGCAGGCAAGGAATGAGGCCCGCAAAACCTACCAGGAACACATTGCCTTCGCCGTGGAGGACCTGGTGGCCACCGCCCGTGCTGCCAGGGAGCGGGGACTGGAGTTCCTGCAGATTCCGGCCAACTACTACGAGGACCTGGACGCCCGGTTTGATCTCGAGCCAGGGTTCCTGGCCACGCTCCAGGAGCTCAACCTGCTGTTTGACCGGGATGCCGACGGCGAGTTCCTGCACTTCTACACCGCAACCGTGGGCAGCGTGTTCTTCGAAATGGTGGAACGCCGCGGCCGTTACGACGGATACGGTGCCCCGAATGCCCCGGTGCGGCACGCAGTCCAGTACGACTCGCTGCACCGCACCACCTAGACCAGCACCACCCAAAACCCAGACGCACCAAACCCAACAACCAGAAAGGAGCCAGCCGTGAAGGAAGACATCAACGCCGAGCTGGAGTCGGAGGAGCTCGTGCCCCCGGCCGAACCCAAGGCTGCCCACCAGCCCCTGGACAAGGCCATCGAGTCGCAGGCGGACCTCAGTGCAGAGATCAGCGCCATCGGCGAGGCATACCGCCGCGCCCTCAAGGACGGCGGCCAGCCGGAGATCCAGCCGCGCCTGGACTACCCGCCGTACCGCAGCAGCATCCTGCGCCACCCCACCAAGAGCCTGCAGCACGCGGACCCGGAAACCATCGAGCTGTTCTCGCCGGCGTTCGGGCACCAGGACGTGCACGCCCTGGAATCGGACCTCACCATCCAGCACAACGGCGAACCGCTGGGCGAACGGATCATCGTCTCCGGCAAGGTCCTGGACGGCGACGGCCGCCCGGTGGCGGGACAGCTGGTGGAAATCTGGCAGGCCAACTCCTCCGGCCGCTACATCCACAAGCGTGACCAGCACCCCGCGCCCATCGACCCCAACTTCACGGGCATTGGCCGCTGCATCACCGGCCCGGACGGCTCGTACCGGTTCATCACCATCAAGCCCGGCGCCTACCCGTGGAAGAACCACCTGAACGCGTGGCGGCCGGCGCACATCCACTTCTCGTTGTTCGGCACCGAATTCACCCAGCGGATCATCACCCAGATGTACTTCCCCGGCGACCAGCTGTTCCCGCTGGACCCGATCTACCAGACCATCGTGGACCAGGACGCCCGCGACCGGCTGGTGGCCACCTACGACCACAGCCTCACCGAGCCCGAGTGGGCGCTGGGCTACAACTGGGACATCGTCCTGACCGGCCCCAAGCGGACCTGGACGGAAAACGAGGCGCTGGGCGCCGCAGGCGACGAGGAGTAGGAAAGATGAGCACCAAACTGGTACCCACCCCCGGCCAGACCGTGGGCCCGTTCTACGGCTACGCGCTTCCGTTCGAGAAGGACAACGAGCTGCTGCCACCCGGTTTCCCCGGGTCCATCCGCCTGCAGGGCACCGTCTATGACGGCGCCGGCCACCCCATCCCTGACGCCATCCTGGAGATCTGGCAGCCTGACGCGGACGGCAAAGTTGTCCAGCGCACCGGTTCCCTGGTCCGTGACGGCTACACCTTCACCGGCTGGGGCCGCGGCGCCGTTGGCAACTCCGGCGTCTTCACCTTCACCACCGTCAACCCCGGCCCCACCAAGCCGGGCGCGGCACCGTTCATTTCCGTGGCACTCTTCGCCCGCGGCCTCACCAACCGGCTGTTCACCCGCATCTACCTGCCGGAGGACACCGAGGCCCTGGCCAAGGACCCCCTGCTGGCCTCGCTGGAGCCTGAGCGCCGCAAGACGCTCATCGCCCGCCGCGACCCCGACGGTGGCCTTACTTGGGACATCCGCCTCCAGGGTGAGGGCGAGACGGTCTTCCTGGACTTCCAGTGACCCACGCCGCCGCTTTGGGAGACCTGCGCGCCTTCGCGGAAGAGGCCGACGCCGGCCTGCTTACCCCCGTCTCAGCGTCGCCGTTGGTGGCGGCGCTGACAGGGGACCGGGCAGTGCTGGCGGCCATCCTCGCCGTCGAAGCGGGCTGGGCCGCCGTGCTGCAGCGGGCCGGGCTGGCACCCGCCGGTTCGGCCGCCGTCGTCGCCTCCGCCGCCGAGGCGGGGCGCTACGACCTGGCCGGTATTGCGCTGCGCGCCCAGGGCGGCGGCAACCCGGTGATCCCGCTGCTGGCGGACCTCCGGAAGAACGTGGCGCCGCTCGATGCCGCCGGAGTTGGTGCCGCGAAGGCCGTGCACACCTCCCTGACCAGCCAGGACGTGCTGGACACTGCCCTGATGCTGCTTGCCCGCAACACCGTCCACGCGGTGCTGGCGGACCTGAAAGGCACCACGACGGCGCTCGCGCACCTTGCCGGGCAGCATGCGGACACGCTGTGCGTGGGCAGGAGCCTGACGCAGCATTCGCTTCCCTATACCTTCGGGCTGCGGGCCGCGCAGTGGTTCCAGGGCGTGGCCGCCGCGGGCCGGCAACTGGAAAGCCTGGAGTTCCCGGTGCAGTTCGGCGGGGCGGCGGGAACGCTCGCTGCCGGGACCGTGCTGACGGACGGCTCCCAGTCCACGCCGTTCACTCTGGCCGATGCCCTGGCTACCCAGCTGGGCCTGGCCCCGGCCGCGGCTCCCTGGCACACCAACCGCCTGGCCATCACATCCCTGGGGCATGCGCTGGCATCTGTGCTGGACGCCTTCGGCAAGATTGCTGCCGACATCCTGTTCCTGAGCCGGCCCGAGGTGGCGGAACTCGCCGAACCGCGGGCGGCCGGGCGGGGGGTGTCCTCCGCCATGCCGCAGAAGCAGAACCCGGTGCTGTCCGTCATGGTCCGCAGCGCCGCACTGCAGGCACCCCAGCTGGCCGCCCAGCTGCACGTTGCAGCCGCCAACTTCAACGACGAACGCCCGGACGGCGCTTGGCACACCGAATGGCCGGCCCTGCGCCAGCTGCTTGCCCTGGCCCTCGGGGCCGCGGGCCACATCCACGAACTCGCCGGGGGGCTGCGGGTCTTCCCGGACGCCATGCGCCGCAACCTTGACCTGTCCGGCCCGCTGCTGCTGGCTGAGGGCGTCAGCGCCGCGGTGGCCCCCCTCCTTGGGGAGAAGGACGGCCGCAGCGGCAAGCAACAACTGCAGGACGTGGTGGACCGGACCTTGCAGGCGCCTCCCCCGGAGCAGGCCGCCACATACCGCAAGCTGTTCCGCGACGCCGTCGCCGCCGCCGTCGTTCCAGACGCACGGCTGGAGGAGCTCCTGGACCCCGCCAGCTACCTGGGCCAGGCGGCGGAGATCGCCCGCCGCGTCCTGGCCGCTTTTCCCGAATTCACTTCCCCTACCACCGACGCGAATGGAGCTTCCCGTGGCTAAGCCGGCTTTGAAGGCAGCGCTGCTGTCCCCCCAACGTCCCCTGGGCGACCACCCCCTGATGGTTGTCGGTCCCTCTCTGGGAACCTCATCCATCCTGTGGAACCGCGTCGCCACCCTGCTCGGCAACGATTACGACGTGGTGGCCTGGGATCTTCCCGGCCACGGCGTCTCGCCCGCCGCCACCGAAACGTTCGACGTCCCCGTGCTCACCGACGCCGTGGTGGACCTGGTGGATTCCATTGCCCCCGGCGAGGTTTTCCACTACGCAGGAGTCTCCCTGGGCGGCGCCGTGGGCCTGCAGCTGGGCATCAAGCACGGGGAACGGCTGAAGAGCCTCTCCGTGCAGAACAGCGGCGCCAAGATCGGGACCCCCGAAGGATGGCTGGAGCGCGCTGAAACCGTCCGCACGCAGGGCACGCCGGTCATGATCCAGGGGTCCGCGCAGCGCTGGTTCGCACCCGGCTTCATGGACAGGGAACCCGAGTTCAGCAGCAGGCTCCTGCACTCGCTGCGCGATGCCGACCGCTTCAGCTACGCCTTCTGCTGCGAAGCGCTGGCCGCCTTCGATGTCCGGCAGGAGCTGGGCAACATCACAGTCCCCACCCAGGTCATCGCCGGGGCCCTGGATGGCGTAGCCACGCCGGAGATGGCCGAGGAGGTCGCGGGCGGCATCACGGCTGGCGGCGGCACCGCGACGGCCGTCACGATCGAGGGCATTTCGCACCTGGCACCCGCGGAAGCACCGGCACACGTTGCGGACCTGATGCGCAGCCTGGCCACCTGGGCCGAATCACGGCAGGCCGCCAAATGAGCAGCGCAGAACGCCACGGCGTGGTCCAGCCCGGCGCCACCAGCCAGGAGATTTACGACGGCGGCATGGTGGTCCGGCGCGAAGTGCTGGGCGACGCGCACGTGGACCGGGCCAACGCCAACAAGGATGACTTCACCGACGACTTCCAGGACATGATCACCCGCATCGCCTGGGGCGGAATCTGGACCCGGCCCGGCCTGACCCGCCAGATGCGCTCCGCGGTCACCATTACCGCCATGGTGGCGCATGGGCACTGGGAGGAGTTGGCCATGCACATCCGCGCCGCCCTCCGGAACGGCCTCAGCAGGGACGAGATCAAGGAAATCCTGCTGCAGACCGCCATCTACTGCGGAGTCCCCTCCGCCAACACCGCCTTCAAGACCGCCCAGCAGGTCTTTCGGGAAATGGATACCACCCACGAAGACCCGGCGGGCACCAACACCAACTCCACCCCTCCCAACTAGCTCGCAGTTGTTGTCGTTTTGAGCCTCCGAAACGACATCAATTGCCAGTCAGTTGGGTCCCCAGAGAACCAAGAGGAACCATGAACCAGGCTTTTGTGTACGACGCCGTGCGCACCCCGTTCGGCAAGTTCGGCTCCGGCCTTGCCGCCGTCCGTCCGGACGACCTCGCTGCGCACGTGATCAAGGAGTCCGTGCGGCGCGCACCGGGGCTCGACGTCGAACGGATCGACGAGGTGGTGTTTGGTAACGCGAACGGTGCCGGTGAGGAGAACCGCAACATCGCCCGGATGGGCACGCTGCTGGCCGGGCTCCCGGTCTCGATCCCGGGCACCACGGTGAACCGGCTGTGCGGGTCCTCCCTGGATGCCGCCATCATCGCTTCCCGCCAGATCAACGCCGGTGATGCTGACCTGATGCTCGTGGGTGGCGCCGAATCGATGTCCCGTGCCCCCTGGGTGCTGCCCAAGACGGAGAAGCCCTACCCGGCCGGGGACATGACCCTGGCCTCCACCACCCTGGGCTGGCGCCTGGTGAACAAGGCCATGCCCAAGGAGTGGACCATCTCCCTGGGCGAAGCCACCGAGCGGCTCCGCGAAAAGTATGGCGTGACCCGCGAGGCACAGGACGAATTCGCCGCCGCCTCGCACAACCTGTCCGCCGCCGCCTGGGATGAAGGCTTCTACGACAACCTCGTGGCCCCCGTGCCCGGCACCGACCTGGTCCGTGACGAGAGCGTGCGCCCCGGCTCCTCGGCCGAGAAGCTCGCCGGCCTCAAGACCGTGTTCCGGACAGAGAACGGCACGGTCACCGCGGGCAACGCGTCCCCGCTGTCCGACGGCGCCTCCGCAGCCTGGATCGGCAGCGAGACCGCCGCCGGGCTGCTGGGGCTCGACCCCCTGGCCCGCATTGCCGGGCGTGGCGCGCACGCCAACGATCCGCAGTACTTCGGCTACGCCCCCGTGGAGGCGGCGAACAAAGCCCTCGCCAAGGCGGGCATCGGCTGGGACCAGGTGGGCGCCGTCGAACTTAACGAAGCCTTCGCAGCGCAGTCCCTGGCCTGCATCAACGCCTGGGGCATCGACCACTCGATCGTGAACCGGCACGGCGGCGCCATCGCCATGGGACACCCGCTGGGTGCTTCCGGGACCAGGATCCTGGGCACCTTGGCCAGGTCCCTGCAGGCCTCGTGTGAGCGCTGGGGCGTTGCTGCCATCTGCATCGGAGTGGGCCAGGGCCTGGCCGTCGTACTTGAAAACGTCACCGCTGGAAAGGACCAGTAATGCTGAACTTCGTAGATTCGGTCCAGGACGCCGTCGCCGGCATCAAGGACGGCTCCACCGTGATGATCGGCGGGTTCGGCAACGCCGGGCAGCCGTTCGAACTGATCGACGCGCTGCTGGAATGCGGGGCCACGGACCTGACCGTGGTGAACAACAACGCAGGACAGGGCGACCAGGGCCTGGCGCTGCTGATCAAGGAGGGCCGGGTGAAGAAGATGATCTGCTCCTTCCCGCGGCAGTCCGATTCCTGGCACTTCGACGCCAAGTACAAGGCCGGCGAAATCGAACTCGAACTCGTCCCGCAGGGCAACCTGGCCGAGCGGATCCGCGCCGCGGGGGCCGGCATCGGCGGGTTCTTCACTCCCACCGGCTACGGCACCATGCTCGCCGAGGGCAAGGAAACCCGGTTCCTGGACGGCAAGTGGCAGGTCTTCGAAACCCCCATCCACGCCGACGTCGCACTGGTCAAGGCCCTCAAAGCCGACGGCAAGGGCAACCTGGTCTACCGCAAGACCGCCCGGAACTTCGGTCCCATCATGGCAGCGGCCGCGAAGCACACCATCGTGCAGGTGTCCGAAATCGTGCCGACCGGCGGGCTGGACCCGGAGAACGTGGTCACCCCGGGAATCTACGTCAACAGCATCGTTAAAGTAGCCGGCAGCGGCAGCACAGCAGAAAAGGCGGCCTGACATGAGCGTGCAGTCCAACGAAAAGTCCCTCCAGACCTCTGAGACGCCGCTGGGCCGCGACGACCTGGCCCGGCTGGTGGCCAGGGACATCGCACCCGGGTCCTTCGTGAACCTGGGCATCGGCCAGCCCACCCTGGTGTCCAACTACCTCACCGAGGAACAGAACATCACCCTCCACACGGAGAACGGGATGCTCGGCATGGGCCCGGAAGCCAAGGGCGACCAGATCGACGGCGACCTCATCAACGCCGGCAAGATCCCCGTCACCGAGCTCCCGGGTGCGTCCTACTTCCACCACGCCGACTCGTTCGCGATCATGCGCGGCGGGCACTTGGACATCTGCGTCCTGGGCGCCTTCCAGGTCTCGGCCACCGGTGACCTGGCAAACTGGCACACCGGGGCACCCGGGGCGATTCCCGCCGTCGGCGGTGCCATGGACCTGGCCACGGGTGCCAAGGACGTCTTCGTCATGATGACGCTTCTGACCCGCGAAGGCGCCTCGAAAATCGTGGAGGCCTGCAGCTACCCGATCACCGGCGTCGGCTGCGTCACCCGGGTGTACACGGACAAGGCCGTCTTCCTCATCGGTCCGGACGGCGTCACCGTCCGTGAAACCTTCGGCTGCACCCTGGAGGAACTCCAGGAACTGGTACAGGTCCCGCTGAAGGCCACACCCGCCGCCGGATGAGCCTGCGCCCGGTACCGCACCTAGGATTGGTAACCATGATTGACGCAGGCACAGATACCCAAGCCGCCCCGCAAGCCAGCGACCAGTACGTCCAGTCGCTGGCCCGGGGTTTGGCCGTGATCCGCGCCTTCGACGCCGAGCGCCCGGTCATGACGCTGTCCGAGGTTGCCGTCCGGACCGGGCTCACCCGAGCCACGGCCCGCCGCTTCCTGCACACCCTGGTGGAACTGGGCTACGTGCGCACTGACGGAAAAACCTTCGCCCTGACGGCCAAGGTGCTCCAGCTGGGGTATGCCTACCTTTCGGGGCTGTCCCTGCCGCAGCTGGCGCAGCCGCACCTTGAGGAACTGTCCCTGAAACTGGGTGAGTCCACGTCCGCCGCCGTGCTGGACGGCACCGACATCGCCTACATCGCGCGGGTCACCACCCGCCGCATCATGACCATCGGCATCACCGTGGGAACCCGCTTCCCGGCCTACGCCACCTCAATGGGCAGGGTCCTGCTTGCGCACCTTCCGCCCGCGGACCTCAAGGCCTACCTGGCAGCGGCGGACATCAAACCACTCACCCCCCGCGCCCTGGGCACCGTACCGGAGCTGCTGAAGGTGCTGGACACCGTCCGGGCGCAGGGCTGGTGCCTGCTGGACCAGGAGCTGGAGCTGGGCCTCATGTCCGTCGCCGCGCCCGTGTACGACGGGGCCAAGGTGGTGGCGGCCGTGAACGTGTCCCTGCAGGCCCAGTCCGTGGAGGCCAAACCGGACCCACAGGCCTACCTGGCGTCAGTGGCGCAGGAGATCGTGGCCACGGCAAAACTCATTTCCGCGGACCTCACTGCCCGCGGGTAGCCGCTTGACCGGCTCCGTGGTCAGCTTCTTTCCCTGAGTGCAGTGACTGTTCCTGCGCAGCGAACCCGGTTCTCAGTGCGCAGGGACTGCCGCTGCGCAGCCAACCCATACTTCACTGCGGGGATTCCTGCCGCTTGGCAGGCGGCTAAGACGGGCCCGGTCAGGGTGACTGTTTAGTCGCGCTTAGCTGACCGTGGTCTGCGCAAGTTGCTTCTCGCTAGCTGATCTTGGTTTGGGCGAACAGCCGGCGGAGTGTGAAGAAGCAGCCCAGGCCACTGAACAGCAGAGCAACGAGGAAGTCCCCGCCGTACCCGTCGATCAGTTCCCGGTTCGTCGAGAGGTTGAAGAGGAGCAGGTCCCAGGTCTGGGCATCTGCCAGCATCAGCAGGGGAGAGCCCCCGCCAAGGTACTTCGCGGCGTCCACCAGCATGCCGCCCCAGAAAGACAGCAGCACCGTCACCGCCGTTATTGCCACAACCACCCATGCGCCCCGCCGGCTGATGATGCCGCCGGTTCCCATGACGTACAGGCGCGCTGCCAGCGCTGCGGCGATAAAGGCAACGATGGAGGCCATCCAGCCCATGTTCCACAGCACCAGCCAGGCTGCGATGCCTACTGGAACCGCCGCCAGAGCGTAGACGGCACCGCGCACCACATCCTCCCGCGGGGCTGTCGGCTCGGGCACCGGGAGCTGGAACTGGCCTGCGGGCGGCACCTGTGGTTCCGAAGACCGCTGGCCGTACTGCGGAACCGGAGTTCCGTGACTGCCCTCCGGCCCGGATGGTGTTGCCTCGAATTCTGCGCGCTCTGACATGGGTCCCCCAATATTTTGTTGTCTGTGAATCCCGCTCATTCTCACACAACAGCGCCTTGAGCTGGCCAAACGCGCGGGGTGCAAAGGCGGGGAGGACGACGGCGGGTGCTTCCCGCCGTCGTCCTCCTGGCTTGGGTGTGTGGCCGCCCAGTCCTACTTCACCGGGTTGCCAAGCTGCCGGAGCGGGGTTTTGGCGGTTTCGCGCGCCCACCACGCGCCTGCCACCGCGAGGATCGAGGAACCTGCCACGATCCAGGCTGCGGGTCCCCAGTTGGCCTTGTCCGCACCCACCAGCGCGGTGCCCAGGAGCGGGGTGAAGCCGGCGCACAGGATGCCGATCTGGAGCCCGATCGCCATACCCGAGTAGCGGACCTTGACGTTGAACAGTTCGGCGAACCAGGCCGGGTAGATCGCATTCGACATGGCGTAGGTTCCCGCCGTGATCAAGGTGCTGGTCAGGAAGATCATGGGGACGTTGGCGGTGGCAATCACCGAGAAGTACACGAAGATCATGATGCCGGAACCGAGGACACCGATGATGAAGACCGGACGGCGGCCGAAGGTGTCGGAGAGGCGGGCCGTCAAGGGCTGCGTGACGATGGCCAGGACGTTACCCACGATGCTCACCCAGAGCATCGTCGAGGCGGGGACACCCACCGAGACCGCATAGGCAAGGCCAAAGGACTGCATGAAGGTGTTGGTGACGGTCTCGAAGGACATCAGCGCCACCTGGAAGAACTGCGCCGGGTGCGTCTGGAACATCTTGGCGAAGGGGAGCTTCACCAGTTCACCATGGTCATGCTTTTCCTCGAAGACCTCCGGCTCGTCCAGCGAGCGGCGCACCAGGTACGCGACGATGAGCACGACGAGGGAGAGCCAGAACGGGATCCGCCAGCCCCAGGCGAGGCGGTCCGCCTCGCTCATGGCGGCCACGGGCAGGAAGGCGAGGGACGCCAGGACGATGCCGGCGGAGATGCCGCTCATGGCGAAACTGGCGAAGAAGCCGCGGCGGCCCTCCGGGGCTTCCTCGGTAGACAGCGCCGAGGCCCCGGCGGTTTCGGCCCCGGCGGACAGGCCCTGCATCAGGCGCAGCAGCACCAGCAGCGCCGGCGCCCAGTAGCCGGCAAGGCTGAAGTCGGGCAGCGCGCCGATCAGGAACGTGGCACTGCCCATGAGCACCAGGGTGAGTACCAGGGTGTTCTTCCGGCCAATCTTGTCGCCGAGGTGTCCGAACACCACGGCGCCGAAGGGCCGCGCGACGTAGGCCACTCCGAACGTGGCGAAGGAGGCGATGAGCGCCACTGTAGGGTCGCCGGCGGGGAAGAAGATCTTCGAGAACACCAGCGACGCTGCGGTGGCATAAATGAAGAAGTCGTAGTATTCCAGCGCGCCGCCGAGGAAGGCGGCCAGTGCGGCCTTCTTGGCACGCTTGAGCTGGCGCTGTGCTTCAGGCGTTGACTGGGCCTGGGCTCCTGCTGCGATGTCGGTCATTTCTGGTTCCTTCCACGCTGAAGGCGGGGATCTTGTCGTCTATTTGTACGCAATGCGAACATGTGTGCGAAATGCGCCTAGAAAGAGGATACTAGCCGGTGACGCCAATCACAACGTCATTGAGAAAGGTGCATCATGACCGAAGGCAACCAGCAAGCATCCCGTCTGGTCCTCATCGGCTCGGCCGCATCACAGGCCATGTCTCCCGGCCTGTGGAATCCTGTTCTGCGGGAGCTTGGCAACGGCTGGACCTACGAGTCCTGGGACGTGGCTGGTGACGGAGACCTGGAAGCGGTCCGCCGCAGGCTCCTGAACCCCGACATCGTGACGGCGAACGTGACAATGCCGCACAAGCACTGGGCGGCGGAAACTGCTGATGAAGCCACCGCGCCCGTCCAGCTCAGCGGCGCCTGCAACCTATTGGTACGGCAGGGCCGAAGGCTGGCGGGCCACAACACGGACGTTACGGCTGTGAAAGTCCTGCTCGGGGGCGGGTACCAGCAGCACGCGCTGTTGCTGGGTGCCGGGGGAGCCGCCAGGGCAGCACTGGTCGCGCTCCGGGGCGGCGTGGGAAGAGTGTCCATTGCGGACCGCGATCCCCACGCGTCAAAGGAGTTGCTGGACCTGGCCCGGGGCTTCGGGATCGAGGCACAGGCCGTCACCTGGCACGAGGCGCAGGACCTGGCTCCCAAGGCATCCCTGATTGTCAATGCGACTCCGGTCGGAAAAAGCGCCTCCGACATGCCGGTCTGGGGCGGCGCGCCGCTGGCCCCTGGTGCGGTCCTCTATGACTACGTGTACGCACGCCATGTCACCGCCAGTGTGGAGCGCGCCAGGGAGTTGGGCGTCCGGTGCATCGACGGGTGGGACCATCTCCGTGAGCAGGCCCTAGCCATGGTGCCCCTCCTTGGCCTTGACGGGCGGGCCAGCGAACTGCTCCAGCGGTCCCTTGGAATCCTCCGGGAAAGGCACTGAAGGGGAAGCGGCCGAACGATAAGATCGAACAGGCGCCGAAGACCGGCAGGCCGGTGCAGGTAGCCAATCGTTCAGAGAGGAACAGCAACGTCAATGGAGGAGCAGGCTGCCTACTTTGTGAAGTCGGTTGAGAAGGCATTCGACGTCCTGCTCGCTTTCACCCCGGAGCAGCCGCGGCTTACCGTCTCGCAGGTTGCTGCCCGGACGGACATGACCCGCGCGTCCGCCCGCCGCTTCCTGCTGACCCTGGCGGACCTTGGATACATCCGCGCCGAGGGGCCGGCCTTCGAACTCACCGCCCGGTCGCTGGATGTGGGCCGTTCCTACCTTGCGGGCCTGACCTTGCCCAAGGTGGCGGAGCCCCATCTCAGGGATCTGGCGGCGGAGCTGAATGAAACAACTGCCCTGTGCATCCTCGACGGCGGGGATGTGGTCTACGTGGCCTGCGTGCCGTCTCCCGGCCTGTTGAGCGTTTCCATTACCGTCGGGACCCGCTTCCCGGCGTGGGCCACCTCGATGGGCCGCGTCCTGCTTGCCGGGCTGCCGGCCCCGCAGCTGGAGGAGTACCTCCGGTCGGTCCAGCTGCGCCGTTTCACCGACCGCTCGATCGGCAGCGTGGAGGACCTGCGGGCAGAGGTGGAAGCGGCGAGGACCAGGGGCTGGTCAATGGTCTCCCAGGAACTCGAGGAGGGCCTGCGCGGTGTGGCCGTCCCCGTGTGCCGTGGAAACGAGGTGGTTGCCGCCACCAATGTGTCCCTGCAGACCCACCGTGCGGCGGCCAGGGATATCGAGGCAACGGTCCTTCCGCAGTTGACGGAGGCCGCACGGCGCATTGCACTCGATTACGGCGGCCCCGCCGCCCGCGCCAGCAACTAGTAGCCCTACCCCGCCCGTGAAGGGGCCCCGCAGCCCGAAGGACGCGGGCTGACAGGTGAATCGTTACCCACAACCTCCCCGCCGCCTACTCCCGCCGCGCGCCGCCGCGCTCTAGACTCAAGCCAACTGCGTGCAGCAGAGCCGCTGCACAGCTCGTCAGGAAGAGGAGTCGGCGGGTGAAACTGGGGATTCCGCGGGAACGCAGGGAGGGTGAGCGGCGCGTCGCCGCCACACCGGATACCGTCAGGCAGCTCGCGGCAATGGGGCTGGACGTCCTGGTGGAAACCGGGGCGGGGGACGGCGCCGGGCACGCTGATGCCGCCTACCAGCAGGCCGGCGCCACCATCGTCCCTGAACTGGACACCTCAGCCCTGGACGTCCTGGCCCACGTCCGGCCCCTTGACCCGCACACTGCCGCGTCCCTGCAAAGGGGAACCGTGACGGTGGGGCTCGCGTCGCCGTCGTCCGAACTGCCCGCGGTGCAGGCGCTCGCGGACAACGGAGTGACCTCCTTCGCGCTGGAGCTGGTGCCCCGGATTTCCCGTGCCCAGTCCATGGACGCCCTGACCTCCCAGGCCCTGGTGGCCGGGTACCGCTGCGTCCTGGAAGCCGCCATCAGGCTGCCCCGGTTCTTCCCGCTGTACATGACCGCTGCGGGAACCGTCCCGCCGGCCCGCGTCCTGGTGCTCGGTGCGGGCGTGGCAGGGCTGCAGGCCATTGGCACCGCCAAACGGCTGGGGGCGCGGGTCTTCGCCAACGATATCCGCCCCGCCTCAGCCGACGAAGTCGCCTCGATGGGCGGAACGTTCATCCGGCTGGACCTTGAGACGGCGGAAGCAGCCGGCGGCTACGCCCGCCAGCTGAGTTCCGACGCCGGCACCCGGCAGCGGCAGCTGCTGGCACCCCACGTGGCGCAATCGGACGTCCTGATCACGACGGCGGCCGTCCCCGGGCGGCCGGCGCCCCTCCTGGTGACACGGGAGATGGTGCAGGGCATGCGCCCGGGATCGGTCGTCGTCGACCTCGCCGCCGAGTCCGGCGGCAACGTGGAGGGCTCCGTGCCGGGCCAGGACATCCCCATCCCCACCGCGGACGGAACGGGCCGCATCACCCTGGTGGGACTGAAGGACCCCGCCTCCGCGATGGCATCGGACGCCTCACGCCTCTACGCCAAGAATGTGGCCAACCTGCTGGCCCTGCTGGTCCGCGACGGGACCCTCACCCTGGATTTCGACGACGAAGTAGTGGCCGGCGCCTGCCTCACCCACGCCGGGGAGGTGCGGCACCAGCCCACCGCGGACCTGCTCGCGGCACGGACGGCCACGGCTGCGGCCGGCCCGGAAGGAGTGCTCTGATGGATGGAACCGCGCTGTTGACCATCACCGTGCTGGCGGTGTTCGTCGGTTTCGAGGTGGTTTCCAAGGTCTCCAGCACCCTGCACACGCCCCTGATGTCCGGCGCCAACGCCATCCACGGGATCATCCTGGTGGGGGCCATTATTGTCGCCGGCCAGGCAGCTGACCCATGGGTGCTCGCGGTGGCGCTGCTCGCCGTCGTCCTTGCCACCGCCAACCTGGTGGGCGGTTTCGTGGTGACGGACCGGATGCTGCACATGTTCCACGCGAAAAAGGACCCTGTTAAGGCTGGCGCCCACCCCGAGGCAGGCAGCAAATGAGCCTCCTCGACCCCGTCTGGACCTCCCTGCTCTACCTCGCGGCGGCGGTCTGCTTCATCCTGGCCCTGCGCGGACTCAGTTCCCCGCGCACGGCCCGCCGCGGAAACCTGGTGGGGGCACTCGGGGCGCTGATCGCCGTCGTCACCGTCTTCCTGTCCGCCCGGCTGGAGAACATCCCCTGGATCCTGGCCGCCATCGCCATTGGTTCGGCGGTGGCGGCCCCGGTGGCGCGCCGAGTGAAAATGACGCAGATGCCGCAGCTGGTGGCGCTGTTCAACGGCGTTGGCGGCGGCGCGGCAGCGTTGGTGGCGCTCCTGGAATTGGGCCACGCCGGCAATCCCTGGGTCCGGGTGGCGATCGTCTTCACGCTCCTGGTGGGGGCCGTTTCCTTCGCCGGTTCCGGCGTCACGTTCGCCAAGCTGCAGGAGCTGATGACCACCCGGCCCGTTGTGTTCCCCGGCCTCCCGGTGGTGATGGCGGTGGTCCTGCTCGCCGCCGTGGCTGCGGCCGTGGCCGTGGTCATCACCAGTTCGCTGCCCCTTGCGGTGCTGTTGCTGGTCCTGGGCCTGGCCGCCGGTGTCCTGCTGGTGCTGCCGGTGGGTGGCGCCGACGTGCCTATCGTCATTTCGCTGCTGAACGCCTTCACCGGCCTGGCCGTCGCGGCGTCCGGCCTGGTGCTGGGCAACGTCCTGCTCGTGGTGGCAGGCACCCTGGTGGGAGCTTCGGGCACCATCCTCACCCGGGCCATGGCGGCGGCCATGGGCCGGAGCGTGGCGGGTATCCTGTTCGGTGCCTTCCGCGGAGGTTCGACGGCGGGGTCCACGGCCGTGAGCGAGCGTCCCGTCCGCTCGTCCTCAGCGGAGGACGTGGCGGTTCTGCTGGGGTACGCCCAGCGGGTGATCATCGTCCCCGGGTACGGTCTGGCGGTGGCTCAGGGCCAGCACACTGCCGCCGAACTGGCCCTGGCACTGGAGGCCAGGGGCATCGAGGTGGACTTCGCCATCCATCCCGTGGCCGGCCGGATGCCCGGGCACATGAACGTGCTCCTGGCGGAAGCCAACGTGCCCTACGAGTCGCTCAAGGAGATGGGCGAGATCAACCCGGAGTTCAAGACCACGGACGTGGCCCTGGTGGTGGGCGCCAACGACGTGGTGAACCCGGCCGCCAAGACGTCCTCCGGGTCCCCGATTTACGGGATGCCCATCCTGGAAGTGGCCGAGGCGCGGCAGGTGGTCTTCCTGAAGCGCTCGATGCGCCCGGGCTTCGCCGGCATCGAAAACGACCTGCTGTACGAGCCCCAGACCTCACTGCTGTTTGGTGACGCCAAGGACTCCCTGGCCCAGGTGCTGGGCGCGGTCAAGGCGCTGTAGCCCGCCACACTGCGTCTGACCACCCCCGCGGCGGGTTACCCTTCTTTCAGAAGCCTGCTTTCCATCCGCCACTAGAGGACGCCATGACTGAGACCAGCTCAACTTCGCCCAAACGGGCCGCCATCATCGTCAATCCCGCCAAGCCGGTGGACATCGACGTGCGCGGCCTGGTGGCCAAGCACTGCGTGGAAAACGGCTGGGGCGAAGCCATCTGGCTGGAAACCACCAAGGAGGACCCGGGCGTCGGCCAGGCGAAGGAAGCGCTGGCGCAGGGCGCGGACATCGTCATCGCGGCCGGCGGCGACGGTACCGTCCGCTGCGTTGCCGAGGTCCTGTCCGGCGGCGACACCCCCATGGGCCTGCTGCCCCTGGGAACCGGGAACCTGCTGGCGCGCAACCTGGGCATGGACGTCACCGATTACGACGGTGCCATGGCTGGCGCCCTGATCGGGACCGAACGGAAGATCGACGTGGTCCGCGCCCGCCGCAGCGACCCGGACAAGGAACAGCTGTTCCTGGTCATGGCCGGCATGGGTTATGACGCCACCATCATGGCGGACACCAACGAGGACCTGAAGGACAAGGTGGGCTGGCTTGCCTACGTGGACGCCGGGATCCGGAACCTGCCCGGCAAACCCGTCAAGGCAACCGTGGTGATCGACGGCAAGTCCGTGGTGCACCGCGGCGTCCGGAGCGTCATGGTGGGCAACTGCGGCAAGGTCCAGGGCGGCCTGGAGATCTTCCCTGACGCCAAGATGGACGACGGCCTGCTGGATATCGCCGTCCTGGCGCCCCACCACGGCAAGCTGGGTTGGCTGTCCGTGCTGGCGGGCATCATCGGCAAAGGCAAAAACAGGGACACCGCCGTGGAGTACTTCCAGGGCAAGACCGTTGAGATCACGCTGGAGCACAAGGACGACTACCAGCTGGACGGCGACCACGAGGGCGAGGGCAAGCACGTCCTCATGACCATGGAGCCCGGTGCCCTGACCCTGCGGATGTAGGGCCGTGCGGTACGTTCGCTACCCCAGCAGCCTGCCCCAGCGCGCGTCCAGCAGCGGCGCGCCGGCCAGTTTCAGGGCGTGCCAGAGCGTGACTGCCACTGAATCCAGCACCGGCACCCCGGTGGCCTGCTCGATCTCGGCCGTTATGTTGGCTCCGTATAGGTTGGTGCACAGGTACACCAGCGCGTCGGGAGCCGCGGCGGCGAGTTCCAGGGATCCGGGGCGCATCTCGTCGTCGGTGACCCGGGCAAAGGACTCGTTGTCGCTCAGGCCCAGCGCCCGGTGGTCCACGGTCTTGATGCCTTCACGCTCGTAGGACGCGATGACCTGGTGGTTCACGTCCCCGGTGTAGGGCGTGAAGAGGCCGATCCGCTCGGTGCCGAAGGCCCGGAAGGCCGCAAGGTAGGCCAGCGTGGAGGTGGTGGCCGGGATCCCGGTGGCGGCCGTGATCCCGCCGGCCAGTTCCTGGTCGTGCGCTGACCCCAGCCATGAACCCGAGGTGCCGTTCCAGGCGATCACGTCCACATCCGCCGTCGCCAGCAGCTTGGCTGCGTCCGCCATGACGGCGGGGTCGAATTGGCGGTTGGAGGAGTCGTCCAGGGCGATGCGGGTGACCGGGATCCGGGTGAAGTGCACTGTGACGTCCGTGCGATCGCCCAGGATGCGGTAGGTCTGGGGCTCCAGGCAGGTGTTGGAGGACGGCACGATCATGCCAATCCTGCGGGGGCGTGTGGTTGCGGGCATGGGGGCTCCTAGAGGACGGCGGCAGGCAGGTGGGAGGCGTCGGCAGCGGCGGACTGGTGCTCCCGGAAGCCGTTGCGGTTGATGAAACGGCCGGCGGCGCCGGGGTCGTGGAAGCCGTCTGCGTCCAGGACCACGCGGCCGTTGGAAACCACGACGGCGGGCCAGCCCGTGAGTGCCTGCCCGTCGAAGGGTGAGAAGTCGGTCCCCATGTGCAGGGCAGCGCCGTTGACCGTGCGTTCCTCGGCGGGATCGAAGATGACCAGGTCGGCGTCGAAGCCCTCGGCGATGCGGCCTTTGCCGGGGACGGCATTGATCCGGGCGGGCTCCGCAGCGAAGGCGCTGACGAACTGTTCCACGGTTGCGCCGGCGGATGTCATCGCGGTGAACGTGACGGGCATGCGGGTCTCCACTCCGGGCAGTCCGTGCGGCATGGCGCGCACGTCATCTGTGCGCTCGAGCTTCTGGGACAGGTCGTAGCAGGAGTGGTCCGAGGACATGGTGTGGATGGCGTCGGACACCAGCCGCTCCCTGAGGGCGGCCACGGTTTCCGCGTTGCGCATGGGCGGGCAGCAGGCGAACCACTCGGGGAAGGTGGAGGCGTAGACGGTGTCGTCCAGCGTGACGTAGTGCGGGCAGGTCTCGGAGTACGCCTCGAGCCCGCGTTCCCGTGCCTGGGATACCAGGTCCACCGCTCCGGGCGTGGACTGGTGGACGAAGTAGACCGGTGCCCCCGTGTATTCAGCCATGGCCAGGGTTTCTTTGACCGAGATCTCCTCGGCCAGTTCGGGCCGGGTCCGGTGCAGGTGTTCGATCCCGATCAGGCCGTCCTGGGCGTGCTGTTCGGTGCAGTCGGCAATGATCGGATCGTGCTCGGCATGGATGTAGGCCAGTCCGTCCAGCCGCACCATTTCGCGCATCACCTTCAGGATGGTGCCGCCGTCGGCCATGGTGGTGCCGCGGTTGGTGGTGTACATCTTTACCGACCGGACGCCCTCGGCGGCCAGCTGCTCCAGTTGCCACGGCACGGTTTCGTCCCAGCTGACCACGGCGCCGTGCAGGGCCACGTCGCAGCGTGACTGGGTGGCGAGTTCCTTCTTGTGCAGGACGGCGGCGAGCGGTGTTTCCTGGGCATCGCGGGGGATGCCGAAGTCGATGATGGTGGTGGTTCCGCCCCACAGCGCTGCGGTGGAGGTGGTGCGGTAGTCGTCGAGGGTGCGGAAGCGGCCGGTCACCTGCGCCACGTGGCAGTGTCCGTCCACGCCGCCGGGTATCACGAGCTTGCCCGTGGCGTCGATGGTGCGGTCCGCCGCCGGGGCGGGTTGGGCGGCGTCCACAAGGGCTGCGATCCGGCCTCCGGAAACCACGATGTGGGCTTCGCGCCGGCCCGTGCTGTTGACCATGGTGGCGTTGGCGATGACAAGTTCTGGCTGGGACATCGGTGTCCTCCTACAATTGGTGGGCTTTGGCTTTGGCTTTGGCTTTGGCTTAGGCGGTGGGCTGGGGTGTGCCGGCGCGTTCCTGGCGGGCGGCGAGGGCCGCGTCCAGGTTGCCTGACAGGCCCTTGCGGTCCTTGGCCGGGGGCGGGGCGAAGGCGCCGGCGCGGTGGGTTCCGGACTGCAGTGCGGCCACCGCCTCCGCCATGCGGATGCCGGCGGAGATGCCGTCAACCACCGGGACGGGAATTTGTCCCTTGAGTTCGCGGGCCAGCCCGGCGAGCGGGGCGCCGGCAAGGATGACGACGTCGGCGCCGTCCTCGGCGACGGCCTGCCGGCTGAGCGCCAGCAGGGTTTCCCGGAAGTCCTGCTGGACGGAAGCGATGCTGGTGAGGGAGTCGTTGATGGAGCGGATGGAAGCCAGCCGGCCGGACAGGCCGAACCGCTCCACGCACTCGCGGTACCAGGGCTTGATCCGGTCCGAGATGGCGATGATGGAAAAACGGTGGCCCTGCAGGGCGGCTGCGCACAGTGCCGCCTCGGTGATGCCGATGACGGGGACGTCCGCGAGTTCCTTGAGGGCAGGCATGCCCGGATCGCCGAAGGCTGCCACCACCACCGCATCCACCGGGTCTGCTCCGGGGCGGGTGTGTTCGGCGATGATTTCGGCCACCGCACCGGCGGCGATGAGGGATTCGAAGCGGGTCTCGATGTATTCGACGCCGTGGCCGGCCGTCCGGACCAGCAGTTCAGTGCCGGGGGAGGCGGATCGGAGCGCCTCGGATTCGATCAGCGCTGTGACATCGGCGCTGATGTTGGGGTTGATGACCAGGAGTTTCATTTTCTCTTCCGGTGGAATTCTGGTTCGGTCTTCTGGAAGTCCTCAGGGAACTGCTCCCGGTACTTTCCAATGTGGGAGGCGGACTGGGCGGCTGCTTTGTCCGGATCACCGCTGGCGATGGCCGCGTAGAGCTCGCGGTGTTCGCGGATGAGCTCGGGCAGGTCGCTGACGTGCCGGAACAGCCAGTGCATGCGGCCCTGGAGGGGTTCCAGGGCGGACTTGAGGAAGTTGTTGTCTGCGATGGCGGTGATGGCGTCATGGAACTCGCTGTTGGAACGGTGTGCCTCCATCACCGCCCCCTTGGCCAGGAACGCCTCCGCGTTGTCCAGCAGCCGCTTGAGGTAGGAGAGGTCGTCCTTGGTGGCCCGCTTGGCGGCGAGCCTGCAGGCCAGCACCTCCAGGGACTGGCGGACGTCGAAGAGGTCCTCCACGTCCTTGGGGCTGAGGCTGCTGACTTCTGCCCCGCGCGCACCGCGGTCGCTGATGAGGCCTTCCTGGCGGAGCATGCGGAGCGCCTCGCGGACCGGCAGCCGGGATACGGAGAATTCGGCTGCCAGGTCGCGTTCCACCAACCGCGTGCCGGGAGCGTAGTGCCCTTCGAAAATCCGGGTGCGGAGGGTGTCCCGGACAGTCTCGCGGAGGGGGCGGTCCTTGTCCTGGGTCTCTTCTGCGGTCAGCATGCTGCTCCATTCGGATTCTTGTGTGGCACGGCTCCCGGCTGCGGGGGCGTCATTGGTAGCAAGTTTCCCTGCGAGGGTCAGCTTAGACAGGAAGCCGCTTGTTGTAGTTCAGGGTCAGGACTGAGGCGCCCATGATCACCGCGGAACCGACGAAGTACAGCAGCGCCCAGGTGTAGGAGCCAGTGGCCCCGACGATCAGGCCGACGGCGATCGGAGTGACGAACCCGGAGATGTTGCCGCTGAAGTTCATGGCGCCGCCCAGGACGCCCGCGTTGGTGCGGCCGCCGAGGATGGAGGGGATGCTCCAGAACAGGCCCACCCAGCGCAGGAAGAACATGACGAGGGAGAGCAGGACCACTGCGGTGGTGGGGTCCGGGACCACGGTGACGCCCACCAGGCCGCCGATCACCACGACACTGGAGATGCCCAGGAGGGTGCGCATCACTTTGTTGGCTGAGGCGCCGGAGGCGCGCCACTTGTCCGCAATGGTTCCGCCCAGGATTTCGCCTACGAAGCCGGCACCGAAGATGACGAACGTCGACCAGCCGATGGTCTTCAAATCGAAGCCCTTGGCCTGGGCGAGGTACAGCGGGCCCCAGGTCAGCAGCCCATAGAACACTCCATTGAAGCCGAGCCAGCCGAAGCACATCGCCCAGAAGGAACGAAACTTAAGGTAGGGGAGCAGCGCGCGCTTGCCCTGGCTGCCGTCGAGTTCGGCTTCGGCGTCCTCGGCTGCGTGCGACGCTTCAATGTACTCGGCTTCGGCGGCATTGACACCGCGATGTTGCCGCGGGTTGTCGCGGACGTACCACCAGACGGCCAGGCCCATCAGGACCGTTGCCGCGCCGGCGATGACGAACGAACTGCGCCAGCTGCCCGTTGCGGCGATGAGGCCGGCGATGAGGATGCCGCCAAGGCCTGCACCCAGCGGGGCGCCGGCGTCCAGAATGGTGGCGCCGCGGCCGCGCTCCGACTTGTGCATCCAGATGGCGTTGAGCTTGCCGCCGGCTGGCATGACGCCGGCTTCGGTCACGCCGATGCCGAGTCGGGCGATAAACATGCTCAGGAAGCCGCCGGCCATGCCGGATGCGGCCGTTGCCGCGCCCCAGCCGATGCAGGAGGCGGTCATCACCTTGCGGGGACCGAACTTGTCGATCAGCAGGCCCACAGGGATTTGCATCAGGGCGTAGGTCCAGAAGAAGGCGGAGAGCAGTAAGCCCACTAGCTCAGGGGCCAGATTGAACTCCTTTTGGATGATGGGCAGCGCGACAGAGATGGAGCCGCGGTCGATGTAGTTGACGGAAACCAGAACGAGCAGGAGCAGGAACATTTTCCAGCGGACGGAGGTGCGCCGTTGCTTTCCGTCCTTTCCGGATTGTTCGGCGGTTTGGGGTGCGGCCTCGTCGGACGTGGCCGTTGTTTCAGTGTTTGGGATGGACACAGCTTCTCCTTCACGGGGAAGTTTACGGATGGGGAGGGTTCGAAAAGATGCGTGGTGCGTCGTGGGCAGGATTGGGACTGCCTGCGGAGGGAGCAGCCGCTGGACGATCCGGAGCGTGGAGCGGGTACTCAGTTGGGATCCCAATTTGGGATCCCAAAATCAAAGGTAGAAGTGACTCCCGCCACTGTCAAGGGTTTTAGTGGTCCGAAGGGGCCCAGATGGCCTGCAAGCGGATTGTGACTGCCCCCGGACCTAGGCCAGGGAGTCCTTGCGCCGGTGGGACAGGATCTCGGCAAGCTCCGCCAGCCGGTGTGCCCGGGCCGATTCGGCCGGAGTGAACGGCTCGCCCGCACGCGAAAAGGTGATGGGACCATGCCATGCGGTCGGGATCTTGAGGCGGGTCCCGTCGTCGGGCGCTTCATCGAGGGCGTCCGACGGCGGCACAATCGTCGCGTGCAGCAGCTCGGCCACCGCCAGGGGCAGTTCGTCCGGGGCAGCAGCGATCCTCGAGGCAAGGCTCAGTGCCCTGGTCTGTCCGTCTGCCATGGCAAGCGCAGTAGTGGGCCAAACGTGCGAACCGCTCCCGCCGCCGTCGGAAAGCGCAGCCAGTAGCTCACGCTCACCCACGGTGCCCGGAGCCGAGAGTACGAACTCGTCCAGCACGCCTCCCGGCGCCGGGTGCACGTGGATGCCGAGGATGTTCGTATCGAGCCGGGCCAGCGCCCGCGTGATCCGCTGCAGCGAGCCGGGGTGGTCCTGGAGCCTCGTCCGCGCCCGCCACAGGGACGGGGCTGAGGCCAGCTGCCTGCGGTGCCGCAACGCGGGCGCGTGCAGCCAGCCGCGCAGGATCCGGGCAGCGGACGGCTCGGCCACCCAGATCACCAGGACCGTGGCGGTGAGGGTCAGCACCAGCACCTTCGCCACGTAGGGGAGGTGGGTCTCCACCACGAGTGCATGGACCAGAAGCTCGATGGGCAGCATCGCGGCCACGTTCGCCAGGGTCAGCCGCGCCTTGGTCGGTTCCGGCATTTGGCCGCAGACTTCACAGCTCAGGTCGGCGGCGGGCGTGTTGTGCGGAGGGCGCTTCATGTCTCAAGCATCACGGGGCGTTGTTTCCGCCGCATTGCCCCCCGATTCCGTTCATGGGAACGTACCGGGCGGTCCCGGGGGTCCTGGCCGTAGGATTTACCAGGAACGTCAGCGCGGCCGCCACCCCGGAATCCACCCCCAAGGAAGGCGCTGCCCCCGTGAAGATGCTTGCTGAGATGTTCAGCATCGCCCCCGGCAACAAGGACCACCACCCGGCGCTGAGGTGCGCCGTAGGCGTCTTCGTACCCCTGATCACCCTGGTGCTGCTGGGCCGGCTGGACCTGGCCATCTTCGCGTCGTTCGGTGCCTTCACCGGAATCTACGGCCGTGGGGAGCCGCACGCCGTCCGCTTTGTGCTGCAGCTCCGGGCCGGGCTGCTGATGCTGCTGGTAATCCTCCTCGCCGCGCTCGCCGCCCGGATGGGTCCTGCCTGGGGCCTGGATGCCGCCGCGCACACCTGGCTGCTGGTCCTGGCCACCACCCTGGTGGCAGGCGTCTGCTCGGTGGCGATCTCCTGGCTGCGGCTGCGCCCGGCAGGGTCGCTCTTCCACATCTTCGCCTTTGCCGCCATCGCGTCCATTCCCAACCAGCCGCCGCTGCGGCAGGGCATGCTGGTCGCGGTCCTCACCACGGTGTTCTCCCTGCTCATCGGCTTCTCGTCCCGGGTCCTTCCCAGCCACCGCACGCCCTGGACCAGGCCTCCGCGCATCCGGCGCACCCCGGCGGAGAAGCGGACGGCGTGGCTTGAGGGGTTCGGCTACCTTGTGGCGGCGGGCCTGGCCGGTTCGTTGGCCACGTGGGCGGGAGGGCGGCTTGGATTCGGCCACAACTATTGGGCCATGGTGGCTGCCGTAGTTCCCCTGGTGGGCCACACCACCAGGCACCGGGTGCGCCGCGGCATCCAGAGGATCATCGGTACCGTGCTGGGCCTGCTGGTCCTGGCTGCGGTCCTGCTCGTGGGCCTGCAGCCCTGGCAGACGGTGCTGGTGATGGCGCTCTGCCAGTTCGGCGCGGAGATGTTCATCATCCGCCAATACCTGGTGGCCCAGGTGTTCGTGACGCCCCTGGCGCTGGTGTCCACGCTCCTGGTGGTCCCCGCTTCCGCGTCCATCCTGCTGCGCGACCGCATCATCGAGACCGTCATTGGTGCCGCCGTCGGCATTGCCGTGGTACTAACCCCGGGCGCGTGGCGCCGGGTCCGGCAAAGGCAGGAGCAGGGTACGACGGCGGCCTGACCGCCGTCCGGGACAGCCGCTCTGGGTGCGCCCGGCCTTTCGTTCGCCAAGCCTTTTCGTTCGTCCAGGGCGGTACGCTGGACTTCCCATTCAACGGAAGGGTGTGCGGCCGTGGCGAACTCAAGCTCCGGCGATTCGGTGGTGGACCGGATTGTGCGGCTGATCTCTGCCTTCCCCCAGGACGTCACCGACCTCCGGTTGTCGGAGCTTGCCGAGCGTGCCGGCCTGCCACTGACCACCACGCACAGGCTGGTGGCCCAGCTTGCCGGGCATGGCCTGCTGGAGACTGCCCCCGGGGGAATGGTCCGGCCCGGACTCCGGCTCTGGGAGCTGGTGAACCGCGCCTCCCCGGCGCTGGCGCTCCGGCAGGCGGCCATGCCCTTCATGGAGGATATCCAGCAGGTCCTGAACCAAAACGTGAACCTGGCAGTCCTGGACGGCTGGGAGGCGCTCTTCGTGGAACGGCTCTCCCGGCGCGGCTCGGTGGCCAACCGCGCCCAGGTGGCAGGCCGGATGCCCATCCACATCTCGTCCGCAGGGCTGGCGCTCATGGCCCACCAGGACAGGGCGCTGCAGCATGAGTACCTCAGCCAGTTCCACGACCCCTACGGAAAGCTGGCAGCCGATGACGTGAGGACCCTGCTCGCGGATACATCGCATCAGGGCTTCGCGCAGCTGAAAGGCGTGGTTGATCCGGACACCTGGGGCATAGCCGTGCCCGTCCTTAACCGCCGCCAGCGCGCGGTGGCATCCCTCGGCGTCGTGGTTCCGCTCCGGGAGATGCGGCTTCAGGCGCTGGTTCCCGCGCTGCAGACGGCGGCCCGCGGCATTGCGCGCGGCCTGGCCGAGGCGTGATCCGGCCCGGAATGTCCCTGCCAATCCGTTCAACGGAATAGCTGTAACGCCGGTCACCGTGCCTGCCGCACACTGAATCCAGGCAACCATTCCGGCCCTTTCCCGGGCCCCGCAACGAAGCGAGACAAAGCCATGGCACGAAAAGTCATCACCACCCAAGTAGCCATCATGGGAGGCGGTCCGGCAGGGCTGATGCTCTCCCATCTGCTGGCCAAGGCAGGCATCGAATCCACCGTGATCGAGATCCGCAGCCACGAGGAAATCTCCCACACCGTGCGCGCCGGCATCCTGGAGCACGGAACCGTCAACCTGCTGGTGGACAGCGGCGTCTCGGACCGGGTGCTGCGCGACGGCGACCGGCACGACGGCATCGAGCTGCGCTTCAACAACGAAAGCCACCGCATCGACTTCAAGGACCTCGTGGGCGAGTCGGTGTGGCTGTACCCGCAGACGGACGTCTTCCTGGACCTCGCCGCGCGCAGGAAGGACGACGGCGGCGACGTCCGCTACAGCGTCACTGACACCACCGTCCACGACCTGGAGGGCAAGCCGAAAGTCTGGTTCACCGATGCCGACGGCGCCGAGTTCGAGATCCAGGCCGACTTCCTGGTGGGTGCAGACGGCTCGCGCAGCCACTGCCGGTTCCAGATTCCGGAGGCCCACCGCAAGTGGTACTTCCACGAATACCCCTTCGCCTGGTTCGGCATCCTGGCCGAGGCGCCGCGCAGTTCCGACGAACTGATCTACGCCAACTCGGCCAACGGCTTCGCCCTGATCAGCCAGCGCACGGAGACTGTGCAGCGGATGTACTTCCAGTGCGATCCCAAGGAGAACGTGGCGGAATGGGATGACGACCGGATCTGGGCCGAATTCCGCAGCCGCGTCAACGGCAACGGCTTCGAGCTCAAGGAAGGCCCGGTCCTAGAGAAGATGGTCCTGCCGTTCCGCAGCTTCGTACACACCCCCATGCGCTACGGCAACCTGTTCCTGGCGGGGGACGCCGCACACACCGTGCCGCCCACCGGTGCCAAAGGCCTCAACCTGGCCATCAACGACGTCAAGGTCCTCTTCGAGGGGCTGGACAGCCATTACAACTCCGGCTCGGACCGGCTCCTGGAGACCTACAGCGACCGCGCCCTGGACCGGGTGTGGAAGGCGCAGCAGTTCTCCTACTGGATGACCACGATGCTGCACACTCCGGCTGATGCGGACGATTTCTCCCGCGCCCGCCAGCTCGGTGAACTGAACTCCGTGGTCTCCTCCCGCCACGGCCGGGCTTACCTGGCAGAGGCGTACACGGGCTGGCCCGCCTCGGCCTAACGCGGCTGGAGAAGTACGACGCCGGCTGGCCGGGTTGGTTCAGGGGGTCGCCAGCCGCCGGACAGCCGCCGCGATGGCCTTGGGGTCGGGGTCTTCATCCCGGCGCACGGTGAGCAGGTGCAGCAGCACGCCGTCGCCGTAGTCGGCCACGTCCCGTGCCCGGGCCCGCGCGTCCGGCACTCCCAGTCCGGCAAGGGCCTGTTCGAGGCCTCCCACCAACTGGAAGTGGCCGGCCGTCACGGACTCCGGCTTGTCCAGGGACAGTGCCAGCCGGGCGCGGGTCAGGCCGGCGTGCCGGCCGGCAAGCAGCACCACCATGGAAGCGAGTTGGCCTGCCAGTTCACCCAAGTCCTTCGGCGGGCCGGCAGGACCCTGTTCCCGGAGGAGGGCGGCGTCCAGTTCCAGCAGCCGGTCCAGGACGGCGTCAACCAGGGCTGCGCGGTTCCGGTAGTAGTTGGATGTAGTGCCTTCCGATAGGCCTGCGGCAGTGTCCACGGCCCGGTGGGTGAGCCCCTTCATGCCCTTGTCCGCCACCACGGCCAGGGCGGCGTCGAGCAAGAGGGTGCGTCGGTCCGGCATGGGATTCAGTGTAGTGGGACCTCTTCCGGTTCACTACAAAAGTAGTAAAATGGCGCGCATGGAAACGATTACGATCGTTGGCGGCGGCATCGCCGGCCTGGCCCTCGCGGCTGCTTTGGACACCAGCCGCTTCCACGTGACGGTGTACGAGAAACGGCCGGAACTGCCCGCCGTCGGCAACGCCCTTGGGATGTGGCCCAACGCCCAACGCGCCCTGGCCCGGCTGGGGATACTGGACCAGGCGCGGGCCGTGAGCCCGGTGCTGGGGAGCGGATCGGTCCGGAACGCCCAGGGTGAGCCGTGGGTGACCGTCGACGCCGGGGAGATGTTCGGCATTTCCCGGATCGACCTGCTCCGGCTGCTGGATGGCGCCGTGCCCGCCGCCGTCCGCCGTGTCACCGACACCGTGCAGGCAGTCCCCGCGGACGGCAGCCTGGTAGTGGGCGCCGACGGCGTCCATAGCATGGTTCGCCGTGCGGGACGGGGCCCCGGCGCGGATGCCCGCCTGACGCCCTACCTTGCCCTCCGGGGAACCCTCCCGACGCCGGTCGCTCCGGACGAGGTGGGCGAGTACTGGGGCCGCGGTGATCTCTTCGGCATGGCCGCCGCCCGGGGCGGGTCTTTCTGGTACGCGAGTTTCCGGTCCGGACTGGGCCCCTACGGAATCGACGTTCCGTCAGCGCTGGAACAGGCCCGGGAGCGCTTTGCGGGCCACGCACCTGCCATCCGGCGAACCCTCGCAGCTGCCACGCCGGAGGAATGCCTGGTCCAGCGGCTGTGGACGGTGCCCCATCTGCGCTCGTATGTCCGCGGCCGGACGGTGCTCATTGGTGATGCCGCGCATGCCATGATGCCAACCCTTGGCCGCGGTGCCTGTGAATCGTTGGTGGATGCGGTGACACTGGCCGACCTCTTCAACAACACGCCTGAAGGCCGCGGCCAGGACCAGGCGCTGCGCGCCTATGACCGGCAACGGAGACTTCGCACCCAGGCCGTGAGTCTGGCGTCCTCAGCGCTGGGGCGTGCCGCCCTCGCTGACCGTGCCCAGCCGCTGCGTGACCGCATGCTCAACCTGGCCCGACGGCGGAACTCACGGGCCGCCGTCGGCAGCGGTTCGGGGCGATAGTCAGCGGACGGCAGCTGCCGGGCGCGTGGCGTCGTCCTCACCCGGGGCCTGGGCACCGGGAAGTCCCGGCGCGGGGGCCTGCGGACCGCGCGGAGCGGCGGGCAGCCGCTTCCGGTTCCTCCGCCGCCCGGACCTGCCGTAGACCAGATACATCGTCACCCCGGTGATGACCATGAGGAGCACCGTGTAAACGAAGGTGTTCGCTATGCCCTCAGTGCCTTCCGCCCCGTCGGTGTTGGCCTTGATCACCAGGCCCAGCGGCTGCACCAGCGGATGGGCCAGGAAGATGGCAGTGTCATAGTCGTCCAGCAGGCTGTTGAAGTTCAGGGCCGTGATGGCTGCAGCCGCCGGGAGGACCAGCGGCAGGAGGATCCGGCGGAAGACGTACAGCGTCTTGGCGCCCATGATGGCGGCGGCCTCCTCCAGGGAAGAGTTCACGGCGGCAAAGGACGCCTTGAGCATCCGGAGCGTGAACGGGATCTTCACCGTGACGAAGGCGATGAGCAGGATCACCGTTGTTCCCGTCAGGACAGCGCCGCCCACCAGGGGATTGGGGTGGTCGTAGCTGACGATCAGGCCCAGGGCCAGCAGCGCGGAGGGCAGGATCCACGGGATGTGCAGCAGGTACTCGAAGGCTGAGGCCACCCAGTTTTTGTACTTCTGCAGGAGCCGGGCCACGAAGAGCAGGCCGCCGACGGCGATTACCGCCGCCAGGGCGCTGTACACCACGCTGACGATGAACGGCCGGAGCCCGGACTGCTGGGTGAGGACGCGGACATAGTTGTCCAGCGTCAGGTTGGAAAACGAAAGCTGTCCGGTCTGGATGGCCGCGCCGTCGGCAAATGAATAAAGCACGATCAGCACCACGGGAAGCGTGTAGATGGCAAAGAGGAGATAGGCCGCGGCGTGCACGGCCACGTTGGCGGCGGGGTTGGCAATGTCCTGTTTCTGCAGCTCGGAAGACACCTTTGACACCGAAAAGTACGTGCCGCCCTTCTCCAGCCGCGACATGACGGCGAGCATCAGCATGGTGGCCACGCCAAGGATCACGGCCAGCAGTGCCGCCAGGTCACGCGAGGTGGGGCTGTTGGTGAACGTCAGGATCATCGGCGTGATGGTCTGGAAGTCGCGGCCGCCCAGCACCTGCGGGGCGCTGAGGGCGCCCAGGCCGGTGAGGAAGGACAGGATGGTGACGGCGAACAGGGTGGGCTTGAGCATCGGCAGGACGATGCGGCGCAGGATGGTCCACGTGGAGGCGCCAAGGTTCCGCGCGGCCTCGATGGTCTGGTAGTCGATGCCTTTGAGGGCGTTGGCAACGAACAGCATGTGGTTGGTGGTGGTGGCAAAGGTCATGACCACCAGCACGGCAAAGAATCCGGAAAACCAGCCGGGGTCCATGCCGGGGACAACCCGGACCAGCAGCGACGTGACAATGCCCTTGTCCCCGTAGATGAATTTGTACCCCGCCGCCAGCACAATGCCGCCATAGATGAAGGTGGAGGCATAGCCCAGGAACAGGATCCTTGAACCCCGGATCCTGAAGTAATGCGTCACCAGGACGATGAAGACGCCCACCAGGTTGACCGTGACGGACAGCGCCACGGCCAGCAGGAAGCTGTTGCCCAGTGCCTTCATTGCCCGCTGGGAGGAGAACAACTTCTCTGCGGCGCGGCCCGAAAAGCTGCCGTCCGGGAAGAAAGTGGCGATCAGGATGTTCACGTTGGGCCATACCAGGAACGCGGCTATGAACCAGGTGAGGATGACCCCCACCACCAGGACGAACGGGGAGCGGGCCATGCTGCGCACCGCGTTGTTGCCGCTCATGGCAGGGCAACCGCCTGGTCCTGTGCACGTGCGGCACCGGATCCCGGATGGTACTGGAGGATGTGCCCGGGTTGGACGTAAACCGTTGTAGCCGTGCCGGCCCCAGGGTGCGCGGCTCCGTCTTCCCTGACCAGGAGGCGGATGTCCGCGCCATGGCTGCGGACCACATACCGGCTGTGCAGGCCGTGGTAGGTCCGGGACACCACGGTGGCGGGAAGCCCGACGGCGGTCCCTCCGTCCGCGGGCCGGTCCAGGGAGGCCTTTTCCACGCGCAGGTAGGACCTGGCATCCGTGCTGAGGCCGGCGCCTGAGAGCCGGTTGACCTCCGCCACGAAATCCGGTGTCAGGGCCGAGCTGTCACCAATGAAGTTGCAGACGAACTCCGTAGCGGCATGGTCGTAGATGTCCTGGGGCGTCCCGACCTGTTCCACCACGCCTTTGTTGAAGACCGCCACCCGGTCGCTCATGGCGAGGGCCTCGTCCTGGTCGTGCGTAACGTACACGGTGGTGATGCCGAACTCGCTCTGCAGGTCCTTGAGCTGCTGGCGCAGCTGGTGGCGGAGCTTGGCATCGAGGTTGGACAACGGCTCGTCCAGCAGCAGGATCTTGGGCCGCAGCACCAGGGCCCGGGCAACAGCCACGCGCTGCTGCTGGCCGCCGGACAGCTCGGCCACGTTCTTTGCCAGCTGCTCGTCGCTGAGCTCCACGCGGCGTGCAATGTCCCGCACCAGCCGGTCGCTGTCTGCCGGTTTTTCCTTCCGGACCCGCAGCCCGAAGGCAATGTTCTCCCACACGCTCATGCTCGGGAACAGGGCATAGTTCTGGAACACCATGCCCACCTGCCGCTTGTCGCTTGGAAGGCGGGTTACGTCCTTCCCGTCCACCCTGACCGTACCCCTGGCCGGCTGGATGAAGCCGGCCAGGGTGCGCAGCGCCGTCGTCTTTCCACAGCCGGAGGGTCCCAGGAGGGTGAAGAATTCGCCTGGCTGGACATGCAGGTCCAGGTGCGGAATGGCGGTGAAATCGCCAAAGGTAACTTCGATGTTTTCCAAGCGGATCATGGCAACCCTGTCTGATGGAACGCGGAAACGGCGGCTGGCAGGACGGGTTACGTCATGTATTCGAGTTCGATCTTCTCCACCCAGGCGCCCATGTTCTTCTGGACGAATTCCCAGTCGATGTCCTGCTGCTTGAGGCCGGCAAAGAAGTCCACCACCTCGGGATTGGCCTTTGCCTGGGCGCCCTTGTTGACCGGCATGGAGTTGAACTTTTGGGCGAATTCGCCCTGGACCTCGGAGCTGCCAAACCAGTCAATGAACTTTTGGGCCTGTTCTTTCTTCTTGGTTCCCTTCACCAGGGCTATCTGCTCCACTGCGAGCGGGACGCCCACGGAAGGGATGACCGTGTCCACGTTCACTTTGAAGGACTTTTCGCGGTCGGCGATGATCGAGGAGGGCATTTGGCCCATGTCCACTTCGCCGGAAGCGATGCGGGCGAACAGGTCGGTCTTGGCAACGGCGGGGCTGCCGTTCTTGAAGTACTGCTCAACCTGCTTCCATCCGTCGTCGGAAATCCCCAAATCGCCGGAGTCGTCGCGATACCGGGAGAGGATGCCCGCGAAGACCAGTTGGGCCGTGGCGGTGCCCAGACCGGTGACCCGCTCGTAGCGGCTCTTGAATTCGTCCTTGGTCCACAGGTCCGGCCAGTCCTTTGGTGCGGCGTCCTTGGAGATCTTGTCCGAGTTGTAGCCCAGGAGGATGGCCTGCTTCACCAGGGGCCAGTACGTTTCGCCATCGCCCAGGCCCTTGTCCACCTCACCGGCCCATGCAGGCTGGTAGGCCTCCAGCGCGCCCTCGTTCTTGACCTGTGAGAAGTACATGTTGTTCAGGCCGAACGCGACGTCGGCGATGGGGTTGTTCTTTTCGGCAATGAGTTTGTTGGTGGCATCGGCGCCGCCGGCCCCCACGATCTCGATCTTGAACCCGGCTTCGGCCGCCTTGGCAGCCAGCCAGTCGCCCCGGCCTTCGCCGTTGGAGTTGGTATAGATCACCAGCGTGTCCCCGGACCCACCCGCCGGGGCTCCGGAGGCTTCACCGCTCGCGGCGGGCGGGGTGGAGCCCCCGCCACAGCCGGTGAGAAGGGTGGCGGCGACAGCGGCGGCAACCAAAGTCTTCAATTTACGCACGATCAGGACTCATTTCTGGACTGGAATCGGAGCATGTCCGCACAGCCTATAGCCGGGCATGACGAAAACCGGGCTGTTATAGCTATCGATTCGATAAACAGCCCGGCTGCTCACTCTGGACCAGTCGGGGAAACGGCTGGGGGCCGCCGCGTAAACCCGGGGGAAACGTTAGCCCTTGACCGCGTCAGTCCTTGATGGCGGTCCCGCTGAGGTGGTGGGTGGGGATCCGGTCCCGGTCATAGGTGATCTCCGTGTAGCCGTGCGGCTCGGGTTTGCCCTCCTGGTTCAGGTTCACGAAAACGATCTCCTCGATGGTGAGGATGCTCTGCCTGGTGATCATGTTGCGGACCTCGGCCCGCATGGTCAGCGACGTCCGGCCGAACCGGGTGGCCGTCAGGCCCATTTCGATCAGGTCGCCCTGGACCGCGGAGCTGACGAAGTTGATCTCCGAAATGTACTTGGTGACTGCGCGCCCGTTTCCCAGCTGGAGGATGGCGTAGATGGCGGCTTCTTCGTCAATCCACTTCAGCAGGCTGCCGCCAAAGAGGGTCCCGTTGGCGTTGAGGTCCTCAGGCCGGACCCACTTGCGGGTCCGGAAGGTGATGTCTGCTGTTTCCATAGGCCGAGATTAGCCGAAGCTGGTGCGGGCAACCCCAGTGTGACGGAGTTGCGGCTAGGCCATGGCGGTCTGCGCGGCGCTGTAGGCGTTGATGCGCTTGGCGTAGCAGTGCGAGTGCTCCACGCCGATGTAGGGCCCGAAGTTGGGGATCTGCTCGAACCCTGAGTTTTCATAGAAGTTCCGGCCGTCAGGCTGGGCGGATCCGGCCTCGGCCTTGATGCGGGTGATGCCCTGGCTGAATGCCTCCGCTTCCAGGGCCGCGAGGATGGAGCTGGCAACGCCGGAGCCCCGGGTGTACGGCAGCACGTAGAGCCGTTTTATTTCCGCCGTTGCTCCATCCAGGAGCCGCAGCCCCCCGCAGCCCACGGGCTGCCCCGACCCCTTGTCGTATGCCACGAGGAACACGGCACAGTCAGCGCCCGACGGCGGCGGGCCGGGTTCGTGGTCTGGCCGGCCAAAGCGGGCGTCGAGTTCGGCCTGCTGCGCACGGCGAAGGTCGGCACCCACGGGGTTGGACCAGGAAACTTGCCGGATGTTGAGCCTGGGGTTGGTCTGCATATCTGCCTCGATTCGCCGGAGGGGTATGCCTGATAAGGCTAGGCGCGGAGAGTTACGGAGGTGTTTCCCGGCGGTTAGCACCTGGATAACGCAGCGAAGCCAGCTAGGGAGGATGTTACTTGGCGGTCTAGTTACCAGTTGGTCTAAAATGATGGGATGGTTTCTACAGGCAACGAGGGATCCGGCTACTGGTACGGACCCGACGGGCAACTGGACTACGGCGCAGCAGTACTGAAGGCCCTCCGGGACTACCGCGCGGCCGAGACCGAAATCCGCCGCAGCACCAGGGACTCCATGGGTATGGGCGAAACGGACATCCTAGCCCTGCGTTACCTGCTGCGGGTCCAGGCGTCCGGCAAGCAGGTTGTCCCCAAGGATCTGAGCAGGTTCCTCAATATTACTAGCGCTTCCACCACTTCGCTGATCGATCGTCTTGTGGCCAGCGGCCATGTGCGCCGTGAAGCGCACCCTTCCGATCGCCGCTCGGTGGTGGTAGTCCCCACGGCTGAGTCGGACAAGGAGGTCCGGGAGACGCTCGGCGCCATGCACAAGCGGATGATGGCGGTGGCGGAAGGCCTCACGGCGGAGGAGGCGCGCGTGGTGGTCGACTTCCTCCAGCGCATGACGGAGTCGCTTCAGGCGCGTGAAGGCGAAGAAAGAAAAGTTCACTAGCCGGACTAGCTAGATCGCCTAGTTATATGTAAGCTTACGATTGTTCCTGAAGCTGCTTCCCAACGGAGTCGTGAGTGTTTTGGTTTCTGTCACCGAAGTTCCACCGCGTGGGTCCGGCATGGGTGTGACCACCCCGGATGAGCACATGGACCTGGGATCCACCCTGGACGGCACTCCAGCGCCGCAGGGAAAGGCCGTTGTCCACCGCGGTTCTCCAATGCACGTGGTCACCTCGGCTCCCGGCGTCGCCTGCCCGTCCGCAGCTTTTCCCGCATGAGGGGCGCCGGGACGGCAGTGCCGGCGCTGACGCATTCGTCGCTGAATAGCGGGCAGCCCCTGGCCGGCCGCTGGCAGATAGGGGAGCGCCTGGGCAGGGGGTCCGGTGCCGAAGTCTTTCGTGCGGTAGACCTGGAAGGCGGTCCGGCCGTTGCGGTCAAGATTGCGGCGTCCGGCGGCCGGAAGCAGCATCAGCGGATCAGGAACGAAGCTGCTGTCCTGGCCGGCCTGAACCATCCATCCATCGTCAGGCTTGTGGCCCAAGGCGTCCCGGGCGGCAGCGGGGCCCATTCGGAGCGGCCGTATCTCGTCGAGGAACTGGCCCTGGGGACAAGCCTGGCCGAAACCATCCGGGCGGAGAGTCCCAGCTCCGGTGATGTGGCAATTTGGGCCCGCGGTCTTTTTGGTGCGCTCGCGCACCTCCACTCCAGAGGGCTTGTGCACCGTGACATCAAGCCCGCAAACCTGATGCTGAGCGGCCTGCGGAGAAGTCCCGTCCGGATTGTCGATTTTGGAATTGCCGCCGCAACCGGTTCGCCACCAGAGCCGGGGATTTCGTCCGGCACAGTGCATTACATGAGTCCTGAGCAGGCATCCGGCGGGGCAGTGGCGCCGTCATGGGATGTCTACGCCATGGGGCTGGTCCTGCTGGAGCTCCTCACGGGCTCAAAGGCATTTCCGGGCACCGCGATCGAATCCCTTGTGGCCCGGACCCTGCGACTGCCGGAGGTCCCGGACCACCTCGGTGACTGGGCCCCCCTGCTGCGTTCGCTGACAGCCATGGATCCGTGGGAACGCCCGACGGCGGCAGACGCCGCAGGGATGGCGGCGCGGCTGATGCCCGGGGTACCGTCCGGCGGCCAAAGCATGCAAGGGGACCGCGGCAGCCGGCGAGGACCGGCGGGTGCCGCGGTCTGTCCCAGGATGCGGGCATTTTCTCCCGGGCGCCCCCGGCAGCAGGCCTAGCACCACGATCAGGGGGCGGCTACGTCCCGGCCTGTCGGATCCTCGGCAGTGGGGTCCGCCAGGGCGAGGCCCCCCACGGGGCTTCCGTCCCAGTGGATCAGGTTCCAGCCGCCAGCCAGGCTGCCCTCGAGCGCCACGATTCCGGTGTTGGCCAGGACATGGCGGGCAGCGAACTCGTGGTCCGCGCCCTCGGCCCGGAGCCCGGCCCAGGTACGGATTGCGGCACCGTGGCTGACCACAGCAACGGTCCCATGCTCCTGCTGTTCCGCCCGCCCAACTACGCGGGCGATCGCAGCATCGAACCGGTCGAAGAAGGCGTGGCCGTCCGGTCCTGCCGGCATGCGGCGGTCCAGGTCACCGGCAGCCCAGGAGATCACGGTGCCCATGTAGCGCTTGTGGGATTCGTGGTCTGTGAGCTTTTCCAGTGATCCTGCCTCGATTTCGTGCAGTCCCTCCAGCACCTCGATTTCGAGGCTGTGCAGCCGTGCCAGCGGAGCAGCCGTTATTTGCGTCCTGATCAACGTCGAGGCGTAGAGCGCACCGATGCGCTCGTTGGCAAGCGCACGTGCCATGGCCTCTGCCTGGCGTTCGCCGAGTTCGGTCAGTCCGGGGCCGGGGTGGTCGGTGTCCAGCTGGCCCAGCACATTGCCGGGGGTTTCGCCGTGGCGGATCAGGAGCAACTTCATATTCACAGTTTCCCACTCCTGGATGGGTGCAGGCGCACGGCGGCATCGTCCGTCACGCTGCCGGTGCCACGAAGAAGGCGCCGGGCCCCTGGGAGCCCGGCGCCGCCGTCGTACTTCCCAGCCGGCTGCGGGGCCTACTTCAGGTGGTCCACCAGCTGGTCCGCGATGCCGGTGTACTTTCCGGGAGTGAGGGCAAGCAGTCGTGCCTCAGCCTCGGGCGAAAGGCCGAGGCTTTGGACGAACTCCTGCATGCGGGCGGCGTCCACGCGGTGGCCGCGGGTGAGGTCCTTGAGGCGTTCGTAGGGGTTTTCCATGCCCTCGACGCCGGCAATCGCCTCGGCGCGCATGACCATCTGGATGGCCTCGCCCAGGACCTCCCAATTGGTGTCCAGGTCCGCTGCCAGGACGTCCTCGGCAACGTCCAGGCGCTCCAGGCCCTTGGCAACGTTGGAGATGGCCAGCAGGGAGTGGCCGAATGCCACGCCGATGTTGCGCTGGCTGGAGGAATCGGTGAGGTCCCGCTGCCAGCGGGAGGTGACCAGGGTGGATCCCAGGACGTCCAGCAGGCCGGAGGAGATCTCCAGGTTGGCCTCGGCGTTTTCGAAGCGGATGGGGTTGACCTTGTGCGGCATGGTGGAAGAACCCGTTGCGCCTGCCACGGGAATCTGCGCGAAGTAGCCGATGGAGATGTAGCTCCAGATGTCGGTGCAGACATTGTGCAGGATGCGGTTGAAGCGGGCCACGTCAGCGTAAAGCTCTGCCTGCCAGTCGTGGCTTTCGATCTGCGTGGTCAGGGGGTTCCAGGCGAGGCCCAGGCCCTCCACAAACGACTTGGAGACCTGCTGCCAGTCGGCTCCTGGGACGGAAGCCACATGGGCCGCGTAGGTACCGGTGGCACCGTTGATCTTGCCCAGGTATTCGGTCTTCGCGATCCGGTCCAGCTGGCGCGTCAGGCGGTGCGCAATGACGGCGAGTTCCTTGCCAAGGGTGGTGGGCGTGGCCGGCTGGCCGTGGGTGCGGGACAGCATGGGGACCGCCCGGTTTTCCTCAGCCATCGTGCTGATCTGAGCCACCAGGGCGCGGGCTGCCGGAAGCCACACGTCCTCCACCGCGCCCTTGACGCCCAATGCGTAGGAGAGGTTGTTGATGTCCTCGGAGGTGCAGCCGAAGTGGACCATGGCGGTCAGGTTCTCGATGCCGATTGCCGGGAGGCGGCGGCCGATGTAGTACTCCACGGCCTTCACGTCGTGCACGGTGACGGCTTCGATGTCAGCCAGTTCCGCTACGGACGCGGCGTTGAATTCGGTGACGATGGCACGGAGCTGGGCCTGCTGTTCTGTGCTCAGGGGTCCGGCGCCGGGGAGGACGTTGTTGCTGGTCAGGTGGATGAGCCACTCGACTTCGACGGCCACGCGGTCCCGGTTCAGGGCGGCCTCGGACAGGTAGTCCACCAGTGGCGCGACGGCGGACTGGTAACGGCCGTCCAGGGGGCCAAGCGCGATTTTTTCCGATGACGCGGCGAGGGCCAGGCGTCCTGAGGGCGTACGGGTATCAGCTGTGGCGGCAGTTTCAGGCATGTGCTGATTCTTTCATGAAGTCCGGCGCCCCCTTAAGCGGGCCATGCACGTTACTTGTCCACATAGCCGACGGCGGCCCTTACCCGGGCAGGGACGCGTGCCTAGCGTTGGGAACGGCAAGGTTGGGGCGCACTGTCCGGCCGGGGAGGCCGGGACGGAAGCTGGGCAGGGGGACGGTCTGATGGACGGGATATGGGGTGGCGGGCTGGACGTCAGCCTCGGAGTCCAGGAGGTGGGCAGGAAGGTGTCCCAGTCTTCGGACCGCACTGAAGAGGTGCTGGCGGGATTTCACGAGATCCAGATGGCGGACTGGCAGTCGCCGGCCGGACAGGCATACCGCGATTCCGTGAGCCTGCAGGCGGTGGCGGTACGGCGGGCCCTGGACCGGATCCGGGAGGCTTCTGCCGCAGTGGCCGTCCATGCCCGCGCTGCACTGGCGGCCGACTGTCCAGCTGAGGGACAGTTCTGATGGCGGAGGCAACCCCTTCCGGATCAGGCGGTCCGCTGCACATCTCGGCGCCACCCCCCGATGGCATCCTGAGAATTTCCGGCGGCGTGGGTGGCATCACGGTCCAGCTGGAGGAACTGGAGGCGGGAGCTGCGAAGCTGGATGGGCTCGCCGGGCGGCTCGGCGGCGTTGAGTCGGAACTGCTCAGCGCCTGGCAGGAGCTTGGTCCCTTCCAGAACCAACCCCGCTCCACAGGCTCCGCCGCGCTCGTGGCGGTTGGGGAGGCGCGGGACGCGGTCCGGAAAGTCCGCCTGGAACTGCAGCGGATCAGTGGACAGGTGCGCAGCTGCAGGTGGGATTACGAAATGGCCGAATCCTCTGCCCACATGCAGTGGATGGTGGGTCTGTCGGAACCGGCGGTGGAACTTCAGAAGCACGTGGACTTTTGGCGCACGGGCTTCCTGAACGGTGATGCCACTGAATCAGTGCTGGCGAACGCCGTCACGGCCCTTCCCGTGATCAAACCGGCGGTTGGCTGGCTCGTCCCATCGCTGCGCCCAGGCCCTGTAACGGCCAGGCAGGAAGAGAGCGTGCAGATCGACCTCGACGCCACTCCCGCGGGGCTGCTTGAGCGGGTGAGGCTGATCGAGGAGCGCGGCAGCGGCTACATCGAAATTATCGAGGTGGATACCGGCGGCGGAAAGGCCTACGTCGTGGTGGTTCCCGGGACACAAATGAACGACGCCGACCACGGCACCAATCCTTTCGATCTTTCCGGCATCGTCGACGGGATGGGCAACAACTCCGGGCAGGTAAATGCAGCTGTCCTCCAGGCGCTTCGGGCCGCCGGTGCGGAACCGGGAGCAGATGTGGTGGCGGTGGGATACAGCCAGGGCGGCATCCATGCCATGAACCTGGCGGCGGATGAGGACGTCCTCAGGGAGTACCGCATGAAATATGTCCTGACTGCCGGATCTCCCGTTGCCCGCATAACGCCTGCGCCGGAGGTGAGCACGCTTCACCTGGAACACCGCACGGACTGGGTGCCGGGCACTGATGGCCTGCCGAACCGGGACGCGAGGAACCAGGTCACCGTGACCGTGACCAATGACCTTTACGTGCGTGGCGGAGAAGACGCCGGCCTGGGCCCAGGGCACCGCCTGACCGGTTACGAGGAGGCGGCAGAGCTTGTGGGCGCCAGCAAGGATCCGTCGCTGGTCCAGTCCACCGCTGTACTGGGCGGAGTCCTGGGCGCCGGCGGGGCCGCCACTGCCACCCGTTTTTCCTTGTCGAAACCTCCGCAGCCCGCTCCGCCCATGGACCGCAGGGATCCCTTTTCCGGGCGGCCGCAGCCGGGTGCCAGGTAGGTGCTGATTGTCCCTGGCTGTTGCCGCCCTTACGAAATCTGGGCGGCGTGCAATTCTGCGTACCGGGTGGAGCGCGTCTGTTCAGGTTGCGGGACCGGTGGAGACGGTTGCGGGGCAGGCTGCGGACGGGGCGCTGGAGCGGGCACAGGAGTGGCTGCCGGGCACCGGTAGTTGTAGTCCAGGTTGTTCTCGGTGAACTGGGTTGTGGTGACGGTCCCGCCGGGGGTCAGGGGGGCGGACCCGCAGTACTCCCTGGCGGACCATGCCGAGTCGGGGCCAGCCAACCAGTTCCGGAGCGCGTACAGGTTGCTGCCAGGGCTTACCTCGCCCACAATTTCGCCGAACTGGTAGGAAGTGGAATAGATTCCCACTTCCGCGCCCGTCCCCTGCAGGTAGGCGGTCATGCCTTCCAGTTCGGCCGCATTGACTGCCTTGTCCCACAACCAACTGTTTCCGGTTTCGACGTCCAGCCACCACAGTCTGCGTACCCAGCTGCCGTCGGATTCCTTCAGGGTGGTGACGTCCGCGACAGCCATGGCGTAGCCGTGGACGTATGCGCAGGCCGGAGAGGCGGCGCCGTCGCATAATCCATACGGGTTGCTGACCTCAGCGCCCCGGTAGGTGTTGTCTGCCGGCCACCACAATGAGTCCACACGTCCTGTCGCGGCGGTGTTTACATACACTGCCGCCGGCGTGCCTCCGGCCGACTCTGCGCTCTGGTCCGCCCACGCCAGCTGCGCCCCCAGGCACGGGTTGACCGTCTCCGGGCGTCCGCCGTTCACCCCCACTATTGCAAATGCGGGGGGAGCCGGAAGCTCAGTGCCGCATTGCGGCCAGGAGATGTCATTGCCCAGCGTGGCGGCGCCCTCTGGCCCCGGCTCTGTTTCGGCGTGCGCGGGGCCTGCCTGCAACGTTAGGAGCAGGCAGGCAGCGACGAGCGATCTTATGGGCTTCATTGGGTCCCCGTCTTCCCGGAACTGGCAGCAACGGGCCTTTCGCGGCCCGGTTTGCAGCCTAGGCGGATGGTCCAGCCGGGGTCATGGGTGGCGGGTACTGAAGTTTTTGCTGCTGTTCCCCGGAATGGCACCTAATGGGTACCTGTTCTCCGCCGTCCTCCTACTTAGGTGGGCAGGTTTCCCCGGGGAGGGACTCGTCGAAAGAGGGGGCGATGCGCCCGGGAGTCAGCGCCTGCCGCCGGGCAGCAAACCCGCCACCAGCGACACCAGGGAGATGATGATCGCGGCAAGGAGTGCAGTCCAGAAGAACGAATCGATGGTGAGGTGTACCGGGGTGTAACTACTGATCCAGGCGGTCAGATAAAGCATGGCGGCATTGATGACGATGGCGAACAGGCCAAGCGTCAGGATGGTGATGGGAAGTGCGAGGAGCCGGACCAACGGCCGCACGAACGCGTTGACCACACCGAAGATGAGGCCGATGAACAAGTAGGCCAGGACAATCCCGATGGTCCCGGTGTCCTGCGAAATGCCAGTCCTGGCTACCGCATCAGATGCCGCCGTGCTGGAGATGTCCATCCCCGGCAGGAGCCAGCTGGCCACCCAAAGGGCTGCGGCATTGACGATGACCCGAAGGAAGAATGAAGCCATGGCACCATGCTTGCATACCGTCCCTTGTGGGCGGACGGCGGCGTGCCCTGATTTTTCCGCGGTTCGCTCCCCGGATTCGCGCCGGGGGCTTGGACGTAGGCTAGGAGCCATGACTTCATCTGATACCAGGGCGGGCGGTCCGGCACCGCGCCCGGTGCTGGACCGGCTGCCCCGCTATACGGCAGGTAAGCCGCCGGCCGCCGTCAGCGGTCTTGCCAGCTACAAGCTGTCCTCTAACGAAAACCCGCTGCCGCCCATCCCCGCCGTGCTGGAGGCCATCGCCGGCCAGACAGACATCAACCGGTACCCGGACCCCCTCAGCAGCAAGCTCCGCGCGGCGCTCGCGGACTTCCTGGGCGTGCCGGCGGACGACATCGTCACAGGAGCCGGAAGCCTGGGCGCCCTGAACCAGATCCTGGCCGCTTTTGCCGGCCAGAACGAGGACGGCAAAGCGGACGAGGTCATCTATGCGTGGCGGTCCTTTGAGGCGTACCCCATCAGCGTGGGCCTTGCAGGCGCCGAAAGCGTGCGCATCCCGGTCACCGCAGACGGGCGGCATGACCTCGATGCCATGGCGGCCGCCGTGAGCGCCCGCACCAAGGTCATCCTGCTCTGCACGCCCAACAACCCCACCGGGCCGGCCCTTAGTGCTGCCGAAACCGAGGCCTTTATCCGGTCCGTGCCGGCAGACGTGGTGGTGGTCATCGATGAGGCCTACCAGGAGTTCGTCAGGGCGGAGGACGCCGTGGACGGGATCGACCTCTACCGGAAATACCCGAACGTAGTGGTGCTCCGGACCTTCTCCAAAGCGCACGGCCTGGCCGGGCTCCGCATTGGCTACAGTGTTTCCCACCCCGAATTGACCCAGTACCTGCGGGTCGCCGCAACCCCTTTCGCCGTATCCCAGATAGCCGAAAGGGCAGCAATTGTTTCCCTTGAGAACTACGCCCAGGTTGTGGAAAGGGTACAAAGGCTTGTGGATGAGCGGTCGCGGGTACTGGCCGGGCTCAAGGACCTCGGTTGGGCCGTCCCCGATGCCCAAGGCAACTTCGTTTGGCTTGCCCTTGGTGCTGAAAGTGCCGCCTTCGCAGAGGTGGCGGGAACCCGCGCCCTTTCCCTCCGGGCCTTCGCAGGAGAGGGCGTCAGGGTCAGCATCGGCGAACCCGAGGCCAACACCCGGTTCCTCCAGTTGTGTGCCGACTATACAAAGGCACCCGCAACTTCCTAGCACTTATCAAGTAGCCTTCCCGCTACTTACCGAAGATAAAGTTAGGATCAATAAGCCAATGTATGCCGTGGCGGGAATGTATTCCCCCTGCGGCATATATCCCAGCGACATTGCATTGCATCCGGATGCGGCAAGCAAGGAGAACGGTATGGGCACTCATCTGCCTTCCACCGAGTTCGACGGAACAGCGGTAGACGACCAGCGGGAAGCCGATGCTGAAGCCGTCATGGGCGAGCCCGCGGCCCAGATGGTGCAGCTGCTCGGTCCCGACGGGAAGCTCGGTACTGATCCGGTCTTCAGTGGCTACGCGGACAAGCTCACCCCGGAAGACCTCCGCGGCCTCTACGCCGACATGGCGGCGATCAGGCGGTTCGATGTCGAAGCCACCGCCCTCCAGCGCCAGGGCCAACTGGCGCTCTGGGTACCGTTGACGGGGCAGGAAGCAGCGCAGATCGGTTCCGGCAGGGCCAGCCAGCCGCAGGACTATATCTTCCCTACCTACCGGGAACACGGCGTGGCCCTTACCCGGAATGTGGACCTGGCAGAGCTCCTGCGCCAGTTCCGCGGTGTCTCCAATGGGGGCTGGAACCCCAAGGACACCAACTTCCACCTGTACACCCTGGTCCTGGCCGCACAGACCCTCCACGCAGTGGGCTACGCAATGGGGATCCAGCGCGACCAGAAACTCGCTGCCGCCTCGGATGCAAAGGCCAAGCAGCCGGACGCCGCAGTCATCGCCTACTTCGGTGACGGCGCCAGCTCGGAAGGCGATGTCCATGAATCAATGGTGTTCGCCTCCTCCTACAAGGCCCCTGTGGTGTTCTTCTGCCAGAACAACCACTGGGCCATCTCCGTGCCCACCAACGTCCAGACCCGCGTTCCGCTGTCCAACCGCGCCAAGGGCTACGGGTTCCCGGGCATCCGGGTGGACGGGAATGACGTGATCGCCGTGCACGCCGTCACCGAATGGGCGCTGGAGCATGCCCGCCAAGGCAACGGACCGGTCCTCATCGAAGCCTTCACCTACCGGGTGGGGGCGCACACCACGGCCGACGACCCCACCAAGTACCGGCTATCGGCGGAGGAAGACGCATGGCGTGCCAAGGACCCGCTGGCACGGCTGGAGAAGTACCTGCGTGCCGAGGGCCTTGCAGACGACGCCTACTTCGCCAAGGTCAAGGCCGACGGCGACGAGCTGGCCGCGTACGTCCGGCGAACCGCCCATGACCTTGAAAACCCGGATATCCGGCAGGCCTTCGCCAACGTCTACAGGGAGGCCCACCCGCTGGTGGCCGAGGAACTGGCGTGGTTCGAGGAATACAGTGCAGGATTCGCCGGCGATGAAGAGTCCGCCGGGCAGGCAGCAAAGGCAGGCCACTGATGACCACCATGACCATCGCGAAGGCCATCAACGAGGGGCTTCGCGCCACCCTGGCCGCCAACCCCAAAACGCTGCTGATGGGCGAGGACATCGGGCCCCTAGGCGGCGTCTACCGGGTCACGGACGGGCTGATCGGCGAATTCGGCCCGGACCGTGTTGTGGACACCCCGCTGGCCGAGTCCGGAATCATCGGCACCGCCATCGGCCTTGCCCTGCGCGGGTACAGCCCGGTCTGCGAGATCCAGTTCGACGGATTCGTCTTCCCCGGCTTCAACCAGATCACCACCCAGCTCGCCAAAATCCATTCCCGCAGCAACGGCAACCTCAGCGTGCCCGTGGTCATCCGGATTCCGTACGGCGGGGGCATCGGCTCCATTGAACACCACTCCGAATCCCCGGAAGCACTGTTCGCCCACACGGCAGGGCTGCGCATCATCACCCCGTCCAATCCCCATGACGCCTACTGGATGATCCAGCAGGCCGTTGAATGCCAGGACCCGGTGATCGTTTTCGAACCGAAGCGCCGTTATTGGCTCAAGGGCGATGTTGATGTCGATGCGCCCGGGCCGTCCGAGGATCCATTCAAAGCCCACGTGCTCCGCGAAGGTACGGATGCCACCATCGTTGCCTACGGACCCTTGGTGCCCGTGGCGCTGGCGGCCGCCAACGCAGCAGAGGAGGACGGGAGGAGCGTCGAGGTCATTGACCTCCGTTCCATCTCCCCGGTCGACTTCGACACCGTCACCGCCTCGGTCCAAAAGACGGGCCGGCTGATCGTGACGCACGAAGCCCCTACGTTCGGCGGAATCGGCGGCGAGATCGCAGCCCGGATCAGCGAGCGGGCGTTCCACTCCCTCGAGGCGCCCGTGATCCGCGTGGGCGGGTTCCACATGCCCTACCCCGTTGCCAAGGTGGAGGAAGACTACCTTCCGGACATCGACCGCATCCTGGAGGCGCTGGACCGCGCCCTCTCCTACTGAGGACACCATGACCCTGAACAAGTTCAACCTGCCCGACGTCGGCGAGGGCCTTACCGAGGCGGAAATCGTCTCCTGGAAGGTTAAGCCGGGCGACACCGTGGCCATCAATGACGTGATCTGCGAGATCGAAACGGCAAAGTCGATCGTGGAACTGCCCTCCCCCTTTGCCGGGACCGTCACCGAACTGCTGGTGGCGGAAGGGGTGACTGTCGACGTCGGGACCGCCATTATCAGTGTCAGCGACGAAGTTGCCGGCGACCCCACTCCAGCTGATGTCCGCGCGCCCCAGGCCGTCTCCGCCACTGATATTCCCGCCGCTGAATTTCCCGCCCAGCCGCTTTACGGCAAGCTGTCCGCAGATGCGGGGGACGCGGGGAGTGCCGGTACCCCGTCCGCCGCTCCCCTGGTGGGTTCCGGACCGAAGGCCGACGCCGTCAAGCGCCGGCCCCGGAAGACCGCACCGTCCGCCGCCGTGACCGTCAACGCCCCCGAAGTTGAACCTGTCCAGCCGCGCACGCCCGGCGAGGTTTCCGGGAACGAAGCTGCCGTCGTCGACGCCCGGCCAACCCTTGGCGGCACCATCACGGGCCTGGTCAACCGGGTGCTGGCCAAGCCCCCGGTCCGCAAGATTGCCCGTGACCTGGGCATCGACCTCGCTGACGTCGTTGCCACCGGTTCCCGCGGCGAGGTCACGCGCGAGGACCTGGTGAGCTACCAGTCGCAGCGCGACGCCGAACTGGACAAGGCGGACGGCTTCTGGGGCAAGGCCGGGAGGCCGCAGGAACAGCGGGTGGAGAGCATTCCCGTCAAGGGCGTCCGCAAGGCCACGGCAAAGGCGATGGTGGAATCGGCGTTCGCGGCACCGCACGTCAGCATCTTCGTGGATGTCGACGCCAGCCGCACCATGGAATTCGTCAAGCGGCTCAAAGCCTCCCGGGACTTCGAGGGCATCAAGGTGTCGCCGCTGCTCATCCTGGCCAAGGCCGTCATCTGGGCCGCCGCAAGGAACCCCAGCGTTAACGCTGCCTGGGTGGATAACGAGGATGGCAGCGCCGAGATCCAGGTCAAGCACTTCATGAACCTGGGCATTGCCGCGGCCACTCCGCGCGGCCTCATGGTGCCCAACATCAAAAACGCACAGGACCTGTCGCTGAAGGAGTTGGCCCTCGCGCTGAATGACCTGGCCACCACGGCCAGGGCCGGGAAGACGCAGCCGGCCCAGATGCAGGGCGGCACGCTCACCGTCACCAACATCGGCGCCCTGGGCATCGACACCGGCACGCCCATCATCAATCCGGGCGAGGTGGCCATCGTTGCCTTCGGCACCATCAAGCAGAAGCCCTGGGTCCTGGACGGCGAGGTGATTCCCCGTTGGATCACCACCCTCGGGGGATCCTTCGACCACCGCGTGGTGGATGGTGATCTGTCTGCCCGCTTCATGGCCGACGTCGCGGCCATCCTGGAAGAGCCCGCGCTCCTCCTGGACTAGGCCGTGACAATAACCAGCGGCTCAATCCGAATAAAGAACCGCACGGCCAAGTGGCTGACGGAGGTCTTCCAGCCTCCGGTGGTGGTGTCCCTGCAGCTGTTGATAAGCCCCCTGGCCCAGGCGGGGTTCCCGGGGACCATCGGCTACGGTGCGCTGGCGGCCCTCTTCGTGTGCGTGCTGCCGCTGGTTGTGCTGCTGGTCCTGGTCCGGCTGGGGAAGGTCACGGACCACCATGTGAGCGACCGGAAGCAGCGGGCGCCAGTCCTGCTGATGGCGCTGGGCTGCATCGCTGTGGGGCTGCTGGTGCTCAAAGCCGTGGATGCGCCGCTGAGTGTCGTTGCCATGGTCCTGGCAGTGGTGGGCGGGGTGGCGGTGTTGGCGGCCGTCAGTCCGTTCTGGAAGATGAGCGGCCACGCAGCAGCCGTGTCCTGTGCCGCCGTCGTATCCGTGCTGATGCTTGGCGCCGCCTGGGCTCCGCTGCTGGTCCTGATCCCAGCGGTCAGCTGGTCCCGGGTGGTCCTCAGGGCCCACTCCCTGGCCCAGGTGGTGGCCGGATCGCTCTTCGGCGGCCTGGTCATGGCCGGAATCTGGTGGCTGCTGCAGGGCTGGCTGGTGGCCTGAACGTCCAGTCGGGCCCCGGGGGAAGCCGGCCTAGTAAGGGGCGTAGGCGGTGAAAGCCTCGAGCATGGCCGGATCAGCGGTGGTTCCCACGACAACCGCGGCGGCTGCCATCAGGCCGCCCATGAGCGCGGTCATGCCGGCCCAGGCGCCCAGGAACTTCCAGTCCTCGCGGAGGACGCTGCGGACGGTCTGGGGGAGCTGGAGCCCCGGTGTGATGAGGTTCGGTGCACTGTCCAGGCTGCCGTCATCAAGGAGCGCAACCACCCTGTCGTTGCTGCGGTCCACCCGCATGGAGCTGATGTGGTTGCCGTGGCGGGCCAGGAGGATGTCGTGGCCAACAAGCTGGCGGCGCTGCATGGTGATCAAGGGGAGCCCTTCGCTGGGGGTGGATTCGTGAGTGTCCACGCCTTTGGGGGCCCACCAATTTTATCGTTGCGCCGGCAGCTGAAACGGTGATATGGCGGTGAGAACGGACACCCCCCGCAGCGATCTCCGCCACCACGGGGGGTGTCCTGCGTTACCCGGGCAGTGACCCCGCCTTAGTCGGCGTCGTAGGTATTGGCGATGTACACGTCGCACGGGGCGTTGTGGGCCACGCTGTTGGCCACGCTGCCAAGTACCCGGCCGATGCCGTGCATGCGCCTGTTTCCCACCACGATGACGCGTGCGTCCATCCGGACTGCTTCCTTGATCAGGGCGTCGGCGGGCCGCCCGCGGGCTGCGGAATACGTGACCGTGACGTCGCGGCCCAGCGACTCCGCCACCGTCCTTGCCACCTGCTCCGCGGCGTCGGCATCGGACACGATCCACCGGTCGCTGCCGCTGCCGAACACCTCGGTCCGGTCGCTGTCGAAGGCCGAAACGACGTGCAGCGATGCGCCGAGTCCTGCCGCCAGGTTTTTGGCCGATTCCGCCGCCCGCTTCGCGGTCTCGCTGCCGTCAACCCCTACAACGATGATTCCACCCATATGCATGCTCCTTTGCTCGGTTTTCGGCGTTCGTGTGGCTTACGCTACAGCGCAGCCATGGCTTCCTGCAGCACCGGCGCCAATCGGCGCACCCCCTCGGCGATGGCGTCGGGGGGAACGGCGCTGAAGGCGAGCCGCAGCTTGTTGGACGGCTCGTCCGACGGCGTGAAGGCGGCGCCGGGAATAAACACGACGCCGGCATCGATCGCCTTGTGCAGCAGCGGGTAGGTGTCAACGCCTTCGGGCAGGGTCACCCAGACGAAGAAGCCGCCCTGCGGGCTGGTCCAGGTGGTTCCTGCCGGCATGTATTCCTTGAGCGCTGCCAGCATGGCTCGGCAGCGTTCGGCGTACAGCCCGCGGTAGGTTTCGATCTGGCCTTTCCAGTCGTAGTCGCGCAGGTAGGCGGAGACCAGCATCTGGTTCAGGGCCGGCGGGCAGAGCGTGACCGATTCTGCGGCGAGGTAGTACCGGCGCTGCAGGTGTTCCGGCACCAGGGCCCAACCGATGCGGAGGCCGGGGGCGAAGATCTTGGAAAAGGAGCCGAGGTAGATGACATCGTCCGGATTGGCCGCACGCAGGGGAGGCAAGGGTTCACCTTCGAAGCGCAGCAATCCGTAGGGGTTGTCCTCGAGGACCAGAATATTCGCCCTGCGGCATATGTCTACTACCTGCTGCCGGCGTTCCTTGGCCAACGTAATGCCGGAAGGGTTGTTGAAGTTGGGGATGGTGTAGAGGAACTTAATGCTCTTGCCGGCGAGCTGTAGCGCCGCTATCCGCGCCTCCAGCAGCTCCGGGACCAGGCCGTACTGGTCCATTTCCACGGTCTCCACCTGGACCTGGTAGGCCTCGAAAGTGTTTAGCGCTCCCACGTAGGTGGGGTCCTCCACCAGGACCACGTCGCCCGGATTGCAGAAGAGTTTGGTGGCCACGTCCTGCGCTGACTGGGAGCCGGCGGTAATTACCACGTTCTCCGCCCGGGCATCCAGGATGCCCTCGGCGGCCATGACGTCGCAGATCTGCGCCCGCAGCTCCGGGGTTCCCTGCCCGGCGCCGTACTGAAGGGCCGTGAGTCCATCTTCGGCAATTATTTTCGCTGCCGTCCCTGCCAGGCGGTCGAGGGGAAGCGACTGGAGGTACGGGCTTCCTCCTGCCAGGGAAACCAGTCCTGGCCGCATCGAGATATCGAAAACGTCCCGGACGGCCGACTGGCGGATATTCGCCGCACGCTCGGAAAACAATTCCTCGTGGCGGTGGGCCGATGCGGCCGCGCGCTCGATGGCATCGATGGCTTCGGCGGGCAGGGTTCCGGCCGAAGCGTCAAGTGTTTCGTGGGTCACAAAGTCAGGATACAGGCCGTTGTTGCTTGCAAAGCAACATCTGTTTATTGATGTCCGGCCGTTCGCGGTGCTACTTCAGCTTGAGGTAATCCGCCAGGGTTTCGCCGTTGATGTAGATGTCTGCCCTGATGGCACCAACTGCTTCGAGGGCGGTCTGGGTGAGTTGGGCCTCGATGCGGGGCAGGTCGCACGTTCCGCCCTGGTTGAGGGTCCCTGACAGGTAGACGGTGACGGTGGTGCCGTCGAAGCTGCCGGAGAGGAACGTCAGCCGGGATGCGCCAAGCGCGTTGTAGGTGTTCCCGTGGTGTTGCCCGTCGTCCAGCAGTGCGGTGATCGCCGCCTTGAGCCTGGCGTCGCCGGCGCCTCCCGGCCGGACGGAGCCGACCAGGCTGTCATTGCAGCCGAAACGGACGCCGTGCCTTCCGCCGTCGTCCACCAGCACGAAGTATGCCGTCACCGGAGCAACGCCGGGCCCGGCGCTGCTGTCGGGGTCGGGAGAGGCCTGGGGTTTGTCGGTCATCCTGCCTGCCTTTGCCGTCTCCCCGGCGGGAGGAGTGCCCGGCATCGTTGCCGGCAGGAGGGCCAGCGGGGGTGCGCTGGATCCGGCACCGACTCCCGTCGCGGGCGGGGAGGTCGCTTCGGGAGCCGGGAAGCTGCAGCCGGAGAGGAGCAGCGCCACGCAGCCCGCGGCGAGGGCGCCGGGCCCGTACGGGCTCCATCTCTTAGCCATGCGGCACCGCAATCCGATCGGGTAGGTCCAGGGGATTAACGCTACGGCGGCCCCTCCCGGCGGAGATGTCTGCGCGGTACCGGTTGGGACAAGAGTTGGTTACGACGGCGGGTGGACGCAGCAGCGCCCGGCACGCAGGGTGCGTGCCGGGCGCTGTGCCGTTGGTAGTGCAGTGCCGTTGGTAGTTACGCTGCCGGAGCCGCTGCGGCAAGGGCGTCGAAGACGCCCTTGATCTGCTCGACAACCTCGGCGTCATCCTTGGGGTGGACTTCAGCGAAGCGGACCATGGACCCGGGGACGGCGAGCTTGACGTCTTCCAGGATCTGCGCACCGGCGATGCCTGCGGCCTTGCGGGCCTCATCCTGGGCCCAGACGCCGCCGTACTGGCCAAACGCGGTACCGACGACGGCGGTGGGCTTGCCTGCCAGGGCGCCGGCACCGAAGGGGCGGGACAGCCAGTCGATGGCGTTCTTCAGGGCGGCGGGAACGGTGCCGTTGTGTTCGGGGGTGACCAGCAGGACGGTATCGGCCTCTTCGGCTGCGGCGCGCAGGGCTGCGGCAGCGGCAGGGACCTGGCCCTCGACGTCGATGTCCTCGTTGTAGAAGGGAATGTTGCCCAGGCTCTCGTGGATCACCACGTCCACCTGCTCCGGCGCGTTGAGCTGGATGGCTTCCGCCAGCTTCTGGTTGGTGGACTCGGCGCGGAGGCTGCCGACAAGGGTAAGTACTGTGCTCTTGGTCATGGGAACTCCTGGCTAGGGGAGCGGCGGGGGCCGCAATCGGTCAAACGTCAGGCTCTGGAGCCTTCATCAGACTAAACGGACCGTGGTCCGGTTCTATTCCCCGTGGCTACACTGTCTGTGTGAGTTCCATCCCAGTGCGGCCGGGAATGACCCCGGTAACGGCCGCGGAACGCAGCGACGCTGCCCGGAACCGGGAACGCCTCCTGCGGGCTGCCCGGGAACTGATCGAGCAGGGCGGGGCCGCGGCTCTCACCATGGACCGGTTGGCGGAGCAGGCAGGCGTGGGGAAGGGCACCGTCTTCCGCCGCTTTGGCAGCCGGGCCGGCTTGATGCTGACCCTGCTGAACGACTCCGAGGCCGCGTTCCAGGCCCGCTTCCTGTTCGGGCCGCCGCCCCTGGGGCCGGGCGACCCGCCGCTGGACCGGCTCATCGCCTTCGGCACCGAGCGGATCGCCTACGTGGTGGAATACGGGGACCTGGTGCTTGCGGCCGGAAATGCTTCGCGGGGAAGGTTCGAAGTTCCGGCTGCCGCACTCTGGGACCGGCACGTCGAGATACTGCTGCGCGAAGGCGGATTCGACTCGCCGGAGCCGTGGCTGATGGCCGGATCCCTCAATGCCACGCTTGACCCGGAACGGCTCCTGCACCTCATCCGTGACCATGGCGTCACGAGTGAGCGGCTGGCAACCTCATGGAGCGACCTTGTGACACGCCTTGTCACGGGCGCGTAGGTTACGCGCTGGCATACTCCTGCGTCCAGTCAAGCGGGCTTCACAGAACTATTCATAACGATCTGATACGGCGCGTCCTGTTTCAGTGGATTCCCGCGCTTTTCGGCTTGGGGCTTGTGATAGTTTCCTCTGGAATGTGACCCGCGACATAGTCCACCAGGACCTGCCCCCAAGGCTGCGGGAGGCCAGCTACCCGCTGGTGCAGGACCCGGTGAGGCGGCACAACCCGTGCTCGTCCGGGGAAGACGGAAGGATCCAGCAGCGCCCATGCTCAAGTACCTCGCCAAGCGCGGCATCACGTATGTGGTGATGATCTTCCTCACCACGTCCGCCGGCTACTTCCTGGCTGTCAGCTCGCTTAAGCCGGCGCTGCTGGAGCAGGAACGGATCCCGCGCCCCACCCCCGAGCAGGTGGCCAACTCAATGCGGCTGAAGGGCCTGGACCCGGACCTCAGCCCGTGGGAGCGCTACGTTGACTGGCTCACGGGCATCGTCACCCGCTGGGACTGGGGCCGCAGCCCCAACGGCGCCTACATCAACGCCGAGTTCGGGGACCGCGTCTGGATCTCCACCCGGCTCTTCCTGGCTTCCATCATCCTGACCCTGGTCATCGGCGTCGCGCTCGGCGTCTATTCAGCAGCACGCCAGTACAAGTTCCAGGATCGTGTCATCACGTCCTACAGCTACCTCGCCTACATCGTGCCGGCGCCCATCGCCTACTTCCTGGTGCAGCTGGGAGCCATCAACGTCAACGAATCAGTGGGCGACCGGATCTTCTTCGTCACCGGCATCTCCACCCCCGGCATTGCGCCGGGCTGGGCCCAGTTCGTGGACATGCTGGCCCACTATGCAGTCCCCACGGTGGCCATCACGCTGGTGGGGTGGGGCGCGTACCAGATCGCCCAGCGGCAATACCTGCTGGACAACGTGAACGCCGACTTCGTCCGAACCGCACGCGCCAAGGGCCTGACCCGGAACCAGGCCATTGCCCGGCACGCATTGCGCGTTTCCTTTATTCCGGTGGCCCAGAGCATCGCCTTCACCATCCCGGCGATCTTCGCCGGCGGCTTCTTCGCCGAAAAGATCTTCGCCTGGCCAGGTGTGGGGTCGTGGAGTATCGATGCCATCTCGCTGCAGGACGTCAACGCCGCCACGGCCACGCTGGCCTACGGCTCCGTGATCTTCGCCCTGGGCGCCATCCTGGCTGACTTCGCCACCACACTTGTCGACCCGAGAGTGCGGGTGCAGTAGTTATGACCAACCTGAACGCAGTTGACCCGGCAGCAGTGGCACAGGACGCGCACCTGGAAAGCGCCGACGTCGTCATTGGCAAGACCACCATCATCTTCCGCCGCTTCCTGCGCAACAAGACGGCAGTGGCGGGCCTCGCCATCTTCCTGGCCCTGACCGCTTTCTCGTTCATCGGGGGGTTCTTCACCCAGTGGGACAAGGAAACCATCGACCCCTTCAACATCGGAATGCCGCCGTCGACCGACCACTACCTTGGCACATCGCAGGCAGGAATCGACCTGTACGCCATGACCGTTGAGGGCACCAGGATCTCCATCCTGATCGGCCTGGTGGTAGGCCTGGTATCGGTCCTGATCGCCGCGGTCTACGGCTGCACCATGGCCTACTTCGGCGGCAAGGTGGACAAGGTCATGCTGTTCGTCCTGGAGGCGCTGATCATGATGCCGGCGCTCCTGGTGGTAGCTGTGGCCACCAGCGGCGGCGGTGCCGGCCTGAAACGCGACCTTCCCTCGTGGCTTCTCCTCATCATCGTCCTGCTGGTGTTCAGCTGGATGGGCACCGCCCGCCTGATCCGCTCCATGTCGATGTCGCTCATGCAGCGTGACTTCGTCAAGGCGGCCCAGTACATGGGTGTCCCGCCGCGCCGGATCGTTTGGCGGCACCTGGTGCCGAACATCGGCTCGCTGCTGATCCTGGACATCACCCGCGGCGTCACCGCCGCCATCCTGGCCGAGGTCGCCTTCTCCTTCATCGGCATCGGCATCAAGGTCCCCGACGTCAGCCTCGGCGTGCTGATCGGCCAGGCAACCTCCCAGGTGCAGACCTTCCCCTGGATGTTCTGGGTGCCGCTCACCGTGATGTTCCTGCTGACCGGCTCCCTGGCCATGATGAACGACGGCTTGCGCGACGCCTTCGACCCCAGCTCCAGTTCCACCGGAAAAGCCAAGAAGTCCAAAGCCCGGAACACCACCGCGGAAAAGAAGGCGGCATGAGCAGCGAAACCACCACCGGAGCCACGGACCCATCACGTCCAACCGTGGAGCGCCTGCACGTGGCAGGGCTGCAGGTCCCGGGTGACGCGGTGCTGTCCGTCCGCGACCTGAACGTCCGATTCAACACGGAGAACGGCGCGGTCCACGCCGTCAGGGGTGTCGACTTCGACCTGATGCCGGGCAAAACGCTGGGCATCGTGGGCGAATCGGGTTCCGGCAAGTCAGTCACTTCCCTGGCCATCATGGGATTGCTTCCGCCCACGGCGCAGGTATCCGGGTCGGTCCGGCTTAAGGGCCGGGAGCTGCTGGGTCTCAGCGACAAGGACATGTGCAAGTACCGCGGCAACGACCTCGCCATGGTCTTCCAGGATCCCCTGTCTTCCCTCACGCCCGTGTTCACCGTGGGAACGCAGATCGTCGAGGCGCTGACCATCCACCACCCCACTATGAGCAGGGCAGCCAAGGAAGCCCGCGCCGTCGAACTTCTGGCCATGGTGGGAATTCCCAGCCCCAAGGAACGCCTGAAGGCGTTTCCCCATGAGTTCTCCGGCGGCATGCGCCAGCGCGTCATGATTGCCATCGCCATCGCCAACAACCCCCGCGTCCTCATTGCTGACGAGCCCACGACGGCCCTGGATGTCACCATCCAGGCCCAGGTCCTCGAGGTGCTCCATACGGCACAGGAGGAGACCGGCGCCGCCGTCGTCATGATCACGCACGACCTTGGCGTGGTGGCCGGGATGGCAGACGACATCATGGTCATGTACGCCGGCAAGCCGGTGGAAACCGGCGCCGTAGATGACATCTACTACAACCCGCGGATGCCCTACACCTTGGGCCTGCTGGGCGCCGTGCCCCGCGTGGATGTGGCGGAGAAATCCTCGCTTGTTCCCATCGAGGGCATGCCGCCCAACCTGCTGCACACCCCCACCGGCTGCTCCTTCGCCCCGCGCTGCCCCCTGTCCTCGGACGCGTGCCTGGATGGCGAGCCCGCGCTGGCACCCGTTCCCGGCGGGGCGCTGCACCGGGCGGCCTGCATCAAATCAGACGCTTTGGGCGGAGACGTGGACGTCCACGACGTGTTCGCCGCCCCGCCGGTCCCGGTGTCCCGCTTCGACGCGGTTCCCCGGGCCGAGCGGTCCACGGTGCTGCAGCTCAAGGATGTGCGGAAGCACTTCCCGCTGACCAGGGGCGCCCTGATCAAGCGCAGGACCGGCACCGTCAAGGCCGTGGACGGCGTGAGCTTCGACATCCGCGAAGGCGAATGCTTCTCGATCGTGGGCGAGTCGGGGTCGGGAAAGACCACCACCTTGCTGGAAATCATGGAGTTCCATCCGGACCAGGACGGCGAGGTGGTGATCGGCGGCCTCAGCAACAAGCAGGCGGCCGACGCCAAGACCAAAGGCAAGATGCGCCGCGAACTCCAAATGGTGTTCCAGGACCCCACGGGCGCCCTGGATCCGCGGTTCACGGTCTACGAAGTCCTTGCCGAACCGCTGCAGAACGCGGGCATGGACCGTTCCGCCATCAAGAAGCGGATCATGGAACTGATGCGGCTCGTGGGCCTTCAGCCGGACCACGTCAACCGCTTCCCCAACCAGTTCTCGGGCGGCCAGCGGCAGCGGATCGGGATTGCCCGCGCACTGGCAGTGAACCCCAAGCTGGTGGTCCTGGACGAGCCCGTCTCAGCCCTCGACGTGTCGGTCCAGGCCGGGGTCATCAACCTCCTGGACCACCTGCGCGCCGAACTCGGCCTGAGCTACCTCCTGGTGGCGCACGATCTGTCCGTGGTGCGCCACATCTCCAACCGCGTGGCGGTCATGTACCTCGGGAAGATTGTGGAGATCGGGGCGGTGGACCGGGTGTTCGACAACCCCCGCCACCCGTACACCCGTGCGCTCCTCTCGGCCATCCCCGTGCCGGACCCCCAGCTGGAACGCACCCGCGAACGCATCATCCTCCAAGGGGACCTGCCCTCGCCCCTGCAGGCGCCCAAAGGCTGCAACTTCGCCACCCGTTGCCCTGTCTTCGCCGCGCTGCCGCCGGCCAAGCAGGAGAAGTGCCTCACGCTGGAACCGCCCCTGGAAACGGCGTCCTCCGCCACGGACCAGCAGTTCGCCTGTTTCTTTCCGGACGGGGAACTGGACGAGGACATGCTGGTGGTCCACGAACCGGCGGACCACCATGCGCCCTAAGACTTCTCGACCCCAAAGCACCACCACTCGCATCACAATGAAGGGAAAACCATGAGGAAACTGAACAGGATCGGCGGAGCTGCAGCCGTTGCTGCAGCCCTGGCGCTGACGGCCTGCGGCGGTGGCGGTGCCAGCGGCCCCGAAACAGCCAAGGGACAGGAATCCGGAAGTGACCTGTCCAAGCTGATCAGCATCAACGAGAAGCCGGCAGCCGATCTTCAGCAGGGCGGCAAGGTCACCCTTCCGCTGGGCAACATCGGCCCCGACTTCAACGGGTTCTCCAACAACGGCAACAGCGCTGACAACTCCGCCCTGCAGATCCCCATGAATCCGGTCGCCATGAACAGCGGCGGCATCGGCGGCTGCTGGAAGGTCGACTTCAAGGGCAAGGTCACGCCCAACACAGACTTCTGTGAATCAGTGGACAGCGAAGTCAAGGACGGCAAGCAGACCATCACCATCAAGGTGAACCCCAAGGCCACCTACAACGACGGCACGCCCATCGACGTCAAGGCCTTCAAGAACACCTGGAACATCCTCAAGAGCCCGGACGCCGGCTACGACATCGTCAGCTCGGGCGCCTACGAGTTCGTTGACTCCGTCGAGGCAGGCAGCAGCGACAAGGAAGTCATCGTCAAGACCAGCCGCCCGGTCTTCCCAGTGGATTCGCTCTTCTTCGGCCTCATCCACCCTGCTGTCAACACCCCGGAGATCTTCAACGAGGGCTTTAACGGCAACCTGCACCCGGAGTGGATGGCAGGTCCCTTCAAGCTTGACCAGTACGACACCGCCGCCAAGACGGTAACCATGGTTCCGAACGACAAGTGGTGGGGCCAGAAGCCGGTCCTTGCCAACGTGACGTTCCGCCAGCTGGAAACCAGCGCACAGATCGCCGCCTTCAAGAACGGCGAGATCGACGCCATGTCCGCCAACACCATCTCCCTCTACAAGCAGCTGGACGGCACCAAGAACTCCGACATCCGCCGCGGCCAGCGCCTCTTCGCCGGCGGCATGAACCTGAACGCCCAGCGCATCACCGACGTCAACGTCCGCAAGGCCATCTTCGCCGCCGTGGACCGCGAAGCCCTGCGCAAGGTCCGCTTCAACGGGCTTAACTGGGAAGAACCCAGCTCCGGATCGATGATGCTGCTGCCGTTCTCCGAGTACTACCAGGACAACTACCCGGTTAAGGAAACAGGCCCGGACGCCGCCAAGAAGGTCCTCACCGATGCCGGCTACGCGCCGAACGCCAATGGCATCATGGAAAAGGATGGCAAGCCCGCTGCCTTCAAGATCAGCAACTTCGGTGACGATCCCACCACCCTCGCCTTCACCCAGACCCTGCAGAAGCAGCTTCAGGCCGGCGGCATGGACGTGGGCATCGACCAGCGTGCCTCCGCCGATTTCGGCAAGGTTCTCGGTTCCCGCGAGTTCGACATGAGCGTTTCCGGCTACACGGTAGGCGCGGACGCCACGGACGCCGTCAAGCAGTACTACGACTCCAAGACCAACGAGAACAAGCTGGGCGACGCCGAGCTGGACAAGAAGATCGCGGACCTCGCCTCGATCGAAGACAACGCGGCGCGCAACAAGGCTGCCATGGACGTGGAAAAGGAACACATGGCGAAGTACTTCTCCATGGGCGTGGTCATGAACGGACCGCAGATCTCCTTCGTCCGCACCGGCCTGGCCAACTACGGGCCGTCCCTCTTCCAGAGCACCTCGCAGGTGCCGGACTGGACCACGATCGGCTGGGAAAAGAAGTAACCACCCGCCGCCTGATCGAGAAGACGGCACCCCTGGTGGACTGCTCAGTTCACCAGGGGTGCCGGCTTCTTTTAAGTACGCGGGACCGGGGGTAGCGTTGCTTCCATGACCGGAACTGAAGGCGACCCCCGCGCCATCCGCACTGCCGTCGTCGGCTACGGGCTTGCCGGCAGCGTCTTCCACGCGCCGCTGCTGGCAGCCAACACCAGTTACTCGCTGGACGTCATTGCAACGTCCGACGCCGGGCGGCAGGCGGCTGCCTCATCACGGCTTCCGGGCGTGGAGGTGGTGCGCGACGGCGCCGCCGTCCTTGAGCAGGCAGTCCACCTTGACCTGGTGGTCCTGGCAACGCCGCCGCTGACGCACTACCCCCTGGCCAGGGCAGCCTTGGAGGCGGGGCTGGACGTCGTGGTGGACAAGCCGTTCGCGGTCACCAGCGTGCAGGGACAGGAGCTCCTCGACCTGGCCCGGCAACTGGGCCGGGTGCTGACCGTGTTCCACAACCGCCGGTGGGACGGGGACTTCCTCACCCTCCGCAAGCTGCTGGCGGCCCAGGCCCTGGGAAAGGTGACCCGCTTCGAGTCGCGGTTCGAGCGGTGGTCCCCGGCCATCGCCAAAGCCTGGAAGGCGCGGGCCACCGCTGCCGACGGCGGAGGCGTCCTGTTCGACCTCGGCAGCCACCTGATCGACCAGGCCCTGCAGCTGTTCGGCCCGGCCACCGTCCTCCACGCGGAGCTGCAGGCGCGGCGGTCCGATGAGCGGGCCGACGACGACGTTTTCCTGGTCCTGGGGCACCAGTCAGGAGTGATCAGCCACCTGGCCATGAACGTGCTGTGCGCCCAGCAGGGGCCCCGCTTCCGGGTGCTCGGCTCGATCGGCGGTTTCACCAAGAACGGCGTGGACCCGCAGGAGCCCTACATCGCGGCAGGTGGCAGCCCGCTGGACGGGGACTACGGCGTGGAGGCACCCGAGTGGGCCGGGCTCCTGGGCCGCGATGGCCACCTTGACCGGCTCCCTACCGAACGCGGGAACTACCCGGAGTTCTACCGCCTGCTGGCAGCCAGGATCCTCGACGGCGGTGCAGCCTCAAGCCTTCCCCTCCCGGTAAATCCGGAGGACGCGGTGGAGGTCCTGAAAATCATCGAGAGGGCGAGGGAACTGGGTTAAATGACTCATCGATTGCTCCGTAGATGTCGTTCTGAGCGTTCAAAACGACAAGTACGGAGCAATCGATGGGGAGGACTAGGCCGAAACCAGTTCTCGCCAGTCGGCGACGAGGGGCAGGCCGTGGGCCTCGGACACGGAGTGGTGTGCCACGTGGCCGGCGGCGATGTTCAGGCCGGCGGCGAGGGCGGGGTCGCGGTCAAAGGCGGCCTTGACGCCCAGGTTGGCCAGGGACACGGCGTACCGCAGGGTGACGTTGGTCAGCGCGTACGTGGAGGTGTTGGGCACGGCGCCGGGCATGTTGGCCACGCAGTAGAAGATGGTGTTGTGCACCTTGTACGTGGGTTCCTGGTGCGTGGTGGGGTGGGTGTCCTCGAAGCAGCCGCCCTGGTCCACGGCGATGTCCACCAGGACCGAGCCGGGCTTCATCCGGGCCACGAGCTCGTTGGTGACCAGCTTGGGAGCCTTGGCGCCGGGGATCAGGACGGAACCGATCACCAGGTCGGCGTCCACCACTGACTTTTCGATCTCGTACTTGTTGGAAGCAACGGTCTTCAGCCGGCCCTGGTACTGGGCGTCCAGTTCGCGCAGGCGGTTGATGTTGATGTCCAGGATGGTGACGTCGGCGCCCAGGCCCAGGGCCATGGCTGCGGCGTTGGTGCCGGCAACACCGGCGCCCAGGACAACCACCTTTGCGGGGCGGACGCCGGGCACGCCGCCCAGCAGGACGCCCTTGCCGCCGGCCGGGGCCATCAGCGAGGTTGCACCCACCTGCACGGACAGGCGGCCGGCAACTTCGGACATCGGTGCCAGCAGCGGCAGGTTGCGGCCGTCCTGCACGGTTTCGTAGGCAATGGCGGTGACGCCGGAGTTGATGAGCTCCTTGGTGAGCTCGGGCTCGGCGGCCAGGTGCAGGTAGGTGAAGAGGATCAGGCCCTTGCGGAAGCGGTGGTACTCAGACTTGATGGGTTCCTTGACCTTCATCACCATGTCGGCCCGGGCCCACACGTCATCGGCCTCGTTGACGATCTCGGCACCCGCGATCGAGTATTCCTCGTCGGTGATGCCCGATCCCATGCCGGCCCCGCGCTCCACCAGCACGGTGTGGCCGTGGGTGAGGAACTCGTGGACGCCGGCCGCGGTGATGGCCACGCGGAATTCGTTGTTCTTGATTTCTTTGGGGACGCCGATGATCATCGTCTGCTCCAGTTTTTGGGGGCCGGTAGGCCGGAAAGGCGGAAGGATTCTCGTGTTTCAACGATAAATCCCGCTGTGAGCCACGCGACATGAACCGGCTCGCTGCCAGCGCACTGCAGCCGCGTGATTCCGCGGTTTTCCGTTCTCATACCTCGACACGTGTCGAGCCCTGAAGCGTCAAGTGTCGCCTCGTGTCCGTTCGTCCCCGGGGCCGCGGGGGCAGTACTGTTGGCCCATGCAGCAGCAGGATGTGGAACAGCTCGTGGAGCAGGTGGCGCAGAAGCTGGGCCGTGGCCTGTCCCTTGAGGACCTCGACGGCCTGCTGCTCGCCTACAGTTCCAACCAGTCCCACGCTGACCGCGTCCGGGTGAACTTCCTTTTGAGCAAGAAAGTCCCCGCGGACGTGAGCGCGTGGCAGCTCTCGCATGGCATCGCCACCGCCGTGCGGCCCGTTGTGGTTCCGGCCAATCCGGACCTGGGCATGCTGGGCAGGGTCTGTGTCCCGCTGATGGTGCGTGGCTTCCGGGTGGGCTACCTCTGGGTGCAGCAGGACTCGGCGGAGGAAAGCCCGACGGCAATCCTCACCCAGTTGCCGGCTGTCAACCATGAGCTTGAGCTGCTGTCCGGGCTCCTGCTCGACTCAAACACGGCCGAATCCGAATTCCGAAGGGGGCGTGAGCGGGAGTTCCTGGCCGCCTGTGCGGGAGAACCCAACGCGGTGGCCGCGGTGGCCGGCTGGAAGGAAGTCCAGGGCAGGGGGCCGTGGCAGATGGTCACGGTGCTGGACGCGGACGGCTGGGCCAGCGGCCCGGATCCCATCGCGTCAACCCTGATCCACCGGTCCACCGCGCTCCAGGCCACCGTGGGGGTGGACGCCGCACTGTTCAGCGCCGGCACGGAGACGCACTCGGTGGTGCTGTTCCGCGAATCGACCGGCCGGGCCAACCATGCCCAGGTCCTGGTGCATTACCAATTGGAGCTGGCCAAGCGCTCCGGGCGCCCCGTGCACCGGATCATCCTGGGGATCAGCGAAGGCTTCGCAAAGACCCGCCAGCTCTCCGAGGCGTACCGCCAGTCGCGGATGGCGGCCCAGGCGGCCGCGGTGGATCCGCAGTTAGGCGAGCTGGTGGACTGCAGGGCCACCGGCGTGTACCAGCTGCTCGCGTCCGCCGGGGGAGGGGTAGGGGCCTGGGCGGACTCCGGGTCGGTGTACTTCCGGATGCTGGAGGACCACGACCGCAACGGCGAGCTCATTCCAGTCCTGGAGCTGCTCTATGACAATGACGGCTCAGTGCAGGACGTGGCCACCAAGCTCCACCTCCACCGCAGCAGTATTTACAACAGGTTGGGGCGGATCCGGCAGTTGCTGGGGGTGGACCCGCTGAAGGGAATGCCCCGGTTGGAGCTGCATGCCGCCCTCAAGATGCGGCGGTGGGCGGCGCGGCCCAGGATTTGATGGCCGCCGCTACCTGGCGCGCGCGAAGGTGCTGGACCACGTGGCCTGCCCTGGGAACCTCCACGAAACTTCCCTGGGACACGGCCTGCGAGAGCATGAGCGACCACTCGGGGCCGGCCACCTGGTCATGGCTGCCGCGAAGGACCATGACGGGCGCGGTGATCCCGGCCAGGCGCAGCTCTGTGGGGTAGTCCATCATCACGGGCAGCTCGGTGAAGTACCAGCGCGGGCCGCAGCGGAGGTAGTCGGTGAACACAATCCAGTTGGAGGAGGGGCTTTCGCGGAGCATGGAGTCCAGGAACAGTGCCAGCGCCTGCCGGCGGACGGTGCGGTGCCGGGAGTCCACCACCGGTCCCATCAGCACCAGGCGCTGCGCCTGGCCGGGGGCATAGAGCGCCGTCTCGATCGCGAACTGCACCCCCATGGAATGCCCCACCAGGACGTAGGAATTGATGCCGCTGGCTTTCAGGGCCTGCGCGATGAAGGCGCCGTAGTCCTCGACGGACAGCTGCCGGCCGGGTTTGGGCGTGCCGGCGAAGCCCGGGAGGTCCAGCGAATAGGTGGGGGCGTCCGCAGCCAGTTTGAGGTGGAGCCGCCGAAGGTAGCGGTGGGAGACGCCGATGCCGTGGATGAGGACGTAGGCGGGGGTGGCGGAAGCCTCCGGGATTTCCCGTCCCGGCGCCGGCGTCCCGTCCGCCCACAGGATCCGGCCCTGCAGTCCATGGGCTTCCACATCGGCCGACTGGAGCAAGGGGTCCTTCCGGCGGCGCGGCCAAGCCACTCGGGTCCGCACTAGGCGCCCGTGCCGGCGTCGCCCCCGGCGTTCCTGTCATGCTTGCGCTTTTGTTCCGCAGGCTTTTGCTTCTCAAGCCACATCATGATGTCGGCCGTCCTGATCCGGCGGTGCGATCCGCGGTACTCCACCGGGATCTCGCCACGGTCCGTCATGTTGCGCAGGTAGGTGTGCGAGATGCCGGCAAGTTCGGCCGCCTGGGAGGTGGTGAGCATCTCCTCCACGCTGGTCACGGTCACGGTTTCGCCGCGGCCCAGCCTGGCGAGGAGATCCACGACGGCGTCCCTCGCCTGCCCGGGCAGCCGGTGGACCGTGCCGTCCACGAAGACGGTGATGTCGTTGCTGTCCTCGAGGGCGCGAATCAGCGCGCGGGCATCATCGGCGGGCAGGCCGGCCGTAACGCGGGGGGCTATCAGTGCCATGGACGTAGCCTATCCCGTGCGGCCGGCGTGCCCGCCGAGGCGTTAGAGCCCCAGTTCCTCCAGGACCGGCAGCTTCCCGCGGACCCAGGCGCGGGCTTCGGCGGCGCTCGGCGCGGACAGGGCCAGCTTGGCCAGCTCCTGCGCTTCGGACAGGGTCACCGTCTTCAGGACTGCGGCAACAGCGGCCAGCGAACGGGCCGTCATGGAAAGGGTGCTGACGCCAAGTCCGGTAAGGACGACGGCGAGGGCCGGGTCCGCGGCAGCCTCGCCACAAACACCCACGGGCTTGTTGTGGCCTTCCGCCCGGGATCCTTCAACCGTCAGGCCCACCAGGCGCAGGACCGCCGGCTGCCACGGCGTGTTCAGGTTGGCCAGCGGACCGAGCTGGCGGTCGGCGGCCATGGCGTACTGCGTGAGGTCGTTGGTGCCCAGGCTGGCGAAGCTGACTTCGCGGAGGATGGCCTCGGCGGTCAGGGCCGCGGAGGGCACCTCCACCATGACGCCCGGGGTCTTGATGCCGGCGTCGGCGCACATGGAGGCAAAGCGCGAGGCTTCCTCCGCCGTGGAGATCATGGGCGCCATGACCCAGACATCGGCCTCGGACTGCTGCTCGGCCAGGGCGATGGCTTCCAGCTGCCGGTCCAGGACGCCGGGGGTGGTGAAGTCGGTGCGGTAGCCGCGCACACCAAGCGCGGGGTTTGGCTCGGTGGAGTCCGTCAGGAAGGGCAGCGGCTTGTCGGCGCCGGCGTCGAGCGTGCGCAGGACCACCTTCTTGCCGGGGAAGGCATCAAACACGCTCTTGTAGGCCGCGGCCTGCTCCTCAACGGAAGGTTCGGTGTCCCGTTCCAGGAAGCAGAACTCGGTGCGGAACAGGCCAACGCCCTGGGCGCCCAGCTTGGCGGCCGCCTCGGCGTCCTTGCCGCCGCCCACGTTCGCGAGCAGCGGCACCTCGTGGCCGTCCGCCGTCGTGCCCGTGCCGGTGAACTCAGCCAGCAGCGATGCCGTGGCTGCCCAGGCTTCCGCCGTTGCGCGGAGAGTCTCGTCAGGTTCGGCGGTGATGCTGCCGGCAGCGCCGTCCACGTACACCTCGGTGCCATCCGGGAGTTCGTCGACGCCCACGGCGGCCACTACTGCGGGAAGTCCCAGGGACCGGGCGATGATCGCCGTGTGGGACTGGGGGCCGCCGCCTGCGGTGACGAGTGCCAGGACCTTGTTCGGGTCAAGGGTTGCGGTGTCCGCGGGAGCGAGGTCCTCTGCCACCAGGACAAACGGGGTGTTGGAGGCGGGGATGCCCGGCGCGGGCACGCCCCGCAGCGCGGCGACGATCCGGGCGCGGACGTCCAGGACGTCGGTGGCGCGTTCGGCCATGTAGCCGCCCAGGTTGTGCAGCATCTCGGACACGGACGAGCCGGATTCCCAGATGGCGCGTTCGGCAGAGACGCCCCGGGCCACCAGCTTGGCCGCCCCCTTGATCAGCATGGTGTCCTTGGCCATCAGTGCAGTGGCCTCCAGGACCGCCTTGCCGTCACCGATGGCATGCGCGGCGCGCTCCTTCAGTTCGTCGTGCACGGCCTGGGCGGCTGCCTTCAGGGCTGCGGTGGCTTCCTCGGCAGTGGTGTCGGTTGCCAGCTGTTCACCGGCAGGAGGCTCACTGATCGGTTTGGGCATCTGGCGGATGGTGCCGATGACGCGGCCTGGGCTGACGCCTACTCCTGGGAAGTTCTGCACTGAAGGTCCTCATTCTCTGCCGGTAGACAGGCCCGCCAAGTTCTCCGGCGCCGTGCCGGGTCCGCCGGAGGACTGCTACATCCAGGGGCAGGAAACGTGCCTGAAAAAATTGTATGTGATTCAGTTCATATAGCAACGCTATAGGTGCTAGGGTAGCGGTTATGAGTTTGGATGGCCAGCTTCCCCCCAAAATGCGACTGCTTCGTGCTGCCGCGGAACTGCTGGCCAATTCTGCGGGGGCTCCGGTCTCCACCCGCCAGATCACCCAGTTGGCGGCGGTTTCGGCTCCCACGCTGTACCACCACTTCGGTGACAAGGAAGGTCTGTTCGACGCCGTCGTCGCCGCAGGGTTTGAAGAATATGTCGCGGGCGAACGGGATTTCGCCCCGTCCGGACAGCCTCTTGAGGACATCCGGAGAATGTGGGACAACCACGTCCAGTTCGGACTGAAGCAGCCCGAGCTGTACCTGGTGATGTTCGGAAACATCCGCCCGGAAAGCCGGCCGGCCATCGTGGCCGACGCCGAGGCGCTCATGGAGGAGATGCTGAACAAGGCAGCGGCGGCGGGCCAGCTGAACGTCCAGCCCCGGGAAGCGGCCAGGTCCATCCTGGCAGCCAACGTGGGCGTGACGCTGATGCTGATTGCGGAGCCCGCCACCGAACGCAACCTCGAACTGTCCACCATGACCCGGGACGCCATGATCTTCGCGGTGTCCACCGAGCCCGCCAGCGGCCCGGCGCCGGGCGGCACCGGGAAGTCCTCGGTGGTGGTGGCAGCGATCGCCCTGAACGCCGCACTTCAGGCCTCGCACTCTGACCAGCTTTCCAGCTCGGAACTCAAGCTTTTCCTCGAATGGCTCCACCGGATCTCCACCAGCCCGGCAGGTTAGCCCCACAACCCCGCATTACCCAGCAGTACGTCGTCGTAATCATCGGACCAATCCTGCGGAGCAGCAGGAATGACGGTTAGGAAATCACATGGCAACAGAGACAGTTGCAAAACCCCGCACCAGCGCGCGCGTGCACGTCCAAAAGTTCGGGACATTCCTGTCCGGCATGATCATGCCCAACATCGGCGCGTTCATCGCCTGGGGCATCATCACCGCCCTCTTCATCGAGAAGGGGTGGCTGCCCGTTCCGCAGCTCGGTGGTTTCGGCGAGACCGGAGGTAAGCCCAACATCGGCCTGGTAGGCCCCATGATCACCTACCTCCTGCCGCTGCTGATCGGCTACACCGGCGGCAAGATGGTCTATGACGTCCGCGGCGGCGTGGTGGGAGCCATCGGCACCATGGGCGTGATCGTGGGCGCCGGCATCCCGATGTTCATCGGCGCCATGATCATGGGCCCCCTTGGCGGCTGGACCATGAAGAAGATCGACTCGATCTGGGACGGCAAGATCCGCCCCGGCTTCGAAATGCTGGTCAACAATTTCTCGGCCGGCATCTGGGGCGCCCTCCTGGCGCTGCTGGGCTTCTACGGCATCTCGCCGGTTGTCACGGCCTTCAGCGAGCAGGCCGGCAAGTTCGTTGAGTTCCTGGTGCAAAACGGCCTCCTGCCGCTGACCAGCATCTTCATTGAACCCGCCAAGGTCCTGTTCCTTAACAACGCCATCAACCACGGCGTGCTTACCCCGCTGGGCGTGCAGCAGTCCCTCGAGCAGGGCAAGTCCATCCTGTTCCTGCTGGAAGCCAACCCCGGCCCCGGCCTGGGCCTCCTGCTCGCGTACGCGTTCTTTGGCCGCGGTGCCGCCAAGGCCTCGGCCCCCGGCGCAGCCATCATCCAGTTCCTGGGCGGCATCCACGAAATCTACTTCCCGTACGTCCTGATGCGCCCGCTGCTGATCCTGGGTACCATCGCCGGCGGCATGACCGGCATCGCCACCCTCGCCGTCACCAACTCCGGCCTGGTGGCGCCGGCCGCGCCTGGCTCCATCTTCGCCGTCCTGGCGCAGACCTCCCGCGACAGCTACTTCGGCGTGATCCTCTCCGTGGTGCTCGCCGCCGCAGTCTCCTTCCTGGTGTCCTCGGTCATCCTGAAGACCACCAAGCACAGCGACGAGGCGGACCTGGGCGACGCCACGTCCCGCATGGAGGCCATGAAGGGCAAGAAGAGCTCGGTAGCCTCCACCCTGACCGGTGCCGGTGCGGGGACTGCCGCAGCCGCCGGCCGCGGCGGAGTGGGCGTGCTGGCCGGTCCCGTCCGGAACATCGTGTTTGCGTGCGACGCCGGCATGGGCTCCAGTGCAATGGGCGCCTCGGTGCTGCGGAACAAGATCAAGGCGGCGGGCTTTCCCGACGTCAAGGTCACCAACGCCTCCATCGCCAACCTCAGCGACACCTACGACGTCGTGGTCACCCACCAGGACCTCACCGAACGCGCCAAGCCGGTCACCTCCAGCGCCGTCCACTACTCCGTGGACAACTTCATGAACAGCCCCCGCTATGACGAAATTGTCGAGCTGGTCCGCGACAGCAACACCGAGGGCGGAACGGCCGACGCCGGGACCACCCACGGTGCCCACGCCGCGGACGTGCCCGTGGACGCAGCGCCCGCTGCCGCGGCTGCGGGAGGCGGCACAGCTGCCGCTGCCAACGGCTCCGCTGAGATCCTGGCCCGCGAGAGCGTGGTGCTGACCGGTTCGGCCACCACCCGCGATGCCGCCATCGACGAGGCCGGCCGGCTCCTGCTGGCACGGGGCGCGGTGGATGAGGGCTACATTGCCGCCATGCACGAGCGCGAGGAATCCGTGTCCACCTACATGGGCAGCTTCCTGGCCATCCCGCACGGCACCAACGCCGCCAAGGACCACATCCGAAAGTCGGCCGTGTCCGTCATCCGCTACCCGGAGGGCATCGACTGGAACGGCAAGCAGGTCAAGTTCGTGGTGGGCGTCGCAGGCATCAACAACGAGCACCTGCACATCCTGTCCTCCATCGCCAAGGTGTTCACCAGCAAGGAGCAGGTGGCCCGGCTGGAGGCTGCCACGTCCGAGGACGAAGTCCTGGAGCTCTTCGGAAAGGTCAACGCATAGTGAAGGCAGTACATTTCGGTGCCGGAAACATTGGCCGCGGCTTCGTGGGCCTGCTCCTGCACGATGCAGGCTACGAGGTGGTGTTCGCGGACGTGGCCGAAGAACTCATCACCCGGCTCTCGCAGGCGGACAGCTACGCGGTGCACGAGGTAGGGGAGAATCCCGCCGTGCGCACCGTGGACAACTTCCGGGCGTTGAACTCCAACGCCCAGGAAGCTGAGCTGGTCCGGGAAATCTCGACGGCGGACATCGTCACCACGGCGGTGGGCCCGCACATCCTGAAGTTCGTGGCGCCCGTGATCGCCAAGGGCATCGTTGCCAGGGAACCGGGGCTGGCCCCCCTGCAGGTGATGGCCTGCGAGAACGCCATCAATGCCACGGACGTCCTGGCCAAGGAGGTGGCCTCCCAGCCCGGAGTCACCGCGGCCGTGCTGGATGGCAAGGCGGTGTTTGCCAACACCGCCGTGGACCGGATCGTACCCAACCAGGAGGCCGGGCAGGGGCTGGACGTCACGGTGGAGACCTTCTACGAGTGGGTCATCGACCGCACGGCCTTCGGCGATTCCGCTCCAGTGATCCCGGGCGCCACCTTCGTGGATGACCTCTCGCCGTACATCGAGCGGAAGCTGTTCACCGTGAACACCGGGCATGCCTCTGCCGCGTACCTCGGCTTCGAAGCGGGCCTGGAGAAGATTTCGGATGCCATGGCGGACCAGGATGTGGCCGAGGACGTGCGGGCCGTGCTGGAGGAAACCAAGCAACTCCTGGTGGCCAAGCATGGGTTCAGCAACGACGAGCAGGAGGCCTATGTCCAGAAAATCCTGGTCCGGTTCTCCAACCAGTACCTGCCGGACACCGTGAACCGGGTGGGCCGCGCCCCGCTGCGGAAGCTGAGCCGGCATGAGCGGTTCATCGGCCCGGCCGCGGAACTGGCGGAACGGGGCGTGGTGCCGGAGGCCCTGCTGGGTGCCATCGCCGCAGCCCTGCGCTTCACCGATCCCGCGGATGCGGAAGCCACCGAGCTGGCGGGCATCCTGGGCTCGGCCAGCCCCGCCGACGCCACGGCGAAGATCACCGGGCTCGAACCGGACCACCCGCTGTTCAATGCCGTTGCCACCCTGGTGGAGGAGCGGCAGGCGGAATTGGCCAGCACTCCCGCCTGACCGGGCCGCCTTTCCGGCTAACCGACGTACTGCCTAAACCACGACGCCGGCACTCAAGCGAGTGCCGGCGTCGTGGGTTTCCTGTGCAAAGCTGGGCGTGTGGTCCCTACTGAAGATGCTGCTCCTGCTCTGTTCACGGCCGACGTCGACGGCGGGACGTTCCGCCTCCGCCACGCCACCCGCGCCGACCTGCCCGCCATGGTGCGGCTGCTGGCTGACGACGCCCTGGGTGCCGGCCGCGAAACCTCGCAGGACATGGAGCCGTACGGGCGCGCCTTCGAAGCGATTGCGGCAGACCCAAACCACCTGCTGGTGGTGGGGGAACAGGTGCCGCCAGGTGAAGCCGCCGGACCTGTGGTGGCCACTTTCCAGCTGAGTTTCCTCCCCGGCATCTCCCGGCAGGGTGCCTGGCGCTCGCAGCTCGAGGGCGTGCGGGTTGCGGCGTACCTTCGTGGGAAGGGCATCGGCAAGCTGATGGTGGGCTGGGCGGTCGGGGAGTCGCGCGAGCGCGGCTGTACCCTGATGCAGCTGACCACCCACAAGAGCCGCGCCGCGGCCCACCGGTTCTATGAGCAGTTGGGCTTCGAGGCCAGCCATGTCGGCATGAAGCTGCCGCTGTAAATCCTTGACTGTTAGGTGCCCTAAATGTTAGGCTACCTAACAATGAATACCAATGATCCCAAGCTGCAGGAACTCGCCAGCGGATTCCGTGAAGCCCTCCGCCACAGTGTCTACCTGGTCCGCCGCCTCGACGCGGACGGCGAACTCAGCGCCGCCCAGCTCAGCACCCTCAAGATGCTGCTCGGCGAAGGCCAGCGCGTCGGTGAGATCGCCCGGAACCTCGGTGTCCGGGTGCCCAGCGCCACCGAACAGATCATCAAGCTCGAACGCGCCGGCCTGGCCCGCCGCGAGCCGGACCCGGCAGACTCCCGCGCCGTCCGGGTGATCCTCACCCCCGAGGGCCGGGCCGCCGTCGACGCCGCGAACAAGCGGCGCAACCAAGTCATGGCCGACATCCTCAGCACCCTCACCGAGCAGGACCGCAAGGCCCTGGCGGACGCGCTGCCGGTTATCGACAAAATCAACGCTTCCCTCCAGAACTGAACCAGCAAAACACGCCACGAATTTAGGAGTACCCTCCATGGACGGCCAGCTCGCAGAAACCCTGCCGGCACCAGAATCGACCCTGCAGGCAGAAAAGGCCTCGTTCCTGAAGCAGCCCAAGGCTGTGTGGGCCACCGCCCTCGCCGCGGTGTTCGCTTTCATGGGCATCGGGCTGGTGGACCCCATCCTCCCGGCCATCGCCACCAACCTGGACGCCAGCCCCAGCCAGGTATCCCTGCTCTTCACCAGCTACTTCCTGGTCACTGCGCTGGCCATGCTGATCACGGGTTTTGTCTCCTCCCGTATCGGTGGCAAGAGGACCCTGCTGATCGGCCTGGCCGTCATTGTCGTCTTTTCGTCGCTTTCCGGCCTGTCCGGCAGTGTTAGTGAGCTGGTGGGCTTCCGTGCCGGGTGGGGGCTGGGCAACGCCCTCTTCGTGGCCACCGCACTCGCCGTGATCGTGGGTGTGGCCAGTGGCGGCGCCGGTACCGCCATCATCCTCTACGAAGCCGCACTGGGCCTGGGCATTTCACTCGGCCCGCTCCTGGGCGCCCTCCTGGGCGGCTGGCAGTGGCGCGCACCGTTCTTCGGCACCGCCGTCCTGATGGCTGCCGCCTTCATCGCGCTGATTGCACTGCTGCCCAAGACCCCGCTGCCCGAACGCAAGGTGCGCCTGCGCGATCCGCTGCTGGCACTGGGCCACAAGGGACTGCGGACGTCGGCGGCCAGCGGCTTGTTCTACAACTACGGCTTCTTCACCATCCTGGCTTTCACCCCATTCATCCTGGGCATGGACGCGTACGGCATCGGTGGCGTGTTCTTCGGCTGGGGCGTGGCCGTCGCCGTGTTCTCCGTTTTCGTGGCCCCGCCCCTGCAGGCCCGCTTCGGCGCCGTGAAGGTCCTGACGGGCACTCTGTTCCTGCTCATGCTGGACCTTGCGGGCCTGGGACTGGCGGCCGGGCACTCGGTTCCTGCCGTCGTCGTCCTGGTCATCGTTGCCGGTGCGCTCCTGGGCGTCAACAACACCATCTACACCGAACTGGCCATGGGCGTCTCCGATTCTCCCCGGCCCGTGGCGTCCTCCGGCTACAACTTCGTCCGCTGGATGGGAGGCGCCCTGGCACCGTTCGCGGCGGCCCAGCTCGGCGAACACTTCGGCCCGCAGGTCCCGTTCTTCGCCGGGGCAGTGGCCATGGTGATCGCCATCCTGATCGCCTTCGGCGGCCGGGCCTACCTTTCCTCGCACGAACCGCACGTCGTGTAACCGCGCCTCAAGCAGTAAACAACAAACCCTCCATCACGCCAGGTGATGGAGGGTTTGCTGTTTTCGGGCGAAAGCTGATGGGGCGTCGCCGGAAAGGTTGCCGGATGTGATGGGGCGTTAGTTGGCCTTCGCAGAACCCTTCGGCACGAACAGCGTCTCCGCCTGCTCCAGGGACATGCCGTTGGTCTCCGGGACCTTGAACATCACGAAGAAGAAGGACGCGGCGGCGAACAGGGCGTACATGGCGTAGGTCAGCGGCAGGGACGCGGACGCCATGACCGGGAAGCTGAGGGTGATCACGAAGTTCGCCACCCACTGTGCGGCAGCGGCCAGGCCCAGGGCCCGGGCACGGATCCGGGACGGGAAGATCTCGCCCAGGAGCACCCACACCAGCGGTCCCCACGAGGCGCCGAAGCTGATGACGAAAACGTTGGCGGCCACCAGGGCCACCGGACCCCACGCGCCCGGGAGGGTGATGTCCTCGCCGGAACCTGTGGCGGAAGAGAACGCCAGGGCCATGGCGCCCAGGGACACAGCCATTCCCACGGAGCCGGCCAGCAGGATGGGCCGGCGGCCCACCCGGTCCACCAGGGCAATGGCCACCAGGGTGACCAGGATGTTGGTGATGGACGTGGCCACCGAGATGGCCAGGGAGTCCTTTTCCTGGAAGCCCACAGCCTTCCACAGGGTGGTGGAGTAGTAGAAGATCACGTTGATGCCCACGAACTGCTGCAGCACTGACAGGATGATGCCCACCCAGACCACTGCCTGCAGGCCCAGGGTCTTGCCGCGCAGCGAGCCCTTCTGGCCGGCCACCTTGTCTTCCTCGATGGCTTCCTGGATCTCACGGATGTGCCGGTCGGTGTCCTCGGCGGGTGCGATGGAGGCGAAGACCTTCCGGGCCTCCTCTTCCTTGCCCTTGAACACCAGGAACCGCGGGGACTCCGGCAGGGTGAAGGCTATCCAGCCGTAAACCACGGCGGGAACGGCGGCGGCCAGGAACATCCACCGCCACGCCTCAATGCCCAGCCAGAAGTGCTGGTCCGCGCCGCCTGCGGTGGTGGCCAGGAGCGCGTCGGAGAGCAGCGCGGCGAAGATACCGGTGGTGATGGCCAGCTGCTGCAGCGATGCCAGGCGGCCGCGCACCTGCCGCGGTGAAATCTCGGAAATGTAGGCCGGGGCAATGACCGATGCCAGGCCGATGCCCAGCCCGCCCACCAGGCGCCAGAACACCAGGTCCCAGACGCCGAACGCGAACCCGGTGCCCACGGCGCTGACCAGGAACAGCAGCGCGCCCAGCTTCATGGCGGGGATGCGGCCATGGCGGTCCGCCACCTTGCCTGCCAGGAAGGCGCCGGCCGCGCAGCCCAGCAGGGCGACGGCCACGGCGAAGCCCGTCACGGCCTCGGAGAGCGCGAATTCTTCCTTGAGGGCGTCTACGGCACCGTTGACCACGGACGAATCGAAGCCGAAGAGGAATCCGCCCACCGCCCCCGCAAGTGCCAGCCAGATCACCCGCCGCGGTATCCCGGTGTTGGTCTGCTCCTGTGCAGTGGGCATGGCTCTCCCTGGGTTTGGGGGTTTATGGATGCGGTGCGGACGTCGTCGGCTGCGGTACCGGCCAAAGGGGCCGGCGCACACGCGCTACACAGTGTGGCACGTCACCGCCGCAGGTTCCACTTGGCGCCCCTTGTCCCCTTAAACGCCGGACGACGACGGCGGGCCGTGCCGCCGTCGTCGTCCGTTCAGTGCGCTCCCGGGCTGGAGCACCTGGCTAGTGCGCCGGAATCTCCATGCTGTCCCTGTCCTGCGGGGATGCCTTCTGGTCGGTCAGCTTCTTCCGGGGGAGGGCGAAGCTGATGAGGAACGCCAGGCCAGTCAGGGCTGCCGCCGTCAGCATCACCGCGTCAATGGACGTGGCGAAGCCTTCGGTGATGGGCCTGGTCAGGGTGCTGTTGGCGGTGTGCAGCCAGCTGGTGTCGTTCAGCGAGTCGTTGGACGCACCGTTCTTGAAGAAGTCGTACAGCTTGGCGTTGGCTGGGTCCGACGCCACGGCTGGGTCCTTCAGGACGGCCAGGTAGGCGGGGTCCGTGGCGGCAGCCTTCATGCTGTCGGCAATCCGGCCGGCAGCCAGGCTGAACAGCATGGAGATGAAGACGGCGGTTCCCACGGCACCGCCCATGGAGCGGAAGAACGCTGCCGAAGAGGTCCCCACGCCCATGTCCCGGGGCGGTACCGAAGTCTGCATGGCCAGCGTGAGCGGCTGCATGCAGAAGCCCAGGCCGAGGCCGAAGAACACCGCAATCAGGCCCGGCACCCACAGGTCCGTGTCCACCTGCAGCGAGAAGCCCATCACCAGGGCGGCCGCGGTCAGGATGCCGGTACCCATGATGGGGAAGATGCGGAACGTGCCGGAGGCGGAGATGGTGCGGCCGGCGGTGATGGATCCGAACAGGATGCCCACTGTGAAGGTGATCATCATCAGGCCGGCTTCGGTGGGGGTGAGGCCCTTCACGAGCTGAAGGTACATGGGGAGCATTGCGATGGCGCCGAACATGCCGATGCCGATGATGAAGTTCAGCAGCGAGGACAGGCCGAACGTGACGTTGTGGAAGAGCCGCAGCGGGATCAGGGCGTAGTCGCCGGCGCGTTTTTCCGCCAGCAGGAACCAAGCGATGCCCACCACGCCCAGGCCGTAGCAGAGGAAGGAGTTCAGCGAGGTCCAGCCCCAGGTGCGGCCCTGTTCGGCCACCAGGAGGAGGGGAACGATGGCTACGGTGATCGCTGCGGCGCCCCAGTAATCGATCTTCTGCTTCAGGTGCTTGGCGGGCAGGTGGAGGAACAGGAACACCACGGTCAACGCCGCCAGCCCGATGGGGAGGTTGATGAAGAACACCCAGCGCCAGCCGTCAAAGCCCAGGATGTTGGCGGAGCCTGCAAACGCGCCGCCCACCACCGGACCCAGGACCGAGGAAATGCCGAACACGGACATGAAGTAGCCCTGGAACTTGGCGCGGTCCTTGAGCGAGACGATGTCGCCGATGATGGTCAGCGCCAGGGCCAGCAGGCCGCCGGCGCCCAGGCCCTGGATGCCGCGGGCAACGGCGAGTTCGGTCATCGAATGCACTGAGCCCGCGTAGAGCGAACCCACCAGGAAGACGGCGATCGCGGCCAGGTACAGCGGGCGGCGGCCGAAGATGTCGCTCAGCTTGCCGTAGAGGGGGGTGCTGACCGTCGAGGTGATCAGGTACGCGGTGGTGGCCCACGCCTGCAGGGAAAGCCCGTCCAGGTCGTTGGCAATGGTGTAGATGGACGTGGAGACGATGGTCTGGTCAAGGGATGCCAGGAACATGCCCAGCATCAGGCCCACCATTACGGTGACGATCTGGCGTTGCGTCAGGGCTTCTCCGGCGCCTGGCGCGGCAGTGGTTTTGGACATGGGTGCTCCAAGGGGAAGGAAAAAGGATATAAGCAGTGATAGTTGCTTTCAGTAACTATCTTACTGGTTCTTTTGTTCCCCGGCCTGCCTCTTTTGCTGCGGTACCTTTTGCCCTTCCTTTACGGCTCCACGAGGATGCCGTCCGGGTCGCACCAGACGGTGGCTCCGGGACGGAACGTCACGCCGTCGATCACCACGTCCACGTCCACCTCGCCGGCGCCCGCTTTCAGGCTCTTCCGGGGGTTGCTCCCGAGGGCTTTGACCCCGAGGTCCAGTGCAGCGATCGCCAGCCGGTCGCGGATGGCGCCATTGATGACGACGCCGGCCCAGCCGTTGGCCACGGCGCTTTCGGCGATCATGTCCCCCATCAGGGCAGTGCCCAGCGAGCCGCCGCCGTCCACCACCAGTACCGCCCCGTTCCCCGGGGAGCCCAGTATGGACTTCACCAGGGCGTTGTCCTGGAAGCAGCGGATGGTCCGGACCGGACCACTGAAGTGGGACCGGCCGCCCAGCGACTGGAACTGCAGGGACACTGATGCCAGTTCGTCGTCGCGCTCGTCATAGAGATCGGCGGTGTTAACAGCTGGGGTGGATGGTGCGGTCACAGGGCTCTCCTCGCGTAGTGGTGGAATATGCACATGCGGCGCCTTGCGGAGGGCGGCGCGTTTACCGCCCACGATAGTCTGGTCGCACCGCCAACCGGCCCGCACCAGGGGGAGCACGCCATGAGTCTGTCCGATACGCCCGCGCCGGACGGCACCTTCGCAGGCAAAACCCCGACGGCGGCGCTCGCCGAGCCGGTTGAAAGGGTCACCGCCCGCTGGGTCACCGGGCTGGTGCTGGTGAACGTGGGCATCAACGCCGCCTTCTTCGGCCCCATCAACGTCTTCATCGGCCAGCAGGCCATCAGTATCGATGCACCTTCCAAGGAAGCCATCCTGTCCCTGGTTACGGCCTGCGGCGCCGCCGTGTCGCTGGTGGCCAACCCCCTCTTCGGTGCCCTGTCGGACCGGACCACGTCACGGTTCGGGCGGCGGGCGCCGTGGGTGCTGGCCGGGGCAGTGCTTGCCACCGCGGCGCTGCTGGCCATGTCCTTCTCGGGTGCCGTGGCGCTCATGGTTCTCTTCTGGTGCCTGGTGCAGCTGGGCGCGAACGCCGCCTACGCTGCCATCACCGCAGCAGTCCCGGACCGTGTGCCGGTGGTCCAGCGCGGGGGAGTGGGCGGACTCGCGGCAATGGGCCAGACCCTCGGCATCCTCGCAGGGGCGGTCTTCGGCGCCGTGGTTTCAGGGAATTTCATGGTGGGCTACTGGCTTTGCGCGGGGGCGCTGCTTTTGTCCGTGCTGCCGTACCTGTTCCACCGGAACGACCCCGCACTTCCGAAGGATGCCCGCAGCACGTTCCGCTGGAGCGGTTTCCTGCGCGGTTTCTGGATCAGCCCCCGGCGGTACCCGGACTTTGCCTGGGCCTGGCTGACCCGTTTCCTGGTAAACGTGGGCAACCAGCTGACCATTGTCTACCTGCTCTTCTTCCTGCGGGACGTCATCGGTCACGAGGATCCGGCCACCGGTGTACTGGTCTTGACCGGTATCTATGCCGTGATGGTGATGATCACTGCCGTAGCCGCAGGACCGTGGAGTGACCGGGTGGGGAGGCGGAAGCCTTTCGTCATCGGATCCTCGGCAACCATCGCCATGGCCGGTGCCATCATGGCGTTCTTTCCTGTGTGGCCCGGGGCGCTGGCCGGTGCCGCCGTCCTGGGCATCGGGTTCGGCGCCTACCTGGCCGTGGACTTTGCGCTGCTGACCCAGGTCCTGCCCTTTGCCGCCAGCCGGGGCAAGGACATGGGGGTCATCAACGTGGCCAACTCCCTGCCGCAGGTGGTCGCTCCGGCACTTGCGCTGCTGGCCGTGAACTACGGGGGCGGCTACCGGACGCTGTTCCTCACCGCAGCGGTCATTGGCCTGCTGGGCGCCGTCTTCGTGGTGAAAATCAGGGGCGTCGACTGACCCCTGGGGCACCTGAAGGTAAGGCCGCTGACTAATGATGGCGCGTGCCCGTGCCGTATAGTTGAACCGGGCTGCAGGGCGGTACGGAAGTGGGGGCGCTCCTGGCCGCAGTCCCTACGACACAACCCCGGAATGCTGATGCCCGAGACTTTTTCAGACCATCCGCCCATGGCCGCCAGGCCGTCCGCTCCACGCCAGCGCCTCCGCTACGCACGGATCCTCGACACCGCTGCGGGGTTCGCCCGCACGGGACTCGACGCCGTGGAGCTCTCCGAGGTCGCGGAAAAAGCAGACGTACCGCTCGGCACCCTCTACCGGTATTTCCCCTCCCCCACCCATTTGATGCTGGCACTGTACCGGCAGCAGCTGGACGAACTGCAGGCGGGCTCCCGCGGTTCGTCCCCCCGCTTCCGGGGACGGGCGCTCTCCAGCCTGCTGATGGAGATTTTCCATATGCGCGTCATGCAGCCCGCGGTGGAGCAGTGCCTCAGCCGTGGCGTGTACCTGCCGGAAAAGGACACCACGGAACTCCTGCGCGAGATCGACGCACTCAGTGAAAAGCTCGTGGCCGGGGCGTGCGGTGACGCGGTGGGAGCGCGGGTGCTCCTCCTGACAGTCACTGGTCTGGTCCAGTCCGTTCGCAACCGCCGCCTCTCCCTCTTCGAGGCAGAGGAAGACCTTAAAAAGGCCTGCGGCCGGCTCTCGCCTGCCGCCGAGTCCGGGTTAACAGTGAGTCGATCTGCGTAACTGGTCTAGACCAGAACAGGATTAAATCCGCCATAATCGCGTGATGCGGACCACAAAACCCGCTGCCAAAACGTTTTTTCTACGCTTACGCTTGTCAAGAGGTGCCGTCAGCCCTGCTTGAGGCTGCCTACCATGGAGGCACCGGAGCGGCAGGGCGGAAACATCCCCGGCGTTCCCACGGACCCGCCACCCCTGGGTTTCCTGTCGCACTACTTTCCATGCTGGCCCCCAGCTCCACGTGCCGTGCGCCCACGGCAAGCACCAGGAGACAACGACGTGTCCATTGACGCAATCACCGCCACCGACAATTCAGCAGCCACGGCCCTGACCGAAGACGAGATCTTCAGCGCCCACCAGGGCGGCAAACTGTCCGTCACCAGCACTGTTCCGCTGTCCAACAAGCGGGATCTGTCCATCGCCTACACGCCCGGTGTGGCCGAGGTCAGCCGCGCCATCCATGCCAAGCCCGAACTCGCCCGCACACTGACCTGGGCCGAGCGCCTGGTGGTCGTTGTCAGCGATGGCACCGCCGTCCTGGGTCTGGGCAACATCGGCGCCAGCGCCTCGCTGCCCGTCATGGAAGGCAAGTCCGCCCTGTTCAAGACCTTTGGCGACCTTGACTCCATTCCCCTGGTCCTCAACACCACCGACGTGGACGAGATCGTGGAGACCCTGGTCCGCCTGCGTCCCAGCTTCGGTGCCGTGAACCTTGAAGACATCTCGGCGCCCCGCTGCTTCGAGCTTGAGGAAAAGCTGATCGAAGCCCTGGACTGCCCGGTCATGCACGACGACCAGCATGGCACTGCCGTGGTTGCCCTCGCCGCACTGACAAACGCGGCCAAGGTGACCGGCCGCGGGCTTGAGGGGCTGAAGGTAGTGGTGTCCGGTGCCGGTGCGGCGGGGATCGCCGTCGCCGAAATCCTGCTCGCAGCCGGCATCACCGACGTGGTCCTGCTCGATTCCCGCGGCGTCATCAACAGCAGCCGCCCGGACCTGGCCGCTGACACGGCGGGCAAGAAGGCTGACATTGCCGGCCGCAGCAACCCCCGCGGCATCACGGGTGGCCCCGCCGAAGCGCTGGCCGGTGCCGACGTCTTCATCGGCGTCTCCTCCTCCAAGCTGGACGAGGCCCACCTGGCCACCATGAACCAGGACGCCATCGTGTTCGCGCTGTCCAACCCGGACCCCGAAGTCCTGCCCGAGGTTGCCGTGAAGTACGCCGCCGTCGTGGCCACGGGCCGCAGCGACTTCCCCAACCAGATCAACAACGTCCTGGCGTTCCCCGGCATCTTCCGCGGGGCCCTCGACGCCGGCGCCCGCCGCATCACCCCTGCCATGAAGCTTGCCGCGGCGCGCGCCATTGCCGGGCTTGCCGCCGAGGACCTGTCGGCCGACTACATCGTCCCCAGCCCGCTGGACCCCCGCGTGGCCCCGGCAGTCACCGCGGCGGTCGCCGCAGCGGTGGAAGCGGAGTAGGGCTCCTTCCTTCCGGAACCCACGACGGCGGTGCCTCCTTTGCTGAAGGAGGCACCGCCGTCGGGCGTTAAGGCGCTGATCCGGCCCCCTAGACTGGGCAGCATGAGCTCCGAAACCGTGGTGACCATCCTGTGCGGCCTGGCGATCCTGGTGGGGGTAGCCGGCACGATCATTCCTGTCCTGCCCGGGAGCGTGCTGATCGGTGTAAGCCTGCTGGCGTGGGCCATCTGGGGCGGTGCCGGGACTGCGGGTTGGGTGGTGTTCGCGGTGGCCATGATCTTTGTCGCCGCTGGAATGACGGCCGGTGCCGTCCTTACCGGCCGGAAACTCAAGCAGCACGCCATTCCCAGCCGCAGCGTGGTGGTGGCTTTGGTGGCCGGTGTGGTGGGGATGTTCATCATCCCGGTGGTGGGCCTCTTCGTTGGGTTCGCGGCGGGGCTGCTGGCCAGCGAGTTCCTCCGCACGCGGAATTTTACGACGGCGGCGAGGTCCAGTTGGGCCGCCCTGAAGGCCACGGGCCTGGGAATGCTCGCTGAATTCGGGCTCGCGTGCCTGGCCGCCAGCACCTGGGTAATCGGGGTGTGGATAGCCGCCGCCAGCGGGTGACGCCATTGCCCCCGGACCATTGCGCGGGTACAACCAAAAGATGACTCAGCCACCTTCAGCAAAGGACCCTGCTTCAGCAAGGGAATACGTCCGCGCCTGGATGGAAAAGTACCAGGCGGCATGGACCAGCAACGGCGCCGACGACATCCGGGCCCTTTTCGCCCCTGATGCGCTGTATGAAACCCGTCCCCACGATCCGGAACCCTGGCGGGGCCAGGAGGGTATCGTCGACGGCTGGCTCGCCGCACGCGACGAGCCAGCGGACTGGACGTTCAGCTGGGAGCTGCTTGGATGCGACGGCAACACCGCCTTTGTCCAGGGCGTCACCTCCTACTCGGGCGGCCGGCCCACGTATGACAACCTGTGGGTTATCAGGTTTGACGGGTCCGGCCGGGCCGCCGCCTTTACCGAATGGTTCATGGCCAGGAGTTGACCTCCCGGCTCTTAGAGCCCCAGCCCGCCGAGCTTGTCGCCCAGGCCACCGGGAAGTTTGTCGCCGAGTCCGCCGGGAAGCCTGGAGAGCAGTTCTGCCGGGTTAATGCCAAGTTTGGAGAGCAGGCCCACGTGCTGTTCGGTGTCCACCTGGTCCGGAAGTTCCGATTCTGCCTGCGCGGCTTTGTCCTGGTCTCCCTGTGAACGCAGGAGTTCAAGGATCTGGTTCTTGTCGATCTGCATGGGTTTCTCCTTGCCGGAAATCATCTTGATAAGGGTGCTTGCCACCCTTCCTGAATATGGTGCCGGGGACAAGCCCCTGGCCTTGGTGCGTGTTCAACTCCCGGGGACGGGGCAGTGTGCTCACGGTTAGCATGGAAAGATGAGCGCCGGGGAGACTGCACGGATTTACTGGGACAGCCGCGACCTCACCCCTTTCGGGCCGGCCCAGCTGCGCACCCCTGTCCACGACCTCGCCGGGGGAGTGGGCGGCCTGCTGACCGGCGTCCTGGGTGGGCGCAACCCCGCGCTGCTGTACATCGACGGCGAGGTGCCCCGGCTCAAGCGGCTGATGCCCAAACCTGCCAAAGTGGTGCATGAAGCGGTGTTTACCAGCCGCGAGCCGGAGCGCCTGATCACCCTGGCGCGCGCCTACCCGGGATGGGCCGGGCTCTGCTACCTGATGGCCGGGCTGCTGGTGTACAAGCACGGCGGCTACCTCCGCGCTTCCGAACTCCTCCAGCGCGGGCTGACCACCAGGAATGATGACGAAGCGAACCGCTACTCCTCCACCTACCTCACGCGGATCGTCACCCGGATCGAACTGGCCGAGCGGGTGGAAATCCCCGTGCTGTTCAGCGAGGAATCGGTGTTCCTTGCCCTGGCCCACTCGTTGCGCGAGACCGGCCGCACGGAAGCCGCGCTCGACGCCCTGACGGGGCTGCCGCCGTCGCTTCCCATGGCCCTGGCGCGCTGCTCCCTGGCCCTCAGCCTTGGCCGCAGCCGCACCGTCATCGACTGGACGGAGGGGTTGCTGAATGCGGACGATCTCTCCGCTGCCCTGTTGCTGGTCCGCGCCCGGGCCCTGCGCAGGGAAGGCCGGCTGGACGCGGCGCACCAGGCGGTCGCCGAAGTCCTGCGCCGCCGCAAGACGCACCTTGCGCTGCGAAACGACGCCTTGACGGACCGGGCGCTGCTGGTGTTGGAATCAAGCCGCCGGTCCCTCAACCCGCGCGATTGGGGACGCCGGCGCGGGGATGCGGAACCACAGCGGGAACTTGAAGCGCCGGCTCCCATCCGCAAGGACGAGGAGATGCGGCGGATCTGGGAGCAGGACTGGAAGGAGCTCAGCGGGGACTAGGACCCTGGCTGGGCGTGGCCGGCCAGGAAGGGCAGCAGCTGCTCGCCGAGCAGCACGGTCCCCAGCGCCACCATGATGATGCCGCTGGCCAGCGTCACCGCACGCGCTGCCCCGGGCCTGCTCTGCAGCAGCGTGCGCGACAGCAGGGCCACCACTGTGTAGACCAGGCCCGCCAGCGCTACGAACGTCATCCCCAGGAGGCCCGACTGCACCGGCACTGGCAGCGAGGCGTCGGTGCTCACGAACTGCGGAATGAGGGCAACGTAGAACAGCAAGCCCTTGGGGTTGATGCCGCTGGTGCCCATGCCCTGCAGGAAGGTGCGCAGCTGTGTTCCGGGACCGACGGCGGCATCCGCACTGAAGCTGGCGGCGCGCCATGACCGCAGCGTTCCCACGCCGAGCCACAGCAGGTAGCCTGCGCCTGCCAGGGTGATCCAGCCCAGGACTCCGGGCGTTCCGGCCAGCACCGCAGCCAGGCCTGCCACCAGCAGGGCGGTATGGAGGACGTAGCCACCGCAGAGCCCTGCGACTGCGGGGACGAAACTGCGCTGCCGGAGACCGGCAGCGATGGTGTAGGCCCAGTCCACTCCAGGCGTGCAGGCCAGGGCTGCGGCCACCACCAGGAAGGCCAGGAACAGCTGCGGATTCATGGGTTTCTCCTGTCGAAGGGCTCTCAGGAGCAACCATAGGGAGAATCGGGCCAAAAGTGCTGTCCTGTTTTCGCCCGCCCCGCTGTCCGCACAGTATATTTATTGCGTGCTGGATCGAATTGATAGAAATATTTTGCGCCACCTCCAGGAGGACGGCCGGATGACAGCCACCGCCCTCGCCGCAAAGGTGGGATTGACGGTGGCACCGTGCCACCGTCGGCTGCGGGAACTGGAGCAGTCCCGCGTCATCCGCGGGTACAGGGCGGACGTTGACCCCGCTGCCGTGGGGCTGGGCTTCGAGGCGATCGTTTTCGTCACGCTCCGCCAGGTGGACAGGTCCACCATGGAGATCTTTGAAACCCGGGTGGCGGAGAATCCCAACGTCATCGAGGCGCAACGGCTTTTCGGTTCGCCGGACTACCTGCTCAAGATCATCGCCGCAGACCTCCCTGCCTACCAGCGCTTCTACGACACCGAACTCACGTCCTTGCCCGGCGTGGAACGGTTGACCTCAACGCTGGTCATGAAGAACCTGAAATCCAACGCGGGCCCGCCAGTGTAGGGGCTGCCGGCGGCTATTCAGCGAGCAGGCCGGTGGTGCGGTACGGGATGACCTCGCGCAGGAACATGCTGGTGGACGTGCGGACAATGCCGGGGCAGAGGCGGATCTCCTCTGAGACTCGGTAGAGGTCGTCCGGGCTTTTGGCAACCACGCGGATGAGGAGGTCGGTATCCCCGGCCGGTGCGTGGCACTCCAGGACTTCGGGGATCTTGCGCAGTGCGGCGATGGCCTCGTTCAGGTGGCTCTGGTCCAGTTCCGCGCTCACGGCTGCGGCGACGCCGCGGCCAAGGGCCGATGGCAGCACTCGGCTGCTGTTGGGGCGCAGGGCACCTGATGCCGCCATCCGCTCCATCCGCGACTGCACAGTCCCGCGGGCCAGGCCCAGCTTCTGCGCCAGCACCATGACCGGGATGCGCGGGTCTTCGTCCAAGGCGTTCAGGATGCGCTTGTCCGTGGCGTCCAGTTCCTGCAATCTGATCACTTCCTGCCTGCTTTACTGTCACGAATTGACCAGAATGACTAATTCAAGTCCTGCTTGTTGTTCCAACTGTATGAGGTCTGCTGAAATAGTGGCAACAAGGGCAAAAGCTACCGCTGGCCCCGCAGGCTACAGGATCCCCGGAACACCACCCGGCCCCTGGACACCGCTTCCCGCAAGGAGGCCGCCGCTGATTGAGGCTTGTTCACACCATGCTCACTCTGCAAACACGGCAAGAGCCCCTGAGCTACCGACGTCGGAATTCCGCAGTCATCGGTAGCTGAGGGGCTCTTGTGTTGTTCGGTCTAGGGTGGGTATATGACCTCCGCAGGCCGCTTCGCCCCCAGCCCTTCCGGCGAACTGCATGTCGGGAACCTGCGCACCGCCATCCTTGCCTGGCTCTTCGCCCGCTCCACCGGCCGGACGTTCCTGCTGCGGGTGGAGGACCTTGACCGTGCCCGCGCGGGAGCGGAAGCCGTGCAATTGCGTGACCTGGCCGCCGTGGGTGTCACCTGGGACGGTGACGCGGTCCGGCAGACGGCCCGCGGCCCCCTCTACGCTGGGGCGATTGCCCGCCTTCAGGAGGCGGACCTGACGTATGAGTGCTTCTGCACGCGCCGCGAGATCCAGGAGGCGGCGTCGGCACCCCACGCCCCGCAGGGCGCCTACCCCGGGACCTGCCGCAACCTGGACCGCGCTGAACTGGAGTTCAAGCGCTCCATCCGGCCCTCGGCCCTCCGGCTGCGCGCCGGGGTTGCGGAGTTCACCGTCAACGACGTCCTCCATGGCCGGTTCACCGGCGTGGTGGACGACTTTGTGCTGCGGCGCAACGATGGCGTCACAGCCTACAACCTCGCCGTGGTGGTGGACGATGCCGAGCAGGGGATAGACCAGGTAGTTCGGGGTGATGACTTGCTCCCGTCCACGCCGCGGCAGGCCTACCTCGCGTCCCTTTTGAATATTCCCACCCCGGAATATGCGCATGTTCCCCTGGTGGTGAACCACGACGGCGCGCGGCTGGCCAAGCGCGATGGGGCGGTGACGCTCACGGACCTGGCCAAAGCCGGGGTGCCGGTGGAGGAGGTCCGGGACAGGCTGCTTGCCTCCGTTGGCCTGCCGGGCGGAACGCTCGACCAGGCGCTGCAGGCGTTCCAGCCCGCCGCCCTGCCCCGGGAACCGTGGGTCTGGCCTGGAAGCTGACTACTCCCCGGCCGGTTTGCGCTCGAGATCAGCCACGAATTCCTCCGCGAACCGCCGCACGCCGTCCCACTCGGTGTAGATGTAGTCGCGGCCGGTATCGGTGTCCGTGCTGCCTTGGCTGCTGACGATCTTCTTCATCAGCATGCGCTTGAGGAACCCGTACTCCGTGTAAAGGAGTGCGCCGCCGAACAACGCCACCTTTGCCGGGCGCCAGCCGGTTGCGTCCTCGAACTCGGCAACGTACTTCTGTGCTTCTTCCGGGTCTGCGTCGGCGGACATGCTGACGGAAAACAGGGCAGCGTGCAGTTTCTCCAGCGCCTCCCGGTTCCTGCGGACAAAGTCCGCGACGTACCCTTCGTGTTTTCCGGCGTGGATGGAAGCGCCCACGATGACGCCGTCGTAGCCGTCCGGAAGGTCGTGGTCTGCGTGCTTGAGGTCCAACGTCTCCGCCTCATGGCCGTGGGCTTGCAGCACATCGGAGATGTAGTCGGCGATCCGGGCCGTCTGGCCCTCGGTGGTCCCGTAGGGGATCAGAATCTTTGCCATGCACACCACTCTGGCGTCCCGGCAGGACACCGCACAGGGGCAAAGGTCCCAGCTAGACCCGCCCCAGCGCCTCGATGTCCTCGAGGAAATCGGCTTGGACCTCGGGACTCACGGTGGTCCGGGTATCACCGATGGCGTCGAGGTAGTCCTGGGTGGAGGGACCTTTCCGGACCGCCTCGCGGACCGACACGTCGCCGCCCGAGGCCAGCCCGCCGTCGTCGTACACGGCTTTTTCCAGTGCGCGCTGGGATGCGCTGCGGGCGGCGTACTCAATATCGGCGGGGGAGAAGCCCTGGGTCCGTTCCACCAGGAGCTCCACGTCCACCGCGTCCACCACCGCGGCAGGGATGAACCGCTGCCACATGGCTTCACGGGCCTGCCGGTCCGGCAGTCCGATGGGGATGACGTAGTCGAACCGGCCGTGTCGCAGGAAGGCCGAGTCCAGGGCGCGGATGAAGTTCGTGGCGCAGACCAGGAGCCTGCCGGGTTGTTCGCGGAACGCCGGAATGATCTTGAGCAGCTCGTTGGTTACGCCCTGCAGCGGCGACGGCGGATCCCCGGCACGCTGGGAGGCGATCTCCTCCACCTCGTCAATGAACACCACGGCGTGCTCCAGCTCGGCGATTTCCAGGAAGGTTTCGCGCAGCGCGCCGGCCAGTCCCTGGGGATCGCCGGCCAGGCGGGAGGGGAACACTTCCACGAACGGCCATTCGAGCCGGGAGGCGATGGCCTTGGCGAAGGTGGTCTTGCCGGTGCCGGGCGGACCAAAGAGAACGACGGCGCGCGGCGGCACCACGCCGAATTCATCGGCCAGGTCCGCCTCGGCGAGCGGAAGCACCAGGCGGCGTTCGAGCAGTTCCTTTTCCTTGCGCATGCCGGCCACGTTTTCCCACAGGTCGCGTGCCAGGACGCGGCCGCCGAGCTGGCCGAGCGCGCCGAGCTCCTGGCGCTGCACCGGGATGGTGCGTTCGAAGTAGCGGAGGTTCTTCTTGAGCGCGAAGCCGCGGCCCAGGAACGCCTCCACCCGGGTTTCGGATTCCGGCATCAGGGCCGAGAGTTTGTTCAGGCCGTGCGGGGCCATGCGGTTTTCGACGGAGGCGAGCAGCGAGGTGCCGATTCCGCGGCCGCGGTACTCGGGAAGGGTGGCCAGGAAGACGATCCAGCCCTGGTCGTGGGCGGCGCGTCCGACGGCGGCACCCACCACCTGATCACCCTGGACGGCCACTACGGCATGGTCCTTTTCGCAGGAAGCCAGGACTTCGGACAGGGCATAGACGGGTTCGACGTTGTTGGCCTTCAGCGTCTCCCACAGGTGCAGGATGCCGTCCAGGTCGGCCGAATGGAAATCCCTGATCCGCCAGTTGGTCATGGGTCACTCCTGTTGGTTCGTCGTTGAGCCAGCCGTGTACGAGTCAGCATTTGGCACGTGGAACTGAGCTTATGCGAACACGCCACCGGGAGGGTTGCCGCGGCGTTGCATGACGCCTTCTCAGAGCCCCAGCGCGTCCATGGTGTTGCGCAGGGTGTCCGCGGAATGCCGCAAAGCCGCCAGCTCGCCGTCGTCCATGGGTGTTTCCAGGACGCGGTGCACGCCGCCGCGGCCCACCACGCTGGGCAGGGACAGGGCAACCCCGGAGATCCCGTGAAGCCCCGACAGGACCGTGGAGACCGGAAGGACGGCGTTGTCGTCGCGGAGCAGGGCCTCCACAATGCGGGCACCGGAGAGGCCGATGGCGTAGTTCGTGGCCCCCTTGCCGGCGATGACCTTGTAGGCGGCCTGCACCACTTCCCTGGCAGTGTCGGCGAGGTATTCGGGCATGAAGATCCGCTCGCCGCCTTCTGTCCACTCGCGGATCGGCACCGGGCCAATGGTGGCGCCGGACCAGAGCGGGAACTCCGTGTCGCCGTGCTCGCCCACCATGCTGGCGTGGACGCTGGTGACCGAAACCCCTGCCCGGCGGGCCAGCAGCCAGCGCAGCCGGGACGTATCCAGCACCGTGCCGGAGGAGAAGATCCGTTCCGGAGGCAACCCTGAGATGCGCTGGGCCGCCACGGTCAGGACGTCGCACGGGTTGGTCACCAGGACGTAGACGGCGTCCGGTGCCCGCTCAAGCAGCGGCGGCATCAGCTGTTCCAGGATCCGCACATTGGTGCCGGCCAGGTCCAGCCGGCTCTGGCCGGGGTTCTGTTTGGCACCAGCCGTGATGACCACGACGTCGGCGCCTTCCGTCACGGCGATATCCCCGCCTCCTGTGACGGTAGCCGAGGCTGCGGCGAACTGGCTGCCGTGGGCGAGGTCCAGGGCTTCCGCCTCGGCCTTGGGCGCGTTGGCATCGAACAAGGCGATGTTGCTGGCGGAGCCACGGATCAATGCCGCGTACGCCAGCGAGGTGCCGACGCTCCCGGCACCCACCACCGCGAGTTTGGATCCTGGCACGGAGTCCCTCCTTCCCGGATTCGTTGAGTGTGTCCTACCCGAAGAGTAGCGTGGCCCACATCACTCGACATCCCTAGGAGCCACCATGCCACATTTCGGACGCCGGCTCGCAGCTGTTACTGCGGCACTGGCGATGAGCGTTACCACCGGGGCCATCAGCCCCGCTTCGGCCGATCCCCGCCATACAGACAAGGACCCCACAGCCACCGGCTATGGTGGCGCGGTCAGCACGGTGGACCCGGAAGCATCAGCGGCAGCCATCGAAGTCCTCCGCAAGGGCGGAAACGCAGTGGACGCGGCCGTCGCCGCCGCAGCCACCCTTGGCGTCACTGAGCCCTACAGCGCCGGAATCGGCGGTGGCGGCTACTTCGTTTACTACGACGCGAAGAACAAGAAGGTCAGCACCATTGACGGCCGGGAAACCGCGCCGGCAGGGATCAAGCAGGATGCGTTCATCGATCCTGCCACCGGCGAGCCGTACCGGTTCACGCCGGAGCTCGTCACCAGCGGTGTCTCTGTAGGTGTTCCCGGTACGCCCGCCACCTGGGAGCGCGCGTTGAAGCGTTGGGGCAGCTTCAGTCTGGAGGATGCCCTGGAGCCTGCCATCGAGGTCGCTGACCGCGGTTTCGTGGTAGACACGACCTTCCGTCAGCAGACGGAAGACAACCAGAAACGGTTCGCAGCATTTACGTCCACCAAGGACCTGTACCTCCCCGGTGGGCAGCTTCCCGCAGAGGGCTCTATTTTCAAGAACCCGGACCTTGCAAACACCTACCGGCTTCTAGCCGACAAGGGCATGGACGCGTTCTATGACGGACCGCTGGCGAAGGAAATCGCCAAGACCGTCCAGAACCCGCCCAAGTCTTCGGACACAGCGCTCCCCGTCCCCGTCGGCTCCATGACCGAGGAGGACCTGGAGCACTACAAGGTCGTGGAGCAGAAGCCGACGCACGTAAACTACCGCGGCTATGACGTCTACGGCATGGCACCCTCCAGCAGCGGCGGGACCACCGTGGGCGAGTCGCTGAACATTCTGGACGTGTTTGACCTGCCGGCATTGAAGGACGAGCCGGCCGTACTGCACCACTACCTCGAGGCCAGCGCCCTGGCCTTCGCGGACCGTGCGAAGTACGTAGGTGATCCGGCCTTTGTAAAAGTGCCTACCAAGGCTCTGACTGATCCCATCTTCGGCAAGGAACGGGCCTGTGAACTGGACCCCCTGACGGCAGCTCCCAAGCCCTTGAAGACGGCTGGCGATGTCTCCTCCTACGACGGCTCCTGCCCGGTGGATCCCGCTTCTGCCGCCGATGAGAAGGACACGGAGAACATCTCCACCACCAACATGACGGTCTCGGACAAGTGGGGCAACGTGGTGGAGTACACGCTGACCATTGAGCAGACCGGCGGTTCCGGCATGGTTGTTCCCGGCCGCGGGTTCCTGCTCAACAACGAGCTCACGGACTTCTCGACGGTCTACAGCGCCACGGACCCCAACCGGATCGAGCCGGGCAAGCGGCCGCGGTCGTCCATGTCGCCCACCATCCTCCTGGAGGACGGCAAGCCCTTCCTGGCGTTGGGCTCCCCGGGTGGCTCCACCATCATCACCACGGTTCTGCAGACCCTGGTCAACCGCATTGACCTGGGGATGAGCACTCCGGACGCCATTGCGGCTCCCCGTGCGTCCCAACGGAACACTGCCAGCGTCACTGCCGAGCCGGCATTCATCGACAAGTACGGCGCTGAGTTGACTTCCCGGTTTGGTCACACGCTGGCAAAGTCGGGTGACTCGTTCACGTCCGCTGCGGAGATCGGGGCAGCCACGGCCATCGAGTTCCTTGAGGACGGGCGGGTGCTGGCTGCCGCTGAGCCGGTGAGGCGCGGCGGCGGCTCCGCCATGGTGGTCAAGCTGTCCAAGTGACGGGCAGGAACTGCCGTTAAACCCGACGGCGGCACCTGGGTTCTTCAGCAAAAGAACCCAAGTGCCGCCGTCGGACGTTAAGCCCAGCTACTTCTTGAAGGTGTCAGCCGGTGCGTTGGCGACCACGGGCGACGTTCCGGTGAAGCCTTCGCGGGTTTCGGCGATTTCGCGGATGCGGTGGCGGCAGGCGTACCAGCCAACGACCATGAGGATGGAGGCGATGGCGGTGACGAGCATGGTCAGGGGGGAGTCGATGAAGACCATGACCAGGACGCCCACCAGGAAGACCAGCGACAGGTAGCCGGTGTAGGGGGCGCCGAACATCCTGAAGGAGGGGCGCTCCACCCAGCCTTTGTCGGCCCAGCGTTTGAGCTGGATCTGGCACAGCACGATGGTGGCCCAGGTCATGATGATGCCCACCGAGGCGATGTTCAACACGATCTCGAACGCCTGGGCCGGAACCAGGTAGTTCAGCGGAACACCCAGCAGGGACACTACGGCGGTGATGGCGATGCCGCCGTAGGGGACACCTGCTTTGTTCATCCGGGAGGCGAATTTGGGGGCGGAGCCGTTGACGGACATGGAGCGCAGGATGCGTCCGGTGGAGTAGAGCCCGGCGTTCAGCGAGGACAGGGCGGCGGTGAGGACGACGAGGTTCATGATGACGTCCACGCCCTGCACCCCGATGGAGCCGAAGAACGTCACGAAGGGGCTGACGCCCTTCTGGTAGGACGTGAACGGCAGAAGCAGGGCCAGCAGGATCACCGAGCCGACGTAGAACACGGCGATGCGGAAGACCACGGAGTTGATGGCCTTGGGCATGATCTTTTCGGGGTTCTCGGTTTCGCCAGCGGCGGTGCCCACCAGTTCGATCGAGGCGTAGGCGAACAGGACGCCCTGCATGAGGATGATCATGGGCAGCAGGCCGTTGGGGAAGATGCCGCCGTTGTCCGAGAGGAGGTTGATGCCGACCTGCTGGCCGTCAACGGGGGTGCCGAAGATGACGAAGTAGGTGCCGATGATCAGGAACGCGACCAGGGCGGCGACCTTGATGAGGGCGAACCAGAATTCCATTTCGCCGAAGACCTTCACCGAGACGAGGTTCAGGGCGAGGACCACGATGAGGGCGGTCAGTGCCCAGGCCCACTGCGGGACGTCGGCCATCCAGGGGACGTAGTTGCCGAAGAAGTGCATGTAGAGGGCGGCGGCGGTGATGTCCACGATGGTGGTGGTGGCCCAGTTGATCCAGTAGAACCAGCCGGAGACGAACGCGGCTTTTTCGCCGAAGAATTCGCGGGCGTAGGAGACGAACGAACCGGACGAGGGGCGGTGCAGGACCAGTTCACCCAGGGCGCGGAGGATCAGGAACGCGAAGAAGCCACAGACGGCGTAGGCGATGACCAGGGACGGGCCCGCGGCGTTCAACCGGCCGCCGGCGCCCAGGAACAGGCCGGTACCGATCGCACCGCCGATCGCGATCATCTGGATCTGCCGTGGCTTGAGGTTCTTGTGGTAACCCTTGTCCTCCGCGTGCAGGGAGGTCTCTGACGCATGCGCGTGGCCACCGTCAATCAAGTGGTCAGGAAGCGGGGTATTTGTCATGGGGTGTCCTTTGGGGGATGTAGGGACTACTTGCTGAGGTTTGCCAGGCGTTCGGGGCTGAGGAGTTCCTGGAGCTGGGCATCGGTGAGGAGCCCGTGTTCCAGGACGAGCTCGGCCACGCCCTTGCCGGTGGCAAGTGCTTCCTGCGCGATGGCGGTGGCGGTGGCATAGCCGAGGTGGGGATTCAGGGCGGTGACCAGGCCGATGGATTGCTCCACGGTGCGGCGCAGGTGGTCGGTGTTGGCGGTGATTCCCTGGATGCAGCGGGCCGTAAGGGTGCGGCAGGCTGCCTCGAGGTGGGAAATGCTCTTGTGGAGGCTGTGGACGATGATCGGTTCGAAGGCGTTGAGCTGCAGCTGCCCGGCCTCGGCAGCCATGGTGATGGTGACGTCGTTGCCGATCACCTCGTAGGCCACCTGGGAGACCACCTCCGGGATGACCGGGTTGATCTTGCCGGGCATGATGGAGGACCCGGACTGGACGGCCGGCAGGTTGATTTCGCCGAAGCCGGCGCGCGGGCCGGAGGAGAGCAGGCGGAGGTCGTTGCAGATCTTGGACAACTTGACCGCCACGCGCTTGAGCACGCCGGACAGGTGCACGAACGCGCCCACGTCCTGGGTGGCCTCGATGAGGTCGACGGCGGTCACCAGCGGGAGTCCGGTGATCTCCGCCAGGTGCCGGCAGGCTGTATCGGCGTAGCCGGCAGGGGCGTTCAGCCCGGTGCCGATGGCGGTGGCGCCGAGGTTGATTTCGTGGATCAGCAGTTCGGCTTCGGCAAGGCGCAGCCGGTCCTCGCCGATGGTGACGGCGTAGCTGCCGAACTCCTGGCCCAGGGTCATGGGCACGGCGTCCTGCAGCTGGGTGCGGCCCATCTTCACCACCGTGCGGAATTCCATGGCCTTCGCGGCGCAGGCATCCTCAAGTTCCTCGAGTGCTGCCAGCAGTTCCCGGGCGGCGAAGATGGTGCCCAGCTTGACGGCGGTGGGGTAGACGTCGTTGGTGGACTGGCTGAGGTTGACGTGGTCGTTCGGGTGCAGCCGCGCGTAGTCGCCCTTGGGGTGACCAAGGATTTCCAGGGCGCGGTTGGCGATGACCTCGTTGGCGTTCATGTTCGACGATGTCCCGGCACCGCCCTGGACCACGTCCACCACAAACTGGTCGGCAAGGCGTCCGGCCATGACATCCTGGCATGCCTGCTCGATCGCATCGGCGCGTTCGGCATCCAGCAGGCCGAGTTCGCGGTTGGTGCGGGCGGCGGCCAGTTTCACCGCGGCAAGCCCGCGGACCAGGTGCATGTTGGAGGACAGCTTCTGGCCGGTGATGGGGAAGTTCTCCACGGCGCGAAGCGTGTGCACGCCCCAGTAGGCGTGCGCAGGCACGTCCCGGTCGCCGAGCAGGTCGTGTTCGGACCGGACCTGGGCGGGTGCGGCGGTTTGGGTGGCAGTCATGGTGTCCTTACAGGGCTTCGTTGACGGGTGCGGACAGGTGATTCAGAAAGTCGGTGGCCAGCAGCCGGCCCACCTCGTGGCCGCCGCCCAGCACCGGGGCCGTGGCGATGCCGGCGAGCGGCTCCGTGTCCACATCCAGCGCCTCCAGCAGGCGGACGGTGGCGGGCATCCGGGCGCGGTCGCCGCCGTCGGAAATCTTGACGGCAACGGCGCTGCCGTCGGGCAGGCCCACCAGCTGCACGCCCTCAAAGCCGTCCTTGGCCACGGCGCCGGGCAGCAGGCGCATCAGCTCGGTGACGTCGCGGCCCTCGCCGGCCACCATCTCCGGGTGCTGCTGCATGGCGAGCCCGACGGCGGCTTCCGGGCTGCCGCCGTCGAGCTTTCCTTCCCAGGAGGCCGCGGCCGCCTGGGCGATCCGGCCGAAAGCGCGGGCCATCCCGCGCAGCGTGAGGGCAAACAAAGGGGTACCGCAGCCGTCAGTGCTGACGGCGGCCGGCTCCTCTCCGGTCAGGCCGATAACCGTTTGCGCCACAAGCTGCTGGAGCGGGTGGGAGGGATCCAAGTAGCCCTGCACGGGCCAGCCGTTGATCTTGCAGGTGGCCACCATTGCAGCGTGCTTCCCGGAGCAGTTCTGCGTGATCTGCGTAGCGCTGCCGCCGGTGCGGAGCCAGTCTTCCCGCTCCGTGGTGCCGTAGGGCAGGTCCGTGCTGTTTTCCAGGTCGGTGGGGGCGAGCCCGTGCAGTTCGAGGATGCGCAGGGCGCCGTCCCGGTGGACGGCAGCACCCGAGTGGCTCGCGGCGGCCAGTGCCAGGAGGTCGGCGGGAAGTTCAAGGCCGGCGCGGACCATGGCCACTGCCTGGAGGGGTTTGAGTGCGGAGCGGGGGTAGAACGGTGCCAGGGGGTCCCCTGCCGTCGCCGCCACTGAGCCGTCAGCCGCGAGGGCAAGTGCGGAGCCGTAGTGGACACTCTCCACGAGGCCGTCGCGGATGGCGGCGACCAGCGGGGTGTGCTGCGGCAGGGACAGCCCGGCCGGGGCAGCGGTGTGGGCAGCAGAAAACACGGGGGATGGCATGGGGTCCTTGGGAGGGTTGGTTGGATCTTGCTAGCTGTTGAGGATGGAGTCGAGGGCCACGCCTACGGCTTCCAGATGGTGGGCCATGGCGGCGCGGGCTTTTTCCGCGGAGCCGGTCTCGATGGCGGCAAGGATTTGCTGGTGCTCGATGTCTGAAGCATGCTGGCGGTCTGCCACCATGTTCAGCGTCTCGGATTGATGCGCCAGCGCGTCCCGGATGTCAGCCACGACGCTTGCGAACACTTTGTTGCCGCTGGCACGGGCGATGGTGGCGTGGAAGGTGGAGTCCAGGGCTACCCAGGATTCGGGATCCGTTTCGGTGGCCATGGCACCCATGATGTGGCGGAGGGTGTCCAGTTCCTCCTCCGTTCGACGCTCTGCGGCCAGTCCGGCGGCGGGAATTTCGATGTGGGGACGGGCTTCGGTAAGGTCGCGGGCGGAGTACTGGCCGAGGGTCAGGTCATTGGCCACCTTGCTGGCAATGACAAACGTGCCCTTGCCCGTCCGGGTGACCGTCAGGCCCAAGGCGGTGCAGGAGCGCAGGGCTTCCCGGATCACCGAGCGGCTCACTCCGTACTGCTGCGAAAGGGTGGCCTCCGAGCTGAGTTTGCTCCCCACCGGAATGCTGCCCGACTCGATGTCCCCGCGGATGGCGTTGAACACCGCCTCGGCAGCGCTCAGCCGGGCAAGGGGACGGAATGCAGGCTGTCCTGCTGTCCGGCTGTCTGACAGGTTCACGCTTTAAATATGGCACTGGTCACAGTTGCTGTCAAACCCTTCCTAGGAATTCGGGGCCCTGTCCTGCCGCAGGTTGGCCGCGCGCCGCCGCTGCTGCCGCCGTCGTGAGCGGAGGTGCCAGGCGATGAGTGCGGCCACTGCCACTGCGGCAATCACGACGGCGAGGTCCCGGCCGACTGCCTGGGCCACGGTCTCGTAGGAGTTTCCTGCGAGGAAGCCCAGCAGGACGAAGCCGATGCCCCACACCACGCCGCCCGCTGCGTTGTAGGCGATGAAGCGGCCGTAGGGCATGCGGGACGTGCCGGCCAGGGCGGGCATGACGGCACGGAAGAAGGCGGTGAAGCGGCCCAGGAATACGGCGGACCCGCCTCTGCGCCGGAGGAAGTCCTGCGCGTTTTCCAGCCTGCCGGAGTGGCGGGCCAGCATCCGTGTCTTCATGAGCCGGTTGCCCAGGTGCTTGCCCACCTCGTAGCCCACGCTGTCGCTAATGATGGCGGCGCCCACCACCAGGGCCATCATGGTGCCCAGGTGCACTTCTCCCCGACTGGCAACCACTCCGCCCAGGACGGCGGCGGTTTCGCCGGGGATGACGAAGCCGACGAACAGTGCGTCCTCGGCGAAGACCAGGCAGAAGACGGCGATGTACGCCACGAGCGGGCTGACGTTCAGGAGTCCGTCAATGAAGCCCGTCATGGCAGCGGATCAGGCTTGGGGCGCCGGGACGGGGCCGAGCTTCGCCAGGAACGGTATGCGGGCCAGCAGCGCCAGGCCGAACCGGTTCCACAAACCGGTCAGGAACGCCGCGCCGGTGGCAGCCGTGAGGAACGACGCCGTGACATCGGTCGGATAGTGCACGCCAAGGTAGACGCGCGAGAGTGCGACGGCGACCGCCACCACAATCCCGAGGATGGCCGCGGGCCGCTGCCACCGGGTGCCCCGGGCCAGCAGGAAGACGGCGATGGCCAGCGCCGAGGCCAGTGCCACGTGTCCGCTCGGGAAGCTGTCCGTTCCCGGTTCGGGGATGAGGGGGTTGAACAGGGCGGTGGAGTCCGGCCGGTGCCTGGCCACCAGCACCTTGAACAGTTCGCTGCTCACCCAGCCCCCGGCCGCCACCAGGCCCGTTGCCACCGCGTTCACGGGGCTGCGCCGCACCAGCAGCAGGTACAAGCACAGGGCCGCGATCATCAGGACGCCGCCTGCCGGGCTGAACACCACGTTGATAAACATGGCCACCCCGGTCAGCGGAGCGGTGTGGTCATGGCTCAGCTCGGCATCCACGGACATGTCCGCCGACGTCAGTGCGGGAATGAAGCGCAGGGCCAGGCCCGCGGCCACGATCAGGACAGCCGCCGTGCACGGCACGGCGACCCAGTGCCGCAGCTGGGGGAGGGCCGCCATGCGTACGGCTGCAGCCTCCGATGGGGATGCCGCCTCGGGGGAATGGTTGGTGTGGGACGTCAAGGGTCAGCCTGGTTCTTTCGCCGGTCAGGGTACCTACGAGTATGCGCTCGCGTGGCTGGGAAATCCCTGACAGTTCGGACTTTTTGCCTAGCCGGCCTGAACCACTCGTGCCCGCCCTTCAATGTCCCTGAGAATGGTGAACAACTGGACAACCTTCTCGTCCCCGAAGAGGACATCCGGTCCGGAGGGTGCCAGTTCGTTGTAGGGGGAATCGAAGAGTGCGGACGGTGGCACCCTGCCGTTGTCCACAAGGTGGTTCGTCAGGACCTGCAGGAAGTCGAGCTGCTGTGATGTCAGGGTTGTCCCGGCTACGAAGTCTTGCAGGGCTTCCTGCACTGCGTCGCGGTCCAGGCCAACAAGGGACCGCACGTAGAGCCCGAGTCCGTCGGCGGCTGCACGGTTGAGATCCTCGGGGGAGCCCAGACCGCTCTCGAGGAGGATCCTCTCGAGCTCGGAGAGGTCCAAAGCGGTCAGCTGCCTGTTCCGGCGGAGGCGCTGGATGGAGGCATGCTCCTGATACTGGTGGAGGTACTGGCGGATCTTGTCGCGGTACCGATCCAGATCCACGTGCCCGTTGCTGGCACCCGTGAGCTCAATCTCTTCCAGCTCCCCCAGTTCATCCTGGAAGTTGGTGTACACAACGTTCCGGCGGCGCTTTTCGATAAGGTGCACCAATTCCCGCAGCTTGAGCCGGATCTCCTCCAGCCATTCCACCGATACCGAGTTCCACTCTTCGTCGTCCAGGACTCCTTCGATCAGCTGGAGTTGCGCAGCGATGGCCGGAACGTTTGGCTGGTCCTGCAGGGCAGCGGCCACTGCCTGGACCTTGGCCCGGAAGGGTCCCAGTGACTTGCCCTGGAGCGACGCGAGTTCGGTTTGCAGCATGAGGAAGTCGAACCGCTTGGCCTCCTCGGTATCAGGTAGGGCGCCAATAGACGCGAGCCTGGCGATGCGCGTTTCCAACGCCTCGAAGTCTTCGACATCCAATGCATCCCATGCCGCGGGCTCAGCGAACCTGTCCACCCATTTGCGTGCCGGCCTCACCAGGAAGTTGTCGCGGGGGAGCCGGTCAACCGTGTGCTGCAGGGACTTTCTTAGGTCCATCACGAAGGGGACCTTCGCGTCCCAGGTGAGGTCCGCCGTCGTCCGCAGAAGCTGTACTCGCGTGGTGAAGGTGCTTTCTGCGAGGGACTTTCCCACTGAACCCTCGTTGCCCGCCATGCCCGCATTGAAGAACTCCGCGTTGCGGCACAGGTCGAAGATGAAGAAGTCTTCCTTGTCTTCGCCCGGACCGTAGAGGTTGGGGCAAAGCCGGGTGCCGCGGCCCACCATCTGCCAGAACTTGGTCTTGGACCGGACCATTTTGAAGAAGACAAGGTTGACGGCCTCGGGAACGTCGATGCCGGTGTCCAGCATGTCCACGGAGATTGCGACATGCGGATTGTTATCGCGCTCCGAAAAGGCATCAATCAGGTTTTGGGCGTACTTGACCTGGTGGGTGATGACCCTGGCGAAGTGGCCTTTCAGGTGCGGGTAGTTCTTGTCGAAACGTTCTTCGATGAACTGGGCGTGAAGGTTGTTCTTGGCGAAGATGATGGTCTTGCCCAGCCGGTCCCCGCCGGCGACCTTGTGGCCATGCGTCATGAGGACCTCCAGCGCCTTGTCCACAGTGTCGGCGTTGAAGAGCCAGGAGTTCAGGGCGTTGGCGTCCACAGAGTCCGGGATTTCGCCTTCCTCATCCCATTCAAGTTCGTCCCAATGCTCCTTTTCAACTTCGGGAAGGTCGTCGTAGGAAATCCCCTCGTAGGGGAACTTCAGCGGGACCGGAACCACTCGCGGTGGAACGAGATACCCCGCATCAATGGCTTCGTTGAGCTCGTACGCGAACGTGGGGACGTTGTCTTCGATTCCGAAAAGGCTGTAGGTGTTGCGGTCCACTTCGGACTGGGGCGTGGCGGTGAGGCCGACCAGGAGTGAATCGAAGTAGCTAAAGATGGCGCGGTACTTCTGGTACACCGAGCGGTGCGCCTCATCCACCACAATGAGGTCATAGTGGCCAATGCCGAACCTGCGCTTTCCCAACTTTCCCTCGGTCTGGTTGATGAGGTTCATCATCGTGGGATACGTGGCCACATGGATTCGGCTGTCGCCATCTTCGCCGGCGCCAAGGATGACGGGTCCGGAGCCGGGGAGGTGGGTCTTGAACGCGTTGGCGGCTTGTTTTACCAGGGCAACCCTGTCCGCCAGGAACAGGACACGCTTGGCCCAGTTGGCCTCCTGCAGCAGCTTTGCAAGCGCGACGACGGTTCGCGTCTTGCCAGTGCCCGTCGCCATGACCACCAGGGCCTTGCGCTCGCAGTCCGTCTCGTAGGCCTCGGTGACCGCGCGGATGGCATTGTGCTGGTAGGGGCGTTCGACGATGGCGTCGTCGATCTGCTGCCTCGCCAAGGGCTTCCGCGTCTGCCGGCGGTTGATCAACAGCTGCAACTGGTCACGGGTATGGAATCCCTGGACCGGCCTCTCCGGGTACATTTCGTCATCCCAGATCCAGGTCTCATAGCCGGAGGTGTAGTAGATGACAGGCCTGCGGCCGTACCGGCGTTGCAAGCAGTCAGCGTACAGCTTGGCCTGCTGCTTGCCGATGTGCGGGTCCACGGTGGTCCGCTTTGCCTCCACCACCGCGAGCGGGAGGCCGTCGGCTCCCCACAGGACGTAGTCAACGTAGCCGGTGCCGGTCAGGGTTCCGCTGGACGTGGGCATGGTGTCGACCCTGAACTCGCGGTCTTCGATGTTGTCCAGCGGCCAGCCGGCCTCGTGCAGGTCCAGATCAATCAGGTGGCTGCGCGTCAGCGCTTCGTCGTAGTCGTGGCGGTCCGGGATGGCCTGGTTCTGCTTCTTGGCCTCGGCTACCTCGGCCTGGAGCTGAGCCAGCTGCGCAGCAAGGCTTTCGGACTCGGCTGCGGCCTTGGCCAGCGCGTCGTCACGTGCCTTCAGCTGCGCTTCCAGCTCCTGCAGTTGCTCCGGCGACTGCTGCGGGAGGACTGCAGCCTTCGGCGGCGGAGCGAGATGTGCGGCGTCGAACGCCAGCGACGGCGGCAGCTGGCTGCCGTTCTTCGCATAGTTCCTCGCAAGCCAGTAGCAGGCATGGTGCAGTTCCCGCAGCACAAGTTCGGCACCCTGCGGCGTCGGAGAGACGGCATTGTGGACGGCGTTGTTCCCGGCTTTGCGGATGATGGTGAGCTTGTTGCCGATTGTGCTGCCGACGAGATTCTTGAACGCGGGCTCGCTGAGTAGGGCGTTGAGGTCCTCTTTGTAGGGGAGGCTGAGCGTGGGCTCCACCTTGTACAGCCACTCGACAATCCGTTCGATGGTGTACCGGGCGTAGAAGACAGAGGCGCGAGGATCAATCCGGGCAAACTGTTCGGAACGGCGGGCTTGCTGTGCCAGCTCCGGCCAGTCCTCCAACAGGAAGCCAAAGTTGCTGTTCACTGCCCCCATGCAGTTTGTCTCCGATCATGCGCCCCAAGTTCTTCTGGGACCAGTCAACCATGTGATGCTGTGGAACAAACTGTTGCCGGGAAGTTTGGCGCAGTCTCGTTTGATGCCGTTTGATTGCGTTTCTGTACTGGGGGAGCTGATCTGGCTATAGTGGAAACACACCCCAGATGCTTCGGCTACTGGTTAGAAGGCTCCGAGTAATCGGGGCCTTCGGAATTTAAGCTGACCATTTCGCAGGGCGGTGAATAATGCCGTGGTCGTCATGTAGTTTGTCCGGCAGTTGGCTCGCAGCCCAATGAGTCGAGCGTGACCTGCCGGTGAAGGCTCGGGTTTGTCTGCTTCAGCTCATTACTTGCGCGCTTTGGTTCCATCGGAGACAACAGACCGGTCTGCTTCCCTAGATCGAAGCGCACCATTCGCAACGGCGTCACCAGATCGGAATCGTTCGTGCAGATGACGTAGGTGTCTGCGTCATCGTTGAATCCGTCCAGGAGCAGGTGGCTCGCAAGGGATACATCTGAGCCCTTTTCTTCGGTCTTTTTAACTTTGACGGTCTGGGGCGTGCCGTCCGGATTGTAGGCAGTGGGGTGCACCGGCATGATGCGCGGATCCACCCTGTACTTGCCAAGAGGGACACTGGTGCGTGACAACGTCTCCAAGGCACGGACATGGGCCTGCTGGCGTTGCCGCGTCTGCGGGTCCGATCCGGGGATTGGTTTGACGATTGCCGTGAAATAGCGGACCCGGCTGAGGTCGAATTCCGGGAGCAGGAACTCCGCCATGGCCTCTAGATTTAGCCACTTGTCCTGAGGATGTCCTTGCAGGAGCCGGCGGTAGAGATTGGATCCGTCCACGTACACATTTGCCGTGGGCCTACTCAAAGAAGTCCTCGTCCAGTTCCACCACGTCGTAGCTCTGCTTCACCTGCACGCCCACGCGGTACTTGATCATCAGGCCGACCAGTCGCGCGGAGTCGATCAGGATGATCCGCGACGGGACGTTCTCGGCGTATTGCCGGGCCCCGGACGTGAAGCCGCTGGTGGTGATGAAGACACCACGGGACGCCCCGACGCCGTGCAGGGCGCCCACGAAAGCCTGGATGGTCTCGCGGCCCACCGTGTTGCCGTCGGCGTAACGTTTGGCCTGGACGTAAATCCGGTCGAGCCCGAGGGCGTCCTGGTCAATGACCCCGTCCACGCCGCCATCTCCGGTTCCACCGATGCGGCGGCCCCGTTGCTCAGCGCCGCCGTAGCCCATCTTCAAGAGGAGCTTGACCACGGCTTCTTCGAAGAAGTCCGGGTGCCCCTCACGGAGTCGAGCGAGCAGTGAAACTCCCACTTCTGCATGGATACGATTGATGCCGTCCTCGATTTGCTCGACGGGCTCCAGTTCCTCCGACGCGACTGCTTCTGTTGCGACTGCATGCGAAGATTCTGTTGGTTTTTCGGACTTAGGCCAGTACTTGGCGAAGATTTCGTGGGCCTGGCTGTAGTTGATGCCGTCCGGGTTCGCTTTGAGCCATCGGCGCCCTTCGTCCGTGATGCAATAGTGCCCCTTCGTCGGGCGGTCGATCCAGTTGGCCCGGGTGACGTGACTCAGGACCCAGCCCATCCGCTGCTCGTATCGAAGGCCGCCCGAGTTCAGTGTCTCCAGACGTGCCGACTCTGAGAGGTCCGCTTTGTCTGCGGCCTGATGAAACAGGTCCTTGCGGTGCAGCGTCCGGCCGTCCTCAAGCGCCTCCAGGACAGGAACGATCAGTGCCGGCCAAATCGGTACCTCGGTTGCCAGCGACTCAGTTGCTGTTTCGGACATTAGAGTTCCCCCTTGAACGCGCGGTGTTGAAGCGACGCAAACAGTGCGTCCAACTCAGCCAGGTGCTTGCGATGGGATTCCCTTAGACGTTCAACGGCGGCCGCGCGGGCCGCAAAGGTCTGTTGGAGTTTCGTCGGGGGCAGCGGGAGTTGAACCCCGGATAAGCCGCTTTGATTGATCTTGTAAGTTCCATTTGTTGTTTTCGCAGCAGCTTCGAGTTGGGCTCGGACCGCTGGAGTCCCCCAAGACGCTTCAAGAAACGTCGGGTCTATCACATCAGTATTCGGTTCCACCGCGATCACGGTATCGGGGAACCCGACGTCCGCGATGTCCGCTCGAGGGAAATAGCCTTTGCCAACCAGCGAACGATTGCCGTTCCCTCGGCAAATCAGAAGGAGATTGCTGGAAACGCGATTGCTGTCTGGGATCGGCTTATCAAAGGTGGAGGTCTTTACTGCCGTAGGGTCGAACGAAGATCCGGTGACTGCGCTGAGTGTGAGAACTCTTTGTTGAATGGATCCGCGAGTCGATGGTGATACGCCATTTCTGAACCTCTGGCCGCAGATCTCGCCGAGTGTTGTAGTTGCGGCGAATTCGATAAACATTGCATGGAAAATTGACTGGGTGAGGGAGTCGAGGTGTGCAAGGGCTTCGCTGCGTTTGGTGCGAAGTTCGTCTGCCTTGTCCAGGATCGCGGCAATCCGCCGCTGCTCGTCGAGGGGTGGCAGGGGAACTCTCAGCTCGGCCAGCCGCGCGAATGGAATTGACCGACGACGCTCAGCAGAGCCCTTGCCAAGTGATGGGTAAGCGGCCATAGCACGGGGACTTTTTAGAAAACGTATTAGGTAGTCGTTACTAACTGCGCTCTCGTTAACCTCGAAGGAGGTATACATCGGACTCACGAGGCTGTCTTCGGGGGCGATGCCAATACTGCCCTCATCGAGGTGGATGGTCGCGTAGGCGAGCTGTCCCTCGCGCACCACCTTGTAGTTCGAGAGGTCCCGGCTGAACACCTGCTTCCGGAAGTATTCATCACTTCGAACGAACCCGTCGTGCTTTGTAACCGAAAAAACCGGAAGTCCGGTCTGCGTTCCCGCTCGTTCAGATGTGACACGTGAGATATCGCCGAGTGGAACAAGGTTCACTTGAGCAGCTCCCGCAGCTCTGCGAGACCCTCAACAATCTCGGCTTCGAGTCCGTCCAGTGCCGCCATGATCTCCTCAGGCTCGGCGTGCTCGACGTCTTCGTGCACGATCTCCTTGTACCGGTTGAGCGACAGGTCATAGTCGTATGCCGCGATCTCGGAAAGCGGCACACAGAATGACTGGTCGGTGCGCACCCGCCCAAGTTCCGTCGTCGTACGTTCATTCCAGCGGCGCAGGACGTCGGGAAGGTCGGAGGAACCAAGGGGTGTGCGCTTGTCGTCGAGGCTGAAGCCATCGGACTTCACGTCGTAGAACCAGACGTTGTCTGTGCCGCCGGAGTTGGTCTTGGTGAAGAACAGGATGGCGGTGGACACTCCGGCGTACGGTTTGAAGACACCGGAAGGAAGCTTCACCACGGCGTCGAGCTTGTGGCCCTCAACGAGCGTTTTCCGAAGTGACTTGTGGGCGCCTGTAGAACCGAACAACACCCCGTCGGGGACAACAACGGCCGCGCGGCCCCCGGGCTTGAGCAGTTTGATGAAGAGCGCCAGGAACAGGAGTTCGGTCTTCTTCGTCTTGACGACCTTCAAAAGGTCCTTGGCCACATTGTCGTAGTCGAGGCTCCCGGCGAACGGTGGGTTGGCCAGGATGACGTGGTACTTCTCCTCCTCAAGGCTGTGCAGGTCGGCGAGGGAGTCCCGGTAGGAGACGTCCGGGTTTTCGACGCCGTGCAGCAGCATGTTCATGGAGCCGATGCGGAGCATGGTGTTGTCGAAGTCGAAGCCGTGGAACTGCTGGTGGTGGAAGAACTTGCTGCTCTCGTCATTGGTGAGCAGGTTTGGGTTGTTCTTCCGCAGGAATTCGCCGGCCTGGACCAGGAACCCGCAGGTTCCGGAGGCGGGATCGCAGATGGCCTCCAACGGTTTGGGGGCGGTCATGGCCACCATCAGATCGATGATGTGCCGGGGCGTCCGGAACTGCCCGTTCGTGCCGGCGGACGCCAGCTTCGACAGCATGTACTCGTACAGGTCGCCCTTCGTGTCCCGGCCGTCCATGTTGATGCCGTCGATGACGTCGACGACCTGCTTCAGGACGCCGGCATTGGGGATCTTGAACTGCGCGTCCTTCATGTGGTGGCTGTAGGTGGAGTCTTCACCGTTGGACAGTTTGGGCAGTTCGTTGCGCAGGAAAGGGAAGATGTGCTGTGAGAAGACCTCGAACATCTCTGACTGGGAAAAGTCCTTGAACTTGGACCAGCGGAGGTCCGAGTAGGGGCGGCCCTGCGGGTCCAGCCCGTCAGGGAACACCGCGTTCTGCAGGGGCTGGCCCAGCAGGTTGGCGCGCTTCTCCTCGCGCGTGTGGTTCTCGTCGAGGCGCTTAAGGAACAGCAGGTACGTGGTCTGCTCGATGACTTCCAGCGGGTTGGAGATGCCGCCGCTCCAGAACGTATTCCAGACCTTGTCTACTTGGGACTTAATTTCACCTGTGATCACCCATGCGAGTTTAGTGGCCTGGGGCGACAGCGGTGGGCCACCAGCCAGTCGCCTGTCGTTTGTGTGAAGATTTGCCCTATGGACGATGCAGAACCGAACCTTGCCCTCTACGTGGAGGGTGAGTCAGCCCTTGTTGCCGGGACGCCCGAAGCCATTACTGAGCTGTTCCGGAAGCTGGATGTCCAGCCAGAGGCGACTTCGAAGTTGGGAAGCGCCGTTGCGGACGTGCTTGCCCTGGCTGCTGGCATAGCAGGGGCAGTCCCAGGTGCAGGCATCAGTGGAAACTCATTCCAGATGACACCAGAGTCCTATGCCCGCTACCTGGAATTGGTGGGTTCAACCAAGGAAAAGGCCGGCATAATCAGCGGTCTTTTGCGGCAGCCTGACGGCACCATCGACACCGTGGTTGAGCTGGTGAGTTCTACCCCCGCCAATCCTGCTGCAGTGGTGAACCCTTATGTCCTGGCAGCAACTCTTGCCATCCGGACGGCAATCCACAGTCTGGAGGTGCAGCTCGAATCGATCGACGCCAAGTTGGATACCGTCCTCCGGGATGCTCGCAATGAAGCTCTCGGCAACATCCAGGGGACGAGCCACATCCTGGACAAGGCTTTTGGCTACTTTGAAGACACAGGCACGCTGAGCGATACACTCTGGGATCAAGTGGCTGGCCAGGCAGCGGTGCTCGCCCAGATGCAGGCGGTGGCGCTGAACCATATTGATGGGATGAGGGAAGGGCTTGAGGCCAGAGGATTTGGGAAACGACTGAATGCAGCGCAGCTCGCTGCATCTGGAGAACTTCAACACTGGCTCATCATTACAGCAGTTGCACTTACCAACATGGTCCGCATGGATTCGCTCGAGATTGTGCGCGGAGCGGCCGAAGGAAACGCAGGCCTCCACGCTGCGCATGTTGAGCGGTCTCGGATGCGCAGGCGCGATGCCACAAAGGCTAAGCTGCAGCGACTTGCTGAAGCGGCCGCTGCGGCTGCTAAAGCAGACATGATGGCCCGCGTTATGAATCCACTTGAGATGCCCAAGCTGTACGACTCGGTCGCAGAAATCAACAGACTCCTCAAAGCCTTCTCTGATGCCTATGACATGCCCTGGAACGTTGAGTTTCAGCGGAAGGAATGGCACGAGTCGGTCATGGAGCTGGGGCAAGCGGCTGGCACCACTGTGGCGGGCGCAGTGAGCGCTGTGGCTGGGGGAGTGGCGGCAGCACCTAGAGCGATCGCGGGAGGGGTGGAGGACGGAATCCTGCACGTGGCCCGGAGCATTGAGGAGCGCCGAAAGGTCGAGGCGGACGACTGACCGGGTGAATCTAGATCAGCACGGCCGCCAGGTTTTGCCGCCCGGGGCGTAGCAGCGCGGCCCGGTGTACTTGGTGGAGGGTGCAGGAGGAACGTACGGTTGCGGGGCTGGCGCGACGTAGGGTGCTGGGTTCGGTGCCGGTACGGGGAGATTGCGTAAGCGCTCAGCCTCAGCTGCCGCTTTTCGGGCTGCTTCATCTGCTGCAGCCGCGGCCGCCGCAGCCTCGTCTGCCGCTTTCTTTTCAGCGGCAGCCGGCTCCTCTGCTGCTTTGCGTTCGGAGGCGGCCCGGGCTTCAGCCGCAATGCGATCCTCCTCGGCCTTCTTCTCTGCCGCGGCCAGGGTGGCTTTCAGGGCCTTCGTATCTTCCGCCTTCGTTTCTGCGGCGGTAATTTTCTTATCCAGATTTGATACGTGCTTGGCCAACACGGCAGTTGAGCCCTGCCCACAAAAGGGCGCGCTCCGTTGCTTTGTCGGCGTTGAGGAGCTTCCGGAGTGCCTTTGCAGCAGCCACCTTAGTTGCCAGTACGCCGGCCGCCGCACCTGCTGCGGCGGATGTGGTTGCCGGGGCAGCCGCGGTGGCGGTTGCCAGTCCCTTGGTTGTCTCGGCCAACTGGGCCGGGAGCGTGCAACCAACGCCTTCAGAGAAAAGCCCGCTCTTGGCAGCCCTTGCCTCTTCGTAGGCTGCCTGCACGGGCGGCAGGAATTTCCGGTTGCCGCCGTACTCGACTGGAATTCCAAGTCCCTGCTGCGCAATTTTGGCATTGACCAGGAAGCCGTCGGCTGTGAAGACTCCCGCGAGAGTCCTGCCGTACTTGTCGTGGCGCTCGGCATCGAACTCGAGCCTGACTTGGGCCTCCTTCGGCAGAAGGCCCTCCAGGTACTTCGAGGCCTCCGGCCCGAGGCACTCGACCGGTTGGTTTGGGTCCTTGGTCTCAGGAGTGTCAATGTTCAACAGTCGGATGGTGTGGTCACCATTGTTGATGGAAACCACCAGAGTGTCCCCATCAACCACGCGGACAACTGTGCCGGTACCAGCGTTGGCAGCTGCACCCGCAGCGAATGATCCTGCGACCAGGCCGGTGGCCGCCAGTGACGCAATGATGAGTTTCTTCATGCCAAGTTCGCCCAGTTGCAGCAGGAAACGAGGTCGAATTAAGTGCTCTACCTCCGAGAATCCTGAGTGTTTACTCCACTAATGCTGAAGATGTAGAAGCAAGGATTTATCAAGAGTGCATCAAGGTGCGCGCAGTTTTTGGGTGAGCAGCAAAGCGGCGGCTAGAGGTGCTGGATGCCCGCCCGCTGCATCGCGTCCCGGTAGGTGTCCACGTTCTTAGCCAGGAGTTCTTCCTGCTTGGCCTCGGAAACAGCAAAGGCCCTGCCGCCAAGGGCGGAGGCCTTATAGATCTTGATGCCGGCGTTCTTCAAGGAGGAGTGGTAAGTCTTCTCGAACAGGGTCAGGAACGTGGATGCGTCGGTGCCGTGCGCGATGATCGCCGAAACACGGGAGTTGATTTTAAGGAACTGCCTGAATGGGCGGAGGCCGTCGGTCTTCTCCTGGACACTCAGGGCCGAGGGGCTGCCGCTCTCTCGGACCCACGGGTAGGCGTTCCACGGCATGACGTAACTGGGGTCCAGCTCGGCGAGCTCGTAGATCTGGGTTGCGCGGCGGGCCGCTTCATCATCGTTGTTGTGGGAGACAAATCCGGACTCGGTGCCCTTGCCAGGGCTGGCCTGGAGGCTGATGATCCTGCACTCATCTTCATCGTGGATGGGGTCGATGTAGGGGACGGTGGAACCGGGCTTCTTTTCCATCAATTCATCGCAAAGCTGGGTTACCTTCGCGATATTCGGTTCCTGTAGCAGGGCCTTTTTTTCGTCCCAATCAATTGTCACGATTTCTCCCTTGGCAGCGAGGCGTCCAGAATCAGGCGTCCTATGTCACTCTACGCTTCCCCGGGGAGGGGTGGGCACCGCGAATTTTCACGGCGGTCCAGACTGCACCTGCGTTGCTGCGCTCGGCTTCCCAAAGCGCCTTGTCCTTCTGCCGGGGAGTGGTGGTGCGGTGGAGTGGTAAGTGTGACCGGTTGGGGTGGTGGTCGCCACCGTGTGCCGCGGACCGGGGACGGGTTCCGCTGTCCACCTGGGTGTTTCTTTGGTGTGGTTGCAGGCTTCGCACAAACCCTGGCCGTTACTGGCCATCGTGGGTCCGCCGTTGTGCCAGGACGTCACGTGGTCGTGGTGCCGGATGGGGGCGTCACAGTACGGGGTCCGGCAGGTATCGTCCCGGACCTGGAGGAAGCGTTTGAGTCCTGCCGGGAAGAGCCGGGCTTTGGAGTCCATTGCCACCAGCTCGCCCGTTGCGGGGGCGGTGTAGAGCCGGCGGACCCACACGTCGAGCTCGGGATTCGACCCCGAGTCACGTGTTGCCGTTCCGGTGCGTGCTTTGGTGCCGGCAAGGGCGAGTTCCCTGGCGACTGCTGCGGGAATAATGCCGTAGCCGGGCAGCCGTGCGGGTTCGGCGTCGGCCTGCAGGAGGGTGCGGTCGGTCATGACGAGCTGGATCTCCACCCCGGTGATGCCGCCGGGGGTGCCGGTGACGCGTTCGACCAGGGCGTCCGCCATCAACTGCCCCCGCGACCGGTCATCACCGTTCGAGCGGGCGGTGTCAGCGTCTGTACTGAGAGCGGCGTACGCGGCCACGCCCTGGGCGACGGGCAGCAGCGCGGTCAGGTAGGCCATCGTGTCCGGGGCCGGGCGCAGGCTCACGCACCGCTCGCCCACGGCCCGGCTGGCCCGCTTCGCGACCGAGGCGGGGTCCCGCCGGTACGCCGCCGCCCGGACTGCGGCGATGATGGCCTTGTCTCCCATGCCCTCCAGCGCACCGGTGTCGGCGGCGAGTTCCTCATCCACCCCGGCCCGGTCCTCGACCGAGAGGCAGATGGTGTCCTTCACGATCAGGGTGGCCCGCCACTCATCCAACAACCCACTGCGGAACGCGGCGAACGTGTGGGGCATTCCGGTCAATGTTTTGGCCAGGCCCAGCAGCCGGGAACCCCGGGCTGGTGACTCCCGGCGGGCCAACGCGATCTGCGCCGCGACTCCAGAGCCCTGTTCCTCGGCCGGCACTCCGGCGGCTGCCTGCTCCCGCCGCTGGGACAGATCAAAAGCCACGGATATTTCGGCCTGCCGGGCACCCGCGAGTGATTTCAGGTCCTCCAGGCCACGAATCTGTTCGATCATCCCCGCACCATCGGCAGGGAACGGGACGCGGGAGAGCAGGCCCAGGACATCACCAAGGGAAGGTGCGGGCGGGTAGGGAGCGGCACCACCGGCGGACAATCCGACGCGTCCCACCGCCCGTTGTACTCCCGCCGATTCCACAACCGCTTCCATAACCAAAGTCTTCCACCAGGGTCCGACAACGCGGACCGCCCAAAAGCCCTATGTGGAAAACACGACGCAGCCACGATCCCAAACCATGCTGTTCAATGGATCATGCAGTTCACCAGAAAGGGCCTGAAGGCAGAAGGCTTCGCCGGCTTCCGGCCTATCCGAAACCTTGAGACCATGAGGATTCCGCAGGGAACAGGGCTCTTTGCGGTCGTGGCGCCGGAAAATTTCGAAGCGCGCTTTCTCCCGAAAAGCACCGCCGGCGTCTTCAAGAAGAAGGACCCTTCCCTCCCCGCAGCCGCGCTAACCGCCGAGTGGGTGGATGCCGCCGTTGTTCTCTACGTGGGGAAGGCCGGACCAGGAAGCAAGGGCAACCGTGGGCTCCGTCGCCAGATCCAGGAGTTCATGGACTTTGGGCAAGGAAAGCCACCCGGCCACTGGGACGGGCGGCTCATCTGGCAGCTCGCTGACACCGGATCACTGGCCATTGCATGGAAGGAACTTTCAACGGACCAGCTGAACGGCGCAGAAGCGGGTTACCACGCTGCTTTCGTGGCGGAATATGGGCGGTTGCCGTTCGCCAACCTCGTGCAGGCACGCACCAAGGCGGGTGCCTGACGCCGGCACCACATCCGTCACGCAGGACCCCGCAGCCGCTCCATCTCACGGCGGTCCTTCTTGGTGGGCCGGCCCGCGCCCCGGTCGCGCTGCGGCAGGCCAAGCGCCGGCAGCACCGGCCGCGGCGGAGTGTGGTCGGTGAAGCAGTGCGACGCAGCCTCAGCCCCCACGCGCTTGGCGATGAGCCGCCGGACCTCGAGGATGCGCTCGTACCCGGGCATGCGTACGGTGACGGTATCGCCCGTTACCAGCGCTGCCGACGCCTTGGAGGGGTTGCCGTTCAGGCGGACATGCCCGGCGCGGCAGGCTGCAGTGGCGGCCGACCGGGTCTTGTAGGCGCGGACGGCCCACAGCCACGCATCGATGCGGACACTGGCGGGAGCGGATGGGAGGCTGGTCATAATTGGCACCGAGTATAGCCCCCGCCAGCGCTGCCCACGGCAGTAAAACCAGTTTCACTCCACCGTCACGCTGACCCGCTGCACCACGTTGTTGCCCATTCCCTGGTAGTTCCAGTCCTGCTCAAGCGGCTGGGTGGCGCCGGTGATGTCCGTGGCGCGGCAGGCCAGGACGTGCTCGCCGGGGTCCGCCACCCAGGGCAGGCTCCACCTGCGCCACGCGAAACCACCTACGGGCTTATCAAGGTGGGCGGGCAGCCAAGTTCCATCAATCCCCACCTCGACGGCGGTCACGGCGCCTTCGCCGGACCAGGCCCTGCCCTCCAGCATCACCGGGCCCGCGCGGAGGATACGCCGCCGCGTGAAGAAGTCGGGGACACCCGGCGGGGCCATCAACGAACGCACCCTGATCCGCGAAACCGGGCTCCCGCCGTCGTCCGCCGAGCTCTGGTAGCGGTAGGCAACCTGTTGCTGGAACCCGGTGAACGGCGTCTTCACCACCTCGATGGACTCCAGCCACTTGACGCTGGCCATCCCGTACCAGCCCGGCACCACCAGCCGCAGCGGGTAGCCATGCTGCGGCGGCAGGTCGGCGCCGTTCATTCTGTAGGCAAGGACGACGTCGGGACGCAGCGCCTCGCGGATCGGCAGGCTGCGTGCGTAGCGCTGGGGGACGCCGCCCTGCACGCCGGCATCGGCCCCGGTGAAGACCACCTCCACAGCGTCCGGCAGCACTCCGGCCTTGCCAAGGAGGTAGGCCAGCGGCACACCGGTCCAGTGGGCGGTGCCCACCGCCTCCAGGACCCAGGGCTGGCTGAGGGGCCGCGGCTCCAGCAGCGACCGGCCGTTGCCCGCGCACTCAAGGGTGACGGGCACAGTAATGGCCGGGTCCCTCCTTAGCGCGGCCATGCTCAGCTCCAGGGCGAGTTCCACCGCACCGCTTATCCGCAGGTGCCAGGCGGAAACGTCCAGGTCCGGGATGTCGAAGTGCGTGAGGACGTAGTGGAGCCCGGGCGGCGTGACCTCGCGGCGGAGTGCCTCCAGCGGCATGGAATGGTTGCGGGCGGCGAGCTGCAGTTCCTCGCGGGTCAGTGGGCCTGACGTGGGCTGCGCGGCGGCGGCAGGAGCCGGCGCCGGCTCCTGCCGGGTGGACTGCTGGTTGCTGGGATTCATGGCGGTGCGATTCTGCTCGGCGGACTAAAGGCCCCCCGCCACAGGTCTACGCCGGGCCGCCCCGCCCGTCAACGAGATTAACCCCGGCTATAGCACCGGCCGGGTCAGGAACTCGGCCAGGCTGATGGGATCCTGCCCGGTCAGCCCATGGACATCCGGCGAAAGCCCTGCCATCTCGCCGGCCGCCATCGCGGTGTAGGTGCTGACCCACGCGTCCAGCTGCCACTGCGGGGCACCGTAGGAAGCCCGTGACGCGTAGGCTTCTTCCACCGTCTCCGGCTGGTAGCGCACCGTCCGCCCCGTACCGGTGCTCAGCACCTCGGCAGCCTGCGCCATGCTCAGTTCCTCCGGGCCGGTCAGGTGGTAGGTCTTGCCCTTGTGGATGGCAGGATCCCGCAGCACGGCGTGGGCGCTGCGGGCAACGTCCTCCCGGGCCACCCCGGAGAAAACGCCATCCCCCGCAGGGCCCCGGATCACGCCGTCGTCGCCGGTCATCAGCGGCAGGAAGTCGAGGTAGAAGTTGTCCCGCAGGAAGGTGTACGCCATCCCGGACGCCTTGATCCGCTCCTCGGTGGCGTAGTGGTCCCTGGCCAGGGTGAAGGTGGCATCCGGTGCCGCCCCGTAGAAGGAGGTGTACACCACGTGCTCCACCCCGGCGGCCGCAGCAGCATCGACGAATGCGTAGTGCTGCTGCAGCCGGTCTTCGGCCTCGGCGGCGGACACCATGAACAGGACTTTCGCCCCGTCCAGCGCCTGGCGGGAGGCGGCGGCGTCCCCGTAGGAACACACCACCGGATGTGCGGCGTCCAGCTGCGGTGCCCGTGCGGCGTCGCGCACCAGCAGGCGCTGGGCGAAACCGGACGCGGCGAGCTGCCGCGCCACCATTCCGCCCAGGCCCCCGGTGGACCCGGTGACAGCGAGGTCCGGCAGTTCCGGCAGTTCCGACGGGGACGCCACTCAGGCTTCCCGGGTGGCCGGCGACTTGGTCTGTGCGGGATCGCGTTCGGCCAACCCCCCGACGGCGTCGTCGATCCTCTTGAGGACCTCCGCCTCCAGCTTCACGCCCGCAGCGCCCACACTGTCGGCGATCTGCTCGGGCCGGGAGGCGCCGACAATGGCGGACGCCACGTTGGGGTTCTGCAGCACCCAGGCAACAGCAAGCTGCGGCATGGACAGGCCTGCGTCCTGGGCAATCGGCTTCAGTTCCTGGACGGCTGCCAGGACGTCGTCGCGCATCCACCGCTGGATCATTTTGGCGCCGCCCTTTTCATCCGTGGCGCGGGTGCCTTCGGGGGCCGGCTGGCCGGGCAGGTACTTGCCGCTGAGGACGCCCTGCGCCATGGGCGACCACACAATCTGGGATACGCCCAGCTCTTCCGATGCCGGAACCACCTCAGCCTCGATCACGCGCCACAGCATGGAGTACTGCGGCTGGTTGGAGATGAGCTGGAAGCCGAGTTCCTTGGACAGCTTGTGGCCTTCGCGGAGCTGTTCCGCGGTCCATTCGCTCACGCCGATGTACAGCGCCTTGCCCTGCCGGACGATGTCCGCGAACGCCTGAATCGTTTCTTCCAACGGTGTTTCGAAGTCGTAGCGGTGGGCCTGGTAGAGGTCCACGTAATCGGTCTGCAGCCTGCGCAGCGAGCCGTTGATGGATTCCATGATGTGCTTGCGGGACAGGCCAAGATCGTTCTTGCCCTTGGGGCCAGTGGGGCCGAAAACTTTGGTGAAGATTTCCAGGGACTCGCGGCGCTCACCCTTCAGGGCCTCACCCAGGACGGTCTCCGCGGCTGTATTGGCGTAGACGTCAGCTGTGTCGAAAGTGCTGATGCCGGAGTCGAGGGCCGCGCGCACGCACTGGCTTGCGACGTCGTTCTCCACCTGCGAACCGTGGGTCAGCCAGTTGCCGAACGTGATTTCCGAAACTTTGAAGCCGCTGTTACCGAGGTATCTGAATTCCATGTGTTCACGCTAACCCAGATGGTTGCTCAGGGTAAGGGCTTAGCCGTTCTCCTTGGCCTGCTCCTTGAGCACCTGTTGGGGCCCGGCCAGGGAAACGAGGGATCCGGTGTCCAGTGGCGGCAGCGGATGCGGCGGCTGGGGCTTTTTGAAGGACCGCGGCATTTCATGCGGCGGCCGGTGGTTGTGCAGGGCGGACTCCACCAGCGGCGCGACCTCGGACACTTTGTCCGCAGGTACAGCCGGATCCGGAAGATCCCGCACCGACAGTTTGATCTCCGGCGCAGCTGCCCGGGCCCTGGCCTCGGCACGCTTATCGGCCTCGGCAACGGCGGAGGCCCAGTCTTCGGCGAGGACCTGCGGTTCAGGGCGGGCGGCGGCAAGTTTGGGGTGGCGTACGACGGCGGTGCGCAGCGACTCTTTCAGCCGGTCCGGCTTCATGATGGCGGCACGTTCCCGCAGCGGCGTGCGCGGCTGGGCCTGCTTGGCCGGTGCGCCGGAAAAACCGACGGCATCCCGTTTGCCTGGAGGCCGCCCGAACAAGGTCATCAGCACGACGGCCGTGAGGCGCCCAAGGCCCGCAAGGACCAAAGTGATAACTCCGAGCAGGAAGAGGACCAGGAACATCAGGAGAGCCACACCCATGGTGCCCAGGAAGGTCAGGTTGAGGACGAGAGTGTCCGGGTTCTCCACGTCTTCTCCTCTCTAGCCAACATCCTGGGGCCGCTTCCGGTGTACGGTGCCGGGCATAAGCTCCTTCTCCACCATACGGATTTTTGTCCTTCCATGCCCCTGCCGGCAGGGGCCCGACGCAGGTTGTAGCGAAGCTGTTACCCGATATGACAGCATCGCCGGGTGACCGCATCAATAGATTCCGCAAACTGCATATGTCTGTCCGGGGAGCCCTACGCTGCCTGCTGTGGCCGGTTCCATTCTGGCCAGGCGGAGGCATCCACGGCGGAACAGCTCATGCGCTCCCGCTACAGCGCATTTGTCCTGCTGAATGAGGACTATCTGCTGCGCACCCACCATCCATCCACGGCGCCACCTGCCCTGGACCTGGACCCCGCCATGGAGTGGCGCCGCCTGGACATCGTGGCCACCGGCGGTGGCGGCCCCTTTGACACCATTGGCACGGTGGAGTTCAAGGCGTACTACCGTCACGGCAGCGCGCGAGGCATCCTCTACGAGAACAGCCGGTTCGTCCGTGAGGACGGCCGGTGGTTCTACGTGGACGGCGACATCCTCGGGTGACTACTCCTCGTCGTCGTAAAACTCGCTGTCCGGGGTGAAGCCGGCACGGTCAACCTTGCGGTGGAAGCGCATACCGGCAAGGCCGCCGAGCACGGCTCCGATCAGGGCCACGACGGCTACCACCACCGCGGCGATGATACTCGTGGTGGTCAGCTGACCTTCGTTAATGGGGATGCGCGGGAAGCTGTTCAGGTTGGCCAGGACGTTGAACTGTTGTCCTGCCACCAGGCCCAGGATGGCCACCACAACGGCCGCGATCAAGGCCCAGACCCACACCATGAGCCCCTGCTTGACGCCGTTGAAGCGGGCCATGCGGCCTGCCACGTAGCCGCCGCAGTAATAGGAGAGGAACAGGATCACCAGCAGGACAATGATCCCCACCAAGCCAACCGTGCCACTGTTCTGGGCGGCCTGGTTCACGGCCTGGTTGACGTCGGTGTTGTTGGCAAGGCCCACGGCGGTTCCGGCGGCTGCCACCAGTGCGGTGAGCAGCACGGCCATGCCGGTGGCGGTCAGCCACCCGAAGAAGGCGGAGCCGACCTTGATACCGCCGAACCGCTCCTTTTGGCGTGCGACGGCGGTCTCCCGGTCTGCCATCCCCGGGTTCACCGCGGGCGCCACGACTGGCGTCGCAGTGGTGGGAGCAGGCTGGTACTCCCGCTCCGCCGTGGGTGCAACGCGGTCCCGGTCCACAACGCGGCCCCGGTCTGAGGCGCGGTCCCGGTCCACGGACCGGGCTGCCGCCCCTTCCCGGGCCGGCGCCTGGTCCATCGAGCGCGTGGCGGCGTCGTCCGTGGCACCCGCGCGGTAGCTTCCGTTGCGGGTGGTGTCGTCCTCCCGGGCACGGCGGGGAGGCAGGTTCTCTGGGTCCGTTGAGCTGCTCATGGTTCAACTCAACCACCCGGCCACGGTGATAGCAAGCGTGCTTACTATTTTGTGACCTGCGGTTTTACCGGTATTTCCGGTGCAGGTCCTCCTTCTGGGATGGGCCCGGCGTGGCATCGGCAATCCATGGACCGGTCCCTTCGGACTGGTCCAGGACGCCCTTTTCCAGCCACGTGTAGTCACCGGCGAGGACTTTGCGGGTCAAGGCCCGGTCGGCGTCGTCCGTGTTCCGCCACAGCTGGTCGAAGTACTCGTCCACGCGCACCTTGGCCTGCTCGCAGTAGGCGTCGGCGAGCTCGTACGCGCTGGCCGCCTTGTCCGGGGAGGTCTTGAGCAGCATCTCTGCGCGGGAGCAGCAGGCGGTCATGGCGAAGAGTTCGGCGCCAATGTCCACCACCCGGCCCAGGAACGCCTGCTTGCGTTCAAGCTTGGCCTGCCACCGGCCCATGCCGTAAAAGGTTTGCCGCGCCAGCCTGCGTGAGGAGCGTTCCACGAACCGCAGGTGCTTGGCCAGCCTGCCAAACTCGCCGTAGGAGCGGGGATCCATTCCGGCGCCGGCCACCAGCTTGGGCAGCCACTTGGCGTAGAAGCTGGAAGCCCCGACGGCGGCCTTCGCTTTGTCGGCCAGGCTCGCATCAAGCGACGCAAGGTCGCCCGCGGCGGCAAGGTGCGCATCCACCGCTTCCCGTGCAATCAGCAGCCGCATGATTTCGGAGGAACCCTCGAAGATCCTGTTGATGCGGAGGTCCCGCAGCTGCTGCTCCGCCGGGACCGCACGTTCGCCGCGGGCTGCCAGCGACTCGGCCGTTTCGAACCCCCGCCCGCCCCGGATCTGGACCAGTTCGTCGGCAATCCGGCAGCTGATCTCCGTGGCCCAGAGCTTAGCGAGGGCGGCTTCGATGCGGACGTCCTTTTGCCCGGCATCGGCAAGTTCGGCGGACAGTTCAAACACGGCGTCCAGGGCAAAGGCCGAGGCCGCGATGAAGGCAATCTTCTTGCCCACGGCCTCGTGCTCGCCCACGGGCCTGCCCCACTGGGTGCGGGCGTCGGACCACTCGCGGGCGATCTTGAGGCTCCACCGTCCGGAGGCCACGCAGAGCGCGGGCAGTGCCAAACGGCCGGTGTTGAGCGTCGTAAGCGCGATCTTCAGGCCCTGGCCCTCGCGGCCCAGACGGTTGGCGGCCGGCACCCGCACCTGGTGGAAGCGGGTCACGCCGTTCTCGATGCCACGCAGGCCCATGAACGCGTTCCGGTTCTCCACCGTGATGCCCGGCGAATCCATCTCCACCACAAAGGCGCTGATGCCACCCTTGTGCCTGGTGCCGTCCGCATCGCTGTGCGCCGGAACCACTGCCATGACCACCACAAGTTCGGCGATCACGCCGTTGGTGGTCCAAAGTTTCACGCCGTCCAAAAGGTATGCATCGCCGTCGTCCGTGGGCGTTGCCGTGCTGCCCAGCCGGGCAGGGTCGCTGCCCACGTCCGGTTCGGTGAGGAGGAAGGCTGTGATGGCGCCGCCGGCGCACCGCGGCAGGTACTCGCGTTTCTGTTCGGGTGTTCCAAAGACCTTGACGGGCTCCGGCACGCCGATGGACTGGTGGGCGGAGATCAGGGCGCCAAGGCTGGGGTGCACGCTGCCCAGGAGCGCAAGGGCCCGTCCGTAGTACACCAGGGAGAGGCCAAGACCGCCGTATTCCTCCGGGATCTTCATGCCGAAGACACCCAGGTCCGCCAGCCCCTTGATGTAGTCGTAGGGGATTTTCGCGTCCCGTTCGATCACGCGGCCGGACATGGTCTTTGCAAACCCGGTGAGGCGGGCCATGAACTCCTCGCCCCGTTCCACGGAGACGGCGTCTGCGGCAGGCCAGGGGTGGACCAGGTCCAGGTCAAAGCTGCCAAGGTACAGGCCCTTGGCGAAGCTTGGCCGGTCCCAGCCGGATTCCCGGGCGGCCTCAGCGACGGCCCGGGCGTCTTCGGCGGTGGCTCCAGCGCCGATGTTGCCGGCGGGGACGGGGGTTTCTTCAGCCGGGGCGTCTTTGGCCTGGCTGTCAGTTGCGGAGGTCATGGGTTATCTCCTTGGCCGGATTGGCCGGTGTAGCCATGGATCCGCCGGGTTGGAGAACCCTTCAGCTGTCCCTCAAGATTACCCGCGGGTAGGTTCCGGTGCTAGGGGATGGCTGGGCCTGGAAGTCGCCGGGAAGCTCAACGGCGGAGGCGCGGTGGACCAGCTTGTCCCAGCCGGCGTTGATCCCGTGGACTACCGCCATCAGGGTATTGGCCACCACCATCCAGGTGAGTTTTCCTGCCCCCAGGACTACCAGGGCAACCAGCCCCGCCGTGAGGACGAAACCGGCCAGGATTGCACCGAAAACCAGTGTCCCGATGAAGACCAAGGTGGCTGTTTCCACTGAGCTTAGATCGAACTGCATGAATCCCCCTGCTGCGACATTGCTTCCGAAAGACTGCTGTGGCGAAGACCAGTAGCAGAAGCCTAGGGGGACAGCCGCACAGCCAGCCAGAGGAGGATGGGGCGGATGTGACTCTTGATACGGGATTGAAACACTACCGGCAGGTAGGTCACGGAGTGGTCGCGGCAGCCTGCGTTAACCTTGTTGTTGGCAGTTTTCCCGTCAGGCCCCTTCGGCCCGCACCTGCCCAGCCCCCGCCCACCAGTCCAAGGAGAGTGTGTGCCCCGCTCCGCCAGGTCATCCGCTGACGCCATCAGCGCCCGGCTCCGGGACCTCGAACTCCTCACCAAGGGTCCTGCCTGGGCCCTGACGCGGTCGGCGCCGTGGGTGATCGCGGTGCTGCAGGCTTCCTTTACCCGCACCCGCCCGCAGGTTCCGCTCGAGGAATTCCATGCCGACGTCGACTCCTTCCTTGAGGAGCTCCGCCGCCAGGATCCCGGGCTGGGAGGAGGAGCCAGCGGAAAGGCCTTTGGGGACGAGTGGACCCGGCGGCAGTTCCTGACCCGCCGGAACCAGTCAGGGCAGATCGTCTATGAGGCTACCGAGCCGGCAGCCCGCGTGCTCGCCTTCCTGGACAGCCTCTCCAGTGAAAGGTCAACGCTGAACGGTTCCCGCCTGGGCACCCTGCTGGGCGACGTGGAAAAGCTCGCCAATGAGACCAACCCGGACCAGAGCGCGCGGCTCGAAGCCCTCGAAGAGGAAATCGAAGAGCGGCAGCAGCTCATCCAGGACATCAGCACCGGAGAGTTCGACGGCCTGCTGGACGACGATGAAGCGGTGGAGGCTGCAGGAAACATCCTGGACCTGGCCGCCAGCCTGCCCGCGGACTACAAGAAGATGCGTGACCGGATCGAGGAACTGGTGGGCGGGCTCCGCAACCAGATTATCGAGGAGTCCCTGACCAAGGGCGCCACCATGGCCCAGGTCCTTGACGCGGACAAGCGGCTCCGCCAAAGCCCCGAGGGCAGGACGTTCCGGTCGTTCACGGCATTCCTCGAGGATCCGCAGCAGCAGCTGAGGTTCCGCTCGGCCATCGGCGAGGTGCTGAGCCGCCAGTTCGCCGACGACCTCTCGCCCGATGACCGGGAAACCCTGAAGAACCTGGTGGCCGAGCTCCGCCAGCAGCACAGCCAGATCCAGCGCATCTACGGCAAACTCAGCGAAAGTCTCAACACCTACGTCCAGAGCGACGACTTCCGCCAGTCGGTCCGCCTGCGGCAGGTCCTGCGCGAAGCGGAGCAGGCCATCCGGTCCCTCCCGTACGAGCGGGAACGCCCCGGCCTGGTACCCGGACCTGTCCTCTACAACGCCGGCTTCGAGTCCCTGTCCATGGTGAAGCTCTTCGATCCCGACGAGTTCGCGGCACCGCCCCGCCTGGCGGATCCCATCGCCTTCACCGATTCGGACCGGGTGCGCTCGCCGAGGACCGGCAAGGCCAAACCGGCAGTGGTCCGGGCGGCCATGGCAGGAGCCGCAACCCTCGCCGACGCCTGGCAGCAGCTGCCGCCCGAAGAGCAGCACATCAATACCATCCGCGCCCTCCTGTCGGAGGCCCTGCATGCCGGGGCGGACTTCGACCGCGGCGCCTGGGATGGCCTGGACTTCGAACAGATAGACGGCTCCACCCGCAGGGCCTACCTGCCGGTGGTCACGCTCGCAAAGGATTCAGATGACTGAGGTTTCACACGTCACCACCCCAGCGCCCGATGCCGCCCAGGGAGTGGCATTGAAGGGGACGAACGAGGGCCCCGGTGCGAGCTTGCGAGCACCGGGAAGTCCGGACCCGCTATCGGAGCCGCGCGCTGGGCTGATCGAAGATCAGCCGCGCGGCGAAGGGGCGGGGGCGGCATCGGGCACTGGGTACCCCGGACCTGTTTCACCGCGCGACACTTTCGTCGACGGCGCGGCCTTGTTCCCCGGCGACACCGGAGTCCTGTCCATGAAGGTGCGGCAGGCCCTGGTGAAGCTCCTCAAGGGCCCCTACATTGACGGCGGCCGGGACGAAAAGCTCTGGACAGTCCTGCTCGACAACCAGGTGATCCTACGCAGCCGCCTTTCCGAGCTTTTCCTGACCCTGCAGTTGGACCATGAGCGGAAGATCGCCGTCCTGCGTCCCGTGGAGCCGGAGGTAATCGGCGGCAACAGCCGGTCCAGCATCCTGCGCCAGCAGCGCGCCCTCAGCCGGGTGGAAACCATCGTGCTGCTCCGGCTGCGCCTGCTCCTGGACCGGCACGTCACGGCCCAGACGGACCCCACCATCACCCGCGAGGAAATCACGGACCTGGTGGCGCACTACCAGCCCGCCGGCCAACAGGACGCCCTGCGCGACTCGGACGTGGTCACCCGCGCCATCACCAAGCTCCTGGCCCGCCAGCTCCTGCTCCCCACCGGCCTGGACGACGTCTACACCATCTCCAACGCCCTGCCCCTGGCCCTCCCGTTCGAGAACATCGGCGACATCCCGGCCCACATCGAGGCCCTGGTAGCGGCCTCGGCAGACGCCACCGGCACAGAAGCGATGCTGGACCTCGACGCCGAGTCTTCCTCGAACGAGAACGAGAACGAGGACGAGGAAGGCGCGGGGGACGACGACGCCGATGCCGCCTCTGGTGACGGACGAGAAGGCGAAGCAGCCGATGCCGCCCAGGGAGTGGCATCGGGCCTGTCGGAGCCGGGCGCATCGTCCGTAGGACGGATGCCGCCCGGCGAAGGGGCGGGGGCGGCATCGGCTGCGGAGCCAAAGGCGACCAAGACTGAGGTGACCAAGTGACGATCGCGAGCATGCTTCCGTTGGGGGACGTGACCAACCCGGGGCAAATGCGCCTGGCATTGGTGCAGGTGGTCAACTGGGGGACGTTCCACGGGGCGCACACGATGCACGTGGACCGGAACGGCACCCTGCTGACGGGTAACTCGGGCGTGGGCAAGTCCACGCTGTTCGATGCGATGCTGCGGGTGTTCGACGCCCGGCCGAGATCCAACGAAGCCGCCGCGCAGCGTTCGGGTGCCGTAGAAGACAAACGGACCACTTTCACGTACATGCGTGGCAAGGTGGGCGACAAAGCCGTGGGCGAGGGCTCGGCGAGTGCGTTCCAGCGCCCTGGGGCGACCTGGTCCGCCGTCGCCCTGACGTTCGATAACGCCGCCGGGACGCGGGTGACGGTCTCGGCGCTGTTCGACCTGCCCAAGAACGGGACCGAGTCCAGCGTCGGCCGGTTCTACCTGATCGACAACGTTCCCCTGGACCTTGAAGCGGTTGAGGGCATCGCCGACAAGCGGTTCACCAAGGGCGCGCTGGAGACGATCTTCCCGCACGCCCAGGTGTTCGACGTCCACAAGGCGTTCGCGGAGCGCTTCCGGCGCCTCCTGGGGATCAGCTCGGACCAGGCACTGCCCCTGCTGCGCGTGATTCAGGCGGGGAAAGGGCTGGGCGGCAGCGTCAACACCTTCTTCCGCGACCAGGTCCTCGACGCACCGGCAACGCTCGCCGCCGCGGACGATGTGGTGGAGGAGTTCAGCAACCTGATGTCCATCCGCCAGCGGCTGGAGGACGTCCGGCAACAGCGGGACCAGCTGGCTCCGGTCCCGGGGCTCAACAGGGAGTATGCGCAGTCGCTGCTGGACGCGAACCGGCTCCGGGAGCTGGTGGGCGGGGAGTTCGAGGCCTACCGGCAGCAGCTGGCCGTCACGGTCCACCAGAAGACCCTGGTCCGTTTCCGCGAGCTCGCGCAGGCAAAGGCCAAGGAACTCGGCACTGAACGGGCGGTCCGCGATGCCCTTGCCAAGGACCTGCGGCAGCTGGAAACCGACTACAACAACCAGGGCGGCAACGCGATCTCGGCCATCGAGCAGTCGCTGGAGAACGCCCGGGTTGGCCTGAAACTCCGCCAACAGGTGGAGGAGGCAGCCCAGCAGGCACTGGCCGACGCCGGCCTGCAGCTCGAGTGGAGCGCTGCCGGCTGGGAGCAGGCACACGAGCAGGCGGCGGCCCGGTCAGCTGAGCTGAAGGATGATTCGCAGGCCCTGCAGGAGCTGCGGTTCGAGGCGTTCGACGCGCATGCCAGCCGGAAACGGGAACTGGCCGCGGCTGAGCAGGAACTTGTCTCACTGAAGACGCGCAAATCCCTGCTGCCGCCGTCGAGCATTGAAAACCGCGCCGCCATTGCCGCCGCAACCGGCATCCCCGAGGACCGCATGCCCTTCGCCGGCGAGCTGATGGACCTCGCGGAAGGGGAGGAACGGTGGCGCCCCGCTGCCGAACGCGCGCTCCGCAACCTGGCCACCACCCTGCTGGTCCCCGGAGAGCACTTCGGCGCCGTCACCCGCTACCTCAACGACCACAACGTCCGGGGCGCGCTCCGGGCAGTGGACGTCTCCAAGCCGCTCGCAGGCGGCGCGCTCGCCGTGGAGGACACGCGCGACGGCGACCTGCTCACCAAGCTGGACATCCTCGCCTCGGGCGCGGCTGCCGAAGCCGGGGAATGGGTGCGGGAGCGGATCGCCATGGACTTCGCCTATCCCTGCGTGGAGGACCCGGACCAGTTGGCCACGCTGGACAAGGGGCTCAGCCTGGGTGGCGTGGTCAAGCGCAACCGGCACACGGTGGAGAAGGACGACCGCTTCACCAGCCGCCAGGATTACGTCCTGGGCTTCGACAACGCGGCCAAGCTGGAGCTCGTGGCCGGGCAGGTGGAGGACCTCCGGGAGGAAGTGGCCAAGGCCGCCGAACTGGCGCAGAGCCGCGAGGATTCGCACCAGGGCATGAGCCGGCAGCTTGACGCACTGCGGCGGATCGCCGAAGACGACCGCCCCTGGGAACAGGTGTCTGCCGCGGTGGCCGCCGATGAGCTCGCACGGATCGAGCAGCGGCTCAAGGATGCGCTTGCTGCCCAGGCCGACCTGGAGCCGCTCCGCGCCACCATCGAGGAGGTCCGGCACAAGCACCAGTCCAGCACTGAGTCCGCCGCCGTCCTGCAAAGCGAATACAAGGCACTCGACCGCCAGCTGACCGCTGCGGACACCCTGCTGGAAGCCGCGCGTGACCGTCTGGCCGAGGCACCGCCGTCGGCCGCCACCGTCACAGCCCTGGAACCCTACTTCGCCGACTTTGGCGACATCACTGAGATGCACGAGCTGGACAACCTGGCCAACCGGATCCGGACCGCACTGCTCGGCGAACTGCACACCGCGGAGTCGCGGGGCCAGGCGACGGCGGAGCGGCTTACCCGTATTTTCGAAGGCTTCGTGCGCGAGTGGGGCAGCGCCATCTCGGCTGACCATGGGACCAGCATCGGCGCCGCAAGCGAGTTCGAGGCGCGCTATCACGCGATCGTCAACGACGGACTGCCCGCGCAGGAGGCGGAGTTCCGCCAGTTCTTCAACCAGCGCACGCACGAGTCCTTCAGCACCCTCCTGCACCTGCTGGACGAGGAACGCCGTTCCATCACCAGCCGCATCCTGCCCCTGAACGGCATCCTCTCGCAGGTGAACTTCCACGAGGGAAGCTACCTGGAACTGGACATCAAGCAGACGCTGCCGCCCACGGCCAAGCAGTTCAAGGACGCCATCCAGGGCGCCTTGAAGGCCCGGCACACCCGGCCGGCGAAAGCGGAAGCGAGCCGTGCAGAGGGTTCCGGGCCGGAAAAGGACGACGACGGCGAGCTCACCGCCCGCTACAAGTCCCTGGAAACCCTGGTGAAGCGGCTTGGTTCCCAGGCGCCCGAGGACCGGCGCTGGCGGGCCGAGGTGCTGGACGTGCGCGGGCACCTGTTTATCCAGTGCAAGGAGCACAGGGAAGTCACCGGAACGCCGTCAAACGGGAAACGCAGTGGCAAGAAGACCGAGGTGTTCATGCACGCTGACACCGGTTCGATGTCCGGTGGCGAGCGGCAGCGGTTCACCGCCTTCATCATGGCCGCGGCCCTGAGCTACCAGCTGGGCATCGCCGAGCAGGGCTTCACCACCTACGGCACGGTGATGATGGACGAGGCCTTCGTGCTCGCGTCGGAGGAGTTCGCCGGCGCCGGCATCAAGGCGCTGCACGAGTTCGGTTTCCAGCTGCTGCTGGCCGCACCCGAAAACGTGATCGACCTGTCCCGGCACCTGGGCTCTGTCACCGAGATCCTCCGCGACCGGCGAACCAACCGTTCCGGCGTCCTCACGGCGCCGGTGATCCGTCCCCGGCCGGGGGAGGAAGGGGTTTGGCGGTCGGAAGCGAACCCGGTGGACATCGTTCTGCGCTGATCGGGAACAGCTATATAACAAATTGGATATAACAAATTGATGGATTTATTGTCCGGGTAATGGTGGCTGGTGTTTTCGTTGTGCCACTCTGGGCTTTACCAACTACACCTCGCCTGAATAAATCCCATAGGTACTGCTGGATGCTGGGTCCGCGCTGTTCCCCAAGAGAACGATGGCGTCCTCTTGAAAGGCATTCCCATGCGCCTCCTGCAATCTGCACCGCTGACGCTCGCTGCTGTGCTGCTCCCCCTCGCGGCCTGTGCCGACGGGACCCCGCGCGATGGCGGGTCATCCCCGGCGTCCGCCGCCATTTCCACAGTGGCCCCGGACCCGGCTCCGTCAGTAGTTCCCGCCGCCACATCGTCACCGGTTCCCGCGGGTCCGGAAACCTTCACCTTTCCCGATGGCCGGCTGTCCTTCAGTCATCCGGCGGACTGGACGGTGCAGGTTTTCGAGCCGTCGAAGACTCCGTACGTGGGAACGGCCACGGTTCACGACACCGAAGGAAACAGCCGCATCAACATCTACTACGGCCAAATCGCCGACGTCGTGGCCGGCTCTGCCACCCGGACCGTCATCGAAACAGACCCCGTCCTGGGCCTCCGGGACCATTCTGTCCCCACGCCGCATTCGTCGTTCTTCGTGGACCGCAGTGAAGGCACCGCAAGGTACCGCATGGAACTCACGGCCGGACTGCCTGTTTCCCCGGACGGGCAGGTGCGGGAAGGTCCGGTGCTGCTTGGCGACCGGGTCCTGAGCGCGGACGTCCTGTTCGACGGGCAGCCGTTTGCCGATGATGATGCGGCGAAAGCCTGGTACTGGAGCGCTGAAGGCCAAACGCTGAAGTCGGTGCTGATGAGCTTTTCCTACCGCTGACCGGCAAGCGGGGAACCCCGTTCAGGGAGTGAACGGGGTTCCCTGCCCGCCTGCTTGGCCCGACGTTCTACGTGGCCTGAACGCGCGCAAGGAACTGCGCCGTCCGGTCCTGCAGGCCGTTGATCTGGCGTTCAACCACGGCGGCGGGATCGGGGTTGATCTCATTGACCGGCGGTTCCCTGCGGACGTTGCCGCAGCACACGAAGTCGGCACAGATTAAGGTTCCGACGGTGTTGCCGTTGCGTCCGGACTGGCCCGCCCGCTTGGCGACCCACAGGAGGACGTCCTCCTTGGACAACACGTCCCGGCAAAGCTCGCACAGCACCGACCGGTTCTTTTTGGCGCCTCCTTCGGGGGCGCGGAGCATGATCCCGGTGAGGCCCTTAGGTCCCGGAACCACCAGATAGCCGCGCAGCGGCATCTTGTCATCGCGCCATCCCAGGAACTCCAGGCTGTCCCAGTCCAGGGAGTCGAAGTTCCTGGGCAGCGTCAGCTTTGCGGCTTCTGACCGGCTGGCGTTGACGAAGGATGAACGGATCTGTTGGGGTGTGACTGATTGCATGGCTGAAACTTTCGTGAAGGTGGGCGGCCCGGAGCCGGGCCAAGGGTAACGGGGGATTCAGTCAGTTCCCGCGGTGCAGGCCAAAGCGGCCACCCCGCTCTCCAAGGCAGCGGCGGCCCAGCTGGCCTTCTGCGTGCGCATGGTTCCCGTTGTCCTGTTCCTGTTCAGCCATCCGGTGTCCTAAAGCCCGGACCGGCAAGGGCCATCCTGCCAAATGATGCGGGTCCTGTTCAAGGAGCTGGTCAGGCAGTGTCGCCTTCGTCACCCTACGCGGATTAGGTGACAAAACAGTTGCGTAATTGCCATTTACATAGGTTAGCCTTACTTAAGTTTCGTCAGCTTGATCCAAGGAGTCCCGTGACCAACCCCTTCTTCCCCGGCCATCCAACCCGGCGGACCCTCTTCTCATCCGCCGGTAAGGCTGCGGCAGTGCTGGCCGCAACAGCCCTCACGCTGTCCGCCTGCAGCACGGGGCCCGCCTCCTCTGTCGGGGACGCAAGCAACGACGGCAGCAGCGCCCAGTTCCCGGTCACCATCGACCACGTGTACGGCACCACCACTATTGAGAAGCAGCCCACCCGGGTGGCCACCGTCTCCTGGGTGAACGACGACGTCGCCATCGCCCTGGGCGTGGTTCCGGTGGGCGTCCCCAAGAACGAATGGGGCGGCAACGACAAGGGATCCACCCCCTGGAAAGATGCGGCCCTCGAAAAGCTGGGCGCCGGATTCGGTTCGGCCAAGGCTCCCGCCCAGTACTCCGAGGCGGACGGGATCAACTTCACCGAGATCGCGAAGCTCAGCCCGGACGTCATCCTCGCCGCCTATTCGGGCCTCACGGAAGAGGACTACAGGAAGCTCAGCGAAATCGCCCCGGTGGTGGCCCAGCCGGACGTGGCCTACGGAACCTCCTGGCAGGACGCAACCACCATCACCGGCAAGGCCCTGGGCAAGGACGCCGAAGCCGCCAAACTGGTTTCCGACACCGAATCGACCGTCAAGGACAAGGTCGCCCAGTACCCGCAGATCCAAGGCAAGAGCTTCATCTACGGCAACCTGGAGCCCGCCAAGGGCGACGGCGTGAACGTCTACACCGCCAACGACAACCGCCCCCGCTTCCTCAGCGAAATCGGCATGACCCTGGCCCCGGTGGTGGCGGACAACTCCAAGGGCTCCAAGGGGTTCTACATTCCGTGGTCCGCCGAAAAAGCCAACGAACTCCAGTCCGACATCTTCGTCACTTGGGTCCCGGACGCCTCAACCACCGACGCCATCAAGGCCGATCCGCTGCTGGGCCAGATCCCCGCCATCAAGAACGGCGCCCTGGTAGCCGATTCGGACAACACGCTGACCCTTTCCATCTCGGCCTCATCACCGCTGAGCCTGCCGTGGTCCCTGGACATGTTCCTGCCGCAGCTGGCCACGGCAGCGGATGCAGTGGAGTAGGCGCACCTCCATGAGTACGACGACGGCGCGTCCGCCAGCGGACAACGGCGCCCAGGTGTCGGCCACGGCAGCCCCGGGCACCCTCCGCGGTGATGCTTCGGGAAGGAGGCGGGCCGCCTGGCTGCTGGCCGCCGTCGTCGTGCTGGTGCTCCTGGCCGGCATATCGCTGGCCGTGGGCGCGCGTGACGTTCCCCTCGGCACCGTGTGGCAGCCCCTGACGGCCTTCGATCCCGCCAATGGCGACCATGCCGTGGTGCGCGCCCGCATCCCTCGCACCGTCCTTGGCCTGCTCGCGGGCGGCGCGCTGGGCCTGGCCGGTGCCGCGATGCAGGGTGTTGCCCGCAACCCACTGGCCGATCCCGGCATCATCGGAGTCAACGCCGGAGCTGCCCTGGCGGTGGTCGCCGGCATCTACGTGTTCGGCGTCACCACCTTCACCGGCTACATCTGGTTCGCGTTCACCGGGGCCGCCGCGGCCGCCGTCGTGGTGTACCTCATCGCCTCGCTGGGTAGGGACGGTGCCACCCCGGTGAAACTCGCGCTGGCGGGAGCCGCGCTGAGCGCCGGGCTGTCGTCGCTCATGAACGTCATCCTCGTCTCCAGCCAGGACACGCTGGACAGGTTCCGCTTCTGGCAGGTGGGCGGCATCGCGGGCCGGGACTGGTCAGTGCTCCTGCCGGGCCTGCCCTTCCTGGCAGCCGGTGCGCTCATCGCGCTGTTGGCCGGCCGGAGCCTCAATAACCTGGCCCTGGGCGACGACATTGCCCGCGGCCTGGGCCAACGGGTGGGCCTGTCCCGCGCCGTGGTGGCACTGGGGGTCGTCCTGCTGTGCGGCACGGCCACCGCGTTGGCGGGGCCCATCGGCTTCGTGGGCCTGGTGGTCCCGCACGCCGTCCGATTCCTCACCGGCCCGGACTACCGCTGGATCCTGCCGTTTTCCCTGGTCGCCGCCCCGGCGCTGCTCCTGGGCGCGGACATCGTTGGCCGGGTGGTGCTGCTGCCCGGTGAGGTCCCGGCCGGGATCATGACCGCCCTGGTAGGCGCACCGGTGTTCGTATGGCTGGTCCGCCGCGGCAAGGGGGCCGGGCTGTGAGTGCCAAGGAGACTGCAACCCCCACCCAACCCCGCGAGATGGCACTTCGCAGCAGTCCCCCGCCCAAACATTGGGGTTATCTGCCATCTCGCGGAGTGAACCGGACGGGGATTCTCGCCGCAGCCGCGCTGCTGATGTTCTTCGCGTCCGTCCTGCTGGGCAGTTATACGGTGACCATCCCGGATTTCTTCACCATCGTCATCAACCACCTCACCGGCGGCATCAAGATTCCCGGCGCCAGCTTCATCGTGATGGAGAACAAGCTTCCACGTGCCGTCATCGGCACCCTGATCGGGATCGCGTTCGGCCTGGCCGGCGCCCTGTTCCAGACCATGCTCCGCAACCCCCTTGCCAGCCCCGACGTCATCGGCATCAGCTCCGGGGCCAGCGCGGCGGCGGTTGTTGCGATCGTTGTTTTCGGCGTATCCGGTGCCGCGGTGTCCGGGGCGGCGCTGGCGGGAGCCCTGGCCGTGGCGGCCCTGATTTACGCGATCTCCCGCGGAGCCCGCCGAATTGGCAGGGGAACCGGTGCCGGAAACCGGCTGGTCCTGGCAGGGGTGGGGATCGCGGCCGCCCTGCAGGCCGTGGTCAGCTTCCTGATGACGCGCGCTGAAATCCGCACCGCCGCCGACGCCCTGGTGTGGCTGAACGGATCCCTGAAATCCGCCAACTGGGACCGCGCAGGGATCCTGTTCCTCGCGCTCGCCGTCCTGGTTCCCGCGGCCGGGCTTATCGCCGGGCCGCTGCGCATCCTGGAACTGGGGGATGACGCAGCCGCCGGCCTGGGCGTCCGGGTCAACACCGCGCGCCTGGCACTGGTGGCCATCGCGGTATCACTGGCAGCAGTGGCGACGGCGGCTGCCGGGCCGGTCTCGTTCGTCGCCTTCCTGGCCGGTCCCATCGCCCGCCGCTTCACCGGCAAAGCCAGTTTGCCGGCGTCGGCCTTTGTGGCGGCTCTCATCGTCCTGGCCGCGGACTTCCTCGCCGCGAACCTGGCGCCCCTGTTGCTGGGCGGCACCGTCCTGCCGGTGGGCGTGGTCACCGGCGCGCTCGGCGCCCCGTTCCTGCTGTGGCTCCTGGTCACAGCCAACCGAAAGGATGCCTGACGTGGCAGTTCTCCAAGCCAAGGACCTGACGCTCAAATACGACCAACGATGCGTGGTGGACAGGCTCAGCGTCGGAATCCCGGAAGGCAGGGTGACCATGATCGTGGGCGCCAACGCCTGCGGAAAGTCGACCCTGCTGCGCGGCCTCTCCCGGCTCCTGAAACCCGCCGGCGGCGCCGTGACCCTGGACGGCAAGGACATCCATTCCCGTCCGGCACGCGAACTGGCCCGCACCCTGGGCCTCCTTCCCCAGCACCCCAGCGCCCCGGACGGGATCACCGTCCGCGACCTGGTGGGCCGGGGGCGCTACCCGCACCAGGGCTTCTTCCGCAGCTGGAGTGAAGGGGAATCATCCCCACATGATCTCGCGGTGCAGCGCGCGCTGGAAGCCACCGGAACGCTGGAGCTCGCCGGGCGGAACGTGGATGAATTGTCCGGCGGGCAGCGGCAGCGGGCCTGGATCGCCATGGCGCTCGCCCAGGAAACCGACGTCCTGCTGCTGGACGAACCCACCACCTACCTTGACCTTGCGCACCAGGTGGAGGTCCTGGATCTGGTGACGGACCTGAACCGCACGCGCGGCACCACCGTGGCCATCGTCCTGCACGATCTCAACCTGGCCGCACGCTACGCGGACCACGTCATCGCCATGAAAGACGGCACCGTCGCGGCCCTGGGCTCCCCGGGGGACGTGGTGACGGAGGACCTGGTCAGGAACGTCTTCGGCCTGGAGAGCCGCGTCATCCCGGATCCCGTCTCCGGCACCCCGCTGATCATTCCCATCGGCCGCCACCACGCCACAACCACCGAACTGGAGCTCGTTTCATGAAGACCCGGGAAAGCGCTGGGCAGCCAACCGCCACCCAGCCGATGAGCCTTGCCTTCGAGGTGACCGTGTCCGCTGTCCAGCAGCTGAGCCCCACGTTCCGCAGGATCACGTTCGGCGGCTACTCGCTGCGTGACTTCGGCGTCCACAGCGAGACCCTGGACCTGCGGATCAAACTCCTGATCCCGTCGAAGGCCCCGGATGGCGCGGAACTTCCGCTCCCCGCCTTCGACACGGGCCACGCGGGCTGGTACCGGGACTGGCTGGCCATGGACCCGGCCGTTCGCGGATCGATGCGCACCTATACGGTCCGGGAGGCGCGGCTGGATGCGGTGTACCCGGAGATCGACGTCGACTTCGTGATGCACGCCGACGACCACGGACACGCCGGGCCGGCCGCGGACTGGGCATCCAAGGCCAAACCTGGCGACCCGCTCACCCTCATAGGCCCGAACAACCGCGCCGCGCACTGCGTCACCGCGGAAACCTATTCCGGCATCGAGTGGCGCCCCGGCATGGCGCAGCGCGTCCTGCTCGCCGGTGACGAAACCGCTGTTCCCGCCCTCTCCGCCATCCTCGAAACCCTCCCGCCGTACATGAGCGGGCACGCCTTCCTGGAGGTCCCGCAGGCCGCCGACTTCCTGGAACTCAGCTCCCCGGCGGACATCGAAATCACCTGGCTGGCCCGCGGCGCCGCCATCGGACGGTCCCGGCCGCACGGGCAGCTGCTGCAGGAGGCCGTGCGCAACGCCGTCCCCGTGCCCGGCTGGGTGGGCATCACGGCGGACGACGGCGGCGCCGGGCCTGAGCCCGATGACGTCAACGTGGACGTGGACATCCTTTGGGAGACGCCTGCACGCCTGGAATCCTCGGTCATCAGCGGCTCCAGGAACCCGCACTTACCAACTGGTGCCCTGCCCTTCTACGCCTGGATGGGGGGCGAAGCAGGGGTTATCAAGGAGCTGCGGCGGTACCTCGTCCGTGACGTGGGGATCGACCGGAAACAGGTGGCGTTCATGGGGTACTGGCGGCAGGGCAAAGCCGAAGGGTAGCCCCGGCACCGTTGCCGGCTACGCCGGAACCGGCGGCTTGCCGTCGCTTAGACACCTCCTTCCGCTGCGTTTCGGCCGCGGGCGGCCTTCACTGCGCTCCTGTCGGCGATGCGCTCCTACGCAAGCCCCCGGCTCCGGCTGCAAGGGTTCGTCACCATTGCTTTACCTCGGCTTTCCCTGCGCTTTCTATGGTGGGGTTAGGTTGGCGTGGTGCCCTGTGATCCCTTGCTTCCTGACTCCGGGCGGGTGTTTGTTGCCCTTGGCGACTCGTTTACCGAGGGAGTGGGGGATCGGGATGAGCGGCTGCCCAACGGGGTGCGGGGGTGGGCCGACCGGGTGGCCGAGAAGCTCGCCAAAGCGCAGCCAGGGTGGAAGTACGCCAACCTGGCCATCAGGAGCAAGCGGCTGCGGCACATCGTTGACGAGCAGCTGGAACCTGCGCTGCGGATGCGGCCAACGCTGATTACGCTCTACGCCGGCGGCAACGACATCCTGGACCTGAAGACGGACATGCCCGCGCTCATGGCGGACTACGAACAGCTGGTGGCCCGGCTGGCCGGTACCGGGGCCACGCTGGTCCTCTTCACGGGATTCGACGTCAAGGTGTCCGCGCTGCTGGAACCGCTGAAGAAGCGCAACACCTACTACAACCAGCGCGTCCGGGACATCGCGGATAAATACGGGGCCGTGCTGGTGGACTACTGGTGCCTGGACGCCTTCCACGACCGGCAGATGTGGGACTCGGACCGGCTCCACATGTCCAAGGCCGGGCACAAATACCTTGCCGGGCAGGTGCTGGACCAGCTGGGCGTGCCGCACAAGATCAAGCCCAGGGACTGGGAACCGCCCGCCCGGCCCAGCCTGCGCGAGTGGGAGCGGCGCCAGCGGCGCTGGGTCCACGACTGGGTCCTGCCGCTCTTCGGCCGCAAGCTCCGTGGCGTCACGCTGGGGGACACCCTCACCCCGCGCTGGCCCCAGCCGGTCAAAGTCCCGCGGAAGGGCGGGTTGAAGAAGCTCGCCGCGGGAACGTCCGACGGCGGCAGCGCACCTTACGAAGGCATCGCGCCTTAGGGTGCGGGCTGCGGCGGGGTGTCCAGCAGGATTTCGTAGCCCGGGGCCACCCGGCCCGCGTGGAACTCCATTACTTCGAAGTCGGCAACCCCGTTGGTGTAGAACGGATCCTGGGACAGGCTCGCGTCCAGGGTTTCCCGTTCGGCCTGCGACAGCAGCAACCCGCCGGTACGCGGAATCTTGCGGCCGGCGGCGATGAACACGCCGTCGTCGAACGCCTTCTGCAGCCAGGCGATGTGGGCGTCGTTGTGGAAGTCGACGATCTCCTGGGGCACACGGTAGGTAAGGGAGACAACATACATGGGGCAAGCCTACCGGCGCCGCACAAGCTACTTGAAGGATCAATCGTAGAATGGGGAACATGACCGAACCCCGCTGGCTCAACGCTGACGAACGCCGTGCCTGGCTGGCACTGGTGAGCATCAATACGCTGCTGCCCGCGGCCCTGGACACGAAGCTGCATGCCGCGGGAAAGCTGTCCCTCTTCGACTACACCGTCCTGGCCATGCTGTCCGAAGCTGAGGACCGGTTCCTGCCCATGAGCGAGCTCGCCGCCCGCAGCAGTGCATCCTTGTCCCGCCTTTCGCATGTGGTGACCAAGCTGCAGAAGCGCGGATGGGTGGAACGCCGCCCGCACCCCTCCGACGCCCGGGTGACCACCGCGCACCTCACTGAGGAAGGCATGGCCACCATCGTGGGCCTGGCCCCGGGTCATGTCGAAGACGTCCGTGACTTGTTCCTCGACGCCCTGACCGAACAGGACGTGCTGGACCTGGCGCGGATCGGCGAGAAAGTGGTGGGTCGGCTGGATACGGACCACTGGATCCTGCGCGAGAAGCAGGGCTGACCGGGGCAGATACCGGTCGATTGGTTGCTCCCGGCAACGGACGGCAAACTAACCGGATGGATTTCACTTCCCGATTCGTGGCACTTGGCGACTCTTTCACCGAAGGGGTCGGTGACGACCACCCGGCACGTCCCAATGGCGTCCGCGGGTGGGCCGACCGCGTGGCAGAACAGCTCTGCGCCGCCGACCCGGACTTCGGCTATGCCAACCTAGCCATCCGCGGCAGGAAGCTCCGGCAGATCCTGTCTGAGCAGGTGGACGCCGCCGTCGAACTCAACCCCACACTGGTGAGCATCTACGCCGGCGCCAATGACATCCTCCGCCCGCGCGTGGACATCGATGATCTCCTGGTGGAATACAACGACGCCGTGGCGAAGCTCGCTGCCACCGGCGCCACCGTGGTGATGTTCACGGGTTTCGACGCCCGGGGTTCGAAGGTGTTCGGCACCATGCGCGGCCGCACTGCCATCTACAACGAACTGGTCCGCGGCATCGCCGGGGACCACGGCGCCCTGCTGGTGGACTACTGGCGCTTCAGCGAATATTACGACTGGGGCATGTGGGCCCACGACCGGATGCACATGTCCGCTGCCGGCCACGCGAACATGGCCAAGCGGGTTCTCGAGGTCCTTAAGTACGACCACTCCATCGACATCCCGCCCATGACGCAGGTCCCGGAACTCAGCCGCGCCGAGGCCATTCGCGTCAACGCCCAGTGGTTCAAGGAGTACGCGGCGCCGTGGGTGGTCCGCCGTGTCACCGGCAAGTCCTCCGGGGACAACCTGCAGCCCAGGTACCCCCAGCTCACCCGGCTGTAGCTTTTTTACGCCGGCTGGAACGCCGGGGTCGCCAGCATCGAGCCGTCCGCGTGGATGGCCAGCACGGCAACATCCCAGTTGTCAGCGGCCCGGTCCAGCATCGGCGTTCCGCCGGCAACGATGGCCGTGGCCAGGACGTCGGCGGTGACAATATCAGCGGCGGCAACGGTGACCTGGACGAACCCGGCGTCACGGGTGCCGCTTCCCACCCGCCAGATGTGCTCGCCACGTTCAGCGGAGCCGGAGGTGGCCATCGCCTTGTGCCGCCCCGTGCCGCCCAGCGGATGTGCGGTGATGAGCGTTTGGCGGTCCGCCGGGTCCACCACGCCTGCTTTCCAAGGCTCAGCGCTGCCCGGGTGCGGAGAGCCGCTGACCAGGACGTCGCCACCGGCATTGAGGCACCAGTCCCGCCGGCCTAGGGCGAGGAGTGACGTCCCGGCCTCACGGACGGCATGGCCCTTGATGATCCCGGACAGATCCAGCACCCCGTCGGGCCTTTCAGGGGTGAAGGCCCCTTCCGTACCCAGGCGCCACTCATGGGCCTCGGCGTACCGCTCGCGCATCTGCGCCGAGGCGTGGGACAGCTTCAGGTCACCGCACGCCAGCCTGCTCGCCTCCGAATCGGGACGGTACAGGCTGAACGTTTCGTCCAGGTCCCGGAACAGGCGTTCGACGACGGCGGTGGCGGCACCGAGCTCGTCGAGCCCCGGCTGCCCTTCCGCGGGCGAGCCCACCGGCATCGTCAGGCCGATGACCGTTCCCATGCATTCAAAGGTGCGGGCCTTGAGGACCGTGCCGGTGGCTGCCGGCTGTGCGTCAGAGGTTTGCTGCATCGATGGCTGCCTGGAGAGAGGTGAGGTAGGCGTCGCTGGTGATGGTGGCGCCGCTGACGGTCTGGACATCGGCCGACTGTGCCGCCAGGACCTTGCTGCGGAGCAGGGGTGCCGCGCGGTTGCTGATCTGGATGGATTTGCCGTCCGTGTTGGTCAGCTGCAGCGCCGTGACATCGGTGATCTTCCCGTTCGCCACCGTGATCTGGACCTGCACGGGGCCAAACCGGGTCTGGACGGTGTTTCCTTTGTAGGTGCCGGAGGCAGAGGAGTTAGTGGACCCGGAGGACCCGGAAGAACCTGTAGTACCGGAGGAACCTGTTGTGCCCGATGAGCTCGAGGACCCAGCCGAACCGGACGAACCTGTCCCCGTGCCGGACGAACCCGTGCCGGTGGCACCCGTGGTGCCTGTCGCCGTCGTACTTGATGCCACGGTGCTGATGCCGTTGACTTGGGTGCCTGTCTGCCAGCCGGCCAGGAGGATCCCGGCGGAGGCCAAAGCTGCTGCGACTGTTCCGCGAATTTTCACCAGTCAAACCTTTCGTGATGGATCTGTTCCTCAGGGACGCCGGCCTTCCCGGCATCCGCAATGACGTTGGCCGCCCACGCCGCCGGGCCGCAGACGTAGACGTCCGCATCCCTGATGTCCGGCACATAGGAGGCAAGGCTGTAGCCGTGGCGCACAGAGTCCTCGGGAAGCCAAGTGGACCGGCCGTGGCCCCGCGGCCCGGTGAGGTGGAAGAGCCGCACCCCTCGGGCCTGGCAGAGGTCAAGGATTTCGCTGCCCAGGTAAAGCTCCTCTTCTGTGTGCCCGCGGAGCAGGACGGTCGCCTCGCCCGGAGCAAAGGGCGTGGTTTCCAGCAGCGCCCGCAGGGGGGTGATGCCGATGCCGGCGCCGATCATCACCACCTTGTTCTTCGTCCGGGCTGCCGTGCTGAGCAATCCGTAGGGACCCTCCAGGGCCACCTTTGTGCCCTTCCGCAGCCGGAGCAGCTGGGCGGACCCGTCGCCAAGGTTCCGGACAGTGACCCGCAGCGTCCCCTGGCCGTCCCGGCCGTTGACGACGGGCTCCGCGGACAGGCTGAACGGATGGGGGTGCCACCACATGCCCGGCGCCAGGAAGCGCCAGATGAAGAAGCGTCCGCCTGTCCCTGCCAGCTGGTCCAGCTTCCGGCCCCTCATGACGATGTTCACCACGCCGGGAGCCACAGCTTCCACGCGGGCCACCGTCAGCTGGTGGCGCGCGGTGGCCAGCACCGGCTCCAGGATGCGGAAGTACACCAGGGCGCTGCCGGTGTAGATGCAGATGGCGAGCCAGTACCACCGCTGCCAGGTGCCGGCCGCAAAGAGGCCGCCCACGCTGAACTGGTGCGGGATTGACGTTGCCACTGCTGCGTAGGTCAGCAGGTGGACCACGTACCAGAACTCATAGGGGAAGCGCCGGCGCACAGCCACCAGGGAGGTCACCACGACGGCGATGAACAGAGCCATGGAGACGAACGCCAGCCACATATCGGGGACCTGCACCCACAGGTTGATGGATTCGCTGACCGGGTCCAGTCCCTCGGCCATGCCGTACCCGACGGCGAGCAGGAGGCCGTGTGCCAACAGGAGGTAAAGGGAGGGCTTGCCCAGTTTGCCGTGGAATTCCAGGGCCCGGTCATGCCCGATCGTGCGGTCGATGAAAGGGATCCTTGCGGCCAGGAGCAGCATGAGCAGGACCAGGTCCATGCCCGCCAGCCCGGCCACGATTCCCGCCGCCGTGAACAGTGCGGCGGGCGACGTGATGTTGGTGGCACCGCCGTCGGCCAGCCACAAGGCGATGGCGGCAGCCACGGATGCCCAGGCAATGACGGTCAGGAAGTCCGTCCGCAGCATGCGCTGGCGATACTGGCGGGCGAACCAGCCGCGGGCGGGTATCTTCGGTGGTGAAAGCTCCGGGCGGCCGGAGCTGCTTGCGGCCGGTGATACCGGCAGGAGCTGCGTGTTCATGGATCAAACATGCGTGGGGAAGCTATGTCCAGGCTGTGAAAAGGGGTCAGCGGCGGCTGTGACCTTTCCGCCTTTGGGTACCTCTTATACACCCGATTGGTCTTTAATTGCGTCAACTCGTAGACTTGGTAGGCGCTAAGTGCGCGGAGCGTGCGCAATTGCTCCGGTTGCCCGGTAATTTTCTCCAGGGTGGCCGGTAGTTAGGGGCTCAAGTTGCGTGACTAACCGTTGCCCGTACATTCTGTGGGTCGCACTTGGCAGCATGGTCCAGCAGCAGATATGCGGATCATTACTTTCAATTCTTGAGGAGAAGTCATGGCAGCACACTGCCAAGTGACCGGAGCCGAGCCGGGCTTTGGGCACAGCATTTCGCACTCGCACCGCCGCAACAAGCGTCGGTTCGATCCGAACATTCAGAAGAAGCGCTACTGGGTTCCGTCCCTGCGCCGTAACGTCACGCTGCAGGTTTCTGCTCGTGGCATCAAGACCATCGACGTACGAGGCATCGACGCAGTCGTCGCCTCGATCCTGGCTCGTGGGGTGAAGCTCTAGTGGCTAAGGACAAGGACGTACGTCCGATCATCAAGCTCAAGTCGACCGCGGGCACGGGTTACACCTACGTAACCCGCAAGAACCGTCGTAACGACCCGGACCGCATGGTCCTGAAGAAGTACGACCCCAAGATCCGCCAGCACGTCGAATTCCGAGAGGAGCGCTAAACATGGCTAAGAAGTCCAAGATTGCTCGCAACGAGCAGCGCAAGGTCATCGTTGAGCGTTACGCTGCCAAGCGCCTCGAACTGAAGAAGACCCTGGTTGACGAAAACGCAACCGACGAAGCACGCGAAGCAGCCCGCCTGGGCCTGCAGAAGCTGCCCCGCAACGCGTCCCCGATCCGTCTGCGTAACCGCGACATCATCGACGGCCGCCCCCGTGGCACCTTCCAGAAGTTCGGCATCTCCCGTGTCCGTTTCCGCGACATGGCACACAAGGGCGAACTCCCGGGCATCACCAAGTCTTCCTGGTAATCCAGCACCGCTCATTCCAGCTGCTTGAGAAGGGCCGGCAACCTTAGGGTTGCCGGCCCTTCTGCGTTAAGCCGTGGCAGGTGGGCGCCGGTCCGGTGGGCTGTGCGGCAGCACACAGGGTGGAATTCCGACGCCGGTTGGCTTCCTGGGTGCCCCACCACGCGTATCGCCCCGGAATCCCGGGGATTTCCTACCCCCTGAGGGCCGGTTTGCGGTGGGCCCGGACTGCGTGTATTGTTTTCTAAGTCGCCGCGGGGGAGACAGTGAAGAACTGATCACCGGGTGGCCAAAAACCCCAATCAAAGCCAAAATCTGGTTGCTCTTTAGGGCGCTGGAAATCGGTTGGGGCGGTCTTCAATTCGATGCGGATCCTGAAAGATGGATTTGCTTCGCGGTGGAGGATCGGGTAAGTTTGAAAAGTTGCTCCGGAGCGATCCTGAACGAGGGTTTGGGTGGTGCCGGGTGTGTCTGTTGTTTGAGAACTCAATAGTGTGCCAAGTTTGTTGATACCGATTATGTATGTAATTGGTTGATTGTGCC